>CADBGN010000003.1 GCA_902794155.1 uncultured Bacteroidia bacterium
GGGGGTGATGGCGTCGTAGATTTCGTGGTAAGTAAAAGGTTGGCGTTGCACGTCGGAGGCGAAGAAATAGCCGTAGCCGTTCTTGACATTGCCTCGCACGTTGCCCGAGATGGTGGCGAACAGGCCCAGGCTCCAGTCGTCTTCGTTGAAGACATCCAACAGGAATGTGTAGAATTCGGGCGAGACCGAACAAGTGATGAAAGTCTCGCTTTGGTCGAGATGATCTTCCGTGACATGATAGGAATACCAAAACAATCTGGCAGTAAACAGTGCCGAGAGCGACATATCGTTATGGACGAACGAAACGCATTCGATGCTGTCGATGGGGAAATCCTCCGGCTGACGGAAGGTCAGGCCGCAAATAACAGGCTGTTCTCCGACAGTGTAGATGTGTTTGTCAAACTGGAATTCATGCGCCATCTTGCCCGATTGCATCTGATAACTCCTCACTTTTGTATGGTCCTTGATAATTGGGAGGTAATCCGTGTTGCCCAAAGGTGTCAGATAGTCCTCGGCCGTGATGTCGCCCGTTGGCGTCTCGATGATGAGTTTGTAGGTCTTGCCCGCCTCTCCTTTGAAGGGTTGCTCCGAAACGAAAACCATGCTGCTACGGTCAACTGCCTTTTCCATATAAGGAATCGTGTCGTTGCCGCAAAGCACGAAAACGCGGTTGATTTCAGGCAAAACAGCTTGGTTGTCGCCCCATTGATGCACAGGTGAAATGGTGACGCGGTGCTGGCGCATCTCGGTAGTCACATTGCCAAACACGGCGACGGTGCCGTTTAAGACCTCGCCATCCGGCTGATTGAAACTGTTGATGTCAACTTCATCGATTCGGCTGCAGGAAGCGATAATTAAAGCAGCCAAGAAGAATAAAACAAATTTGCAAACTCTCATTATGATTATTATTTGGTTGTTTACAATTTAATTTCTAATACTTTCAACGATCAACGGAAATATTTATTGCCCCACTTCGTAATCCAGATAACACTAGGTATGCATAACGAAAACCACCTTAACCTCACTTATCAGTGGTTCAAACTTCGGGACGCCTCTCAGTTTCCTATTTTTTATTCAGCCAATAATAAAGGAAATAATCATAGATAAAATATCTCCCTTCGCTGTTTGTAACGATGTCTTTTTCCTGCAAGGCATTCAGGCTTCTTTGGACTGAACTAGCTGACGTGAGATGATACTTTTTAATGAACTCTCCGCTTGTGGGTTGGACGTTCTTTCCCGAATGCGCCAATGCTATAAGCAGGGCCTTTTGCCTTGCTGAAAGTCGTGCCAGCAGATCCTGATAGGTGTCGTCTTTCTCGTCAATGGCTTGGTTGATAGCCATCTCAACTTCCTTGATGGTACAAAGCTTGTTAGGTTCAGCTATCGCATAAAGCTCATTACATATTTTCTGGATATACCATGTGGTGCCCTCGAATTTCTCGTAGATATACTGGATGGCCTCTGGGACAATTTGCAATCCGCCCTGCTCGAAATGGTAGGTGATAAACTTGGAATACGAGTCAAGTGGTATTGGCTTGAGCGACATAGTGGATGCGCTTTGGTAGAAAGGCCTGGCAGGTGACGAAAACATCTCGCCCATCATATGGCGCTTGGAGCCAGAGAACACGAACCATGCATTATTGCAGTCTTGGATATAGGTTCGCAAAAGAGCCTCTACGTTTTGTTCTGGATAATCCATAATTGTCTGGAACTCATCAATAGCCACTATGCAAGGTTTGTCTGCCGAATTTAGATATTGAAATATCTCGTCAAGCGAAGTTTTCGGCGTTTGGATATCACCCAATTCCAGATTCCAACTCGGTTGCCCAAAAGCATCAAGTGAAATACCCGTTCGTAAAGAGCCTGCTATACGCACAAAACGCTCCCATGCTTTCCGCTCTTTCGATTTTAGTACCGTAAGAATGGAACGGCCCAATTCATAAATCAATTCGGCAAGAGATTTTGTGGCATAGATGTCGACTACAAATAGATAATAATCCTTGAGTTCTTGTTGGGCAAAGCAATGACGTATCAGTCCGGTCTTTCCCATTCTTCTTGGTGACATCAAGGCAACATGGTTGCCATTCACCAACAATGATGTCAAACGCTTGGTCTCTTCCTCTCTGTCACAAAAATACTCAGGCCCATTATAGCCGTATGTCAGGAACGGATTTCTCATTTTTGCACAATTTAGGCTGCAAAAATAACAAGAATTATTCAATTATACAAATTTGCGTAACGCTTTTTTGTATAACAGCGAACATTTCGATTGTTTTTTTGTCACAATCCACAAAAACTCCTATCTTTGTCCTCTCCTAAATTGCTAATGCCATGAAAAAGATACTCTTACTGCTGCTTTTGCTGCCTTTGTCTCTCTTCGCCCAAGTCACCGACGACTTCTCCGACGGCGACTTCACCCAAAACCCCACTTGGTCGGGGACGACGGAGCAATATATGGTGAACAACAGCAAACAATTACAACTCAACGCGGAAGGTGAGGGCACAGCCTACCTTTCCTTGTCCATCACGGAGTACGAGACGATGGAATGGCAGTTTTGGATTCGGGAAGCCTTTGCACCATCTGGCAACAACTATTCCGACGTTTGGCTCAGTGCCGATAACACCGACCTGTCGCAAGTTACACAAGGCTATTTCCTCCGCTTCGGCGAAGGCGGCAGCAACGATGCCATCACCTTATTCCGAAAGGATGCCGACGGACAACAGCAAATCTGTCGCGGCACGGAAGGCGCCATCGCGGCATCGTTCGCAGTCTCCGTCAAAGTCACCTGCGATCGCGAAGGCAATTGGATGATTCAGACATGCTACGACAATTCGGGTATTTATCTCATTGAGGCACAAGGGGCGGACGACACTTACGGTCGTGGCGGCTACTTCGGCTTTTGGTCCAAGTTCACATCCAGCAACGCCACGAAAATCTATTTCGACAATATCTATGTCGGTCCTCGCATCGTCGACCACGAACCACCCCAACTCCTGACTTGCGAGGTGTTGGATGTGATGCATCTGCAACTCTCCTTCAATGAAGCGCTGAATGAGACGACAGCACTCAACACATCCAATTATTCGGTGGATAATGGCTTGGGTAGTCCGGTGTCGGTCAGCTTCGGCATCAATCTAGCTCAAGTGGTCTTGGAGTTCGAACGCGAAATCGGCAACGGTATTAATTACACACTGACCGTCAGCGGCATCAAAGACCTATGGAACAATATGATGGAGCCGACAACCCTGGCCTTTTCCATCTACGAAGCCTCGGAATACGATATTGTCATCAACGAGATTATGGCGGATCCGAATCCCGTGGTGGGTTTGCCCGAATGGGAGTATGTGGAGCTCTACAACACCACTGAGTTTGGCATCGACTTGAAAGACTGGCAGATACAAATTGGCTCAAACGACAATACCTTTGGCAACTTTGTATTCGCCCCGCATGGCTATGTCATCCTTTGCCACAACGATGCCGTTTCCGAACTGCGCCAATATGGCGACTGCATCGGCTTCAGCTCTTTTTCGGTGGGCAATAGCTCCTCGGCGATGTACCTCTACAGCAAAGCTGGCATTTTGATTTCTCGCATCAACTTCAGCAACACTTGGTATCACGACTCCGACAAGGCCAACGGAGGCTGGTCGGTAGAGCAAATCGACCCGCTGAACCCTTGCGCAGGTGCCTCCAATTGGACAGCCTCCATGGATGCCTCGGGTGGCACGCCAGGCCGCATTAATTCGGTGAATGGCGAGAACAATGTGGCACCCAAAGTGGAGCGCGTGAGCATGTTCGGCAACCAAATCGTCCAATTGTGGTTCGACCAACAGATGAATGCTGCCGACCTTCTTGAAACGCAACACTTCCTTGTGGAAGAGACGAATGAGCATCCCCAGCAGACGGTCATTAATCCCATGGATGGCACCTACGTGGAGCTCCAATTCGACCGTGGATTCGAGCAAGGTTTGGTCTATACATTGGTTATTAATGGTGTGACCAACTGCGTGGGTACGACCATTGAAGCTGACACCCGCGTGCAGTTCGGCATCCCGAACAACATCGCCGAAGGCGAAATCCTCATTAATGAAATCCTCTTCGATCCCATTTCACCAGGCGTGGACTATGTGGAACTTTACAACAACACTGACAAGACCTTCGACCTCAGCGCTCTGATGCTCGGCGTCATCAAGGAGAGCTTTCCCAATCCTGCCGATACGACCTTGAAGGAAATCACGGCTGACAGCCGTCTGTTCCTGCCCAAAAGTTATGTTTTGCTTTCCACCAACAGCGAAATTGTAGGCCAACAATACGACTGCCCGACGGACAACTTCGTGCAAATGGCATCCTTCCCGAGCTATGCCAACGCAGGCGGTACGGCCATCTTGTTGGGCAAGGACGGCACAGTGGTTGACCAGATGACATTCTCCGAGAAGATGCACTATTCATTGCTCAAGGTCACGAAGGGCGTTTCTTTGGAACGCGTCGCCTTCGACCAGCCTTCCATGGATGCCAACAACTGGCATTCCGCCACCGAAAGCGTGCATTTCGGTACGCCAGGCTACGAGAACTCGATGATGCAGAGCGCCGAGCCTTCTAACGATGAGATTTCCATCAGCCCCGACATCTTCTCGCCCGACGGTGACGGCTTCGACGACGCCTGTTTCATCAACTACCATTTCGATGAGGCGGGCTATACAATGAACATCTACATCTTCAATGTGGCAGGACAATTAATCCGTCACTTGGCCAAAGGCGAGCTGGTGGGGCAGGAGGGCAGCGTCCTTTGGAACGGCCTTGACAACAACGGCAACAAGGTCCCCATTGGCGTCTATGTCGCCGTGACCGAGGTCTTCAATTTCGATGGCAAGGTTAAACAATTCAAAAATGCAATCGTCGTCGGAACACGCTAATCTGTAGAGGCGGTGCATGCACCGCCTCTACCATATTTCCGTGAAAATCCGTGTTCAAAAAAAACCGTCCTTACATATCCATATTCGACTGCGCCACAATTTGTTTCGTGTCAGGATTGAAGGCAGTCAAATTACCTAGTCCGGGTTTGTCAGTCACGAAGACGCCGTTATCCAAGGCGATGAAATCATAATTTTCGTTTTGCTCAATGACCATGTTCATGAAACTATAGTCAACGGGGATATGGCCATGGATAATCTTCTTACCATGCGACTTGTTAAAGTCAACCTTAAATTTACGTGTCCACATCATGCTTCTTGTGTCTTCAAACGGGTCGGCAATGTTGAAGTTCATGCCAGCATGTACGAGGATGTATTCTTCCAGTTCCACGTAGGGCAGACAGGCGTTCATCCAATCAATATACAATTGCGGAATTTCGCGCGGATGTTTTACCCCGAAACTCTCTAAGGTGGCCTTGGCACCTACGGCTTCCCATTCTTTTTGCTCTGGATGCTTGCCGCCAAAGAATTTCTTCTTTTGGTCGGCGGTAAAAGCCTTCACGCACATGTCCTCGTGGTTGCCTTTAAGGAGAAGTACGTTGTATTCTTCTTTCTGCAGATGCATTAGGTAGTCAATGACGCCTTTACCGTCAGGACCGCGATCGATATAGTCGCCCAAGAAGTAGATTTGGTCGTTTTTTGTCACCTTGAGCATGTTTTCAAGGAGTACCTTCAAGGTTTTTGCGCAACCATGAATATCGGGAATAATCCAACGTTGTGACATTAGAATAAGTTGTTAAGGTTTAGTGATTTAAATTCGTCTCGTAAGTGTTTTTTAAGACTCCAACGCACGTCGGAAATCCAACGGCGGAACAACTCGTTGTAATCGACGAACATAGAGTAGGAGAAGAAGAGCAGCGCAGTGCCGCCTAATGCCCAATACCATGGCAGGTTGCAGAACATGACGATGGTGCCCGCGATAAAGACGATGGGGAAGAGCACAAACCTGACGCCAAAGCTGACCGTGTTGCTGAAGGCCGGGTCTTTCAGTCGGCTGCGGATGATCCATGTGGTGAGCCACACAGGTAAGTTGACTGCAGCCGAGGCCAAATAATAGGGCAACAAAAGGACGAGCGTTGCAAACATCCACAGTGAGTTGAATATAGGGCGTTTCTTAGCCACCGACATTACCGAGACTTTCTCTTTGAGGCGATGTTTGGAGAACTCCATGACACGTTCAAACAGTTTCTTGGCTTCTTCGGGCTTTTCTTCCTTGTATTTCAACACTTTCTCGACCGTAGCGCGGTTGCGCAGCATCTTCTTGTAAAGGCTTCCAGCACGTTTCTCATTTTTCATCTTCACAATTTCCCAAATGGCGTCATAGTCTTCATTGTCAGGAATATAGGTGAAAAGTTTGGAGATTTCTTCGTGGAGTTTGTCTTTGAGCAGATTAATGTTGGCGGCTTCGTTTTCCTCGGTGGTGTTCTTGAAGAATTCGGTCACGTTGATGGGCTCACCGAAGTTGATCATCGCCGTGGAGCGAAAACGGAAGTAATCGCCGTATTCGATGGCCGTGGGGATAATATAAACGGGGTTTTTGTCGCCGAACTGCTTGTTGGCATCGACAGCGATGTGGAAAAGTCCCTTACCCATGCGCATTAGCGAATGCTTAGTGCGGTGGGTGCCTTCGGGAAAGAGGTAGAGGTCGACATGGTCGTGGATGACGTCGACGGCCTTGTTGAGCGAGTCGTCGTTTTGGCGCACGGCTGCCACACCGTTGCGGATGCGGAAGATGGGCAGGATGCGCATGAAATTCAATATCTTGGCCACAGCCGGATTCTTGAAGATGTCGCCTCGCGCAATGAACACTTTCCTAATGTTGTCGGCCGAAAGCAATACCAAGGCATCCATCAGTGTGTTGCTGTGGTTAACACCAAAAATCAAGGCACCACCCTTTGGGATGCGTTTCTTTCCGTGCACCTCAAACCTGCTGTACGCGCGTCGTGTGTGCCAGTTGACATAAGGCAACAAGAACGAGTACCAAAAATCAGGATCTTGTATTTTCTTGGCCATTCTAAGTGAGAAAAATAAGGCTGCAAAAGTACATAATTTAGCAAAACGCCCCATGTTTTTTCTTGCAAATAACAAAATTTACTACTTTTACGGCCTCTAAGATGCACGAAATGAAGATAAAATTACTTTCTATCCTCGGATTGTTGACGCTTGGCTTGGCATTTTTTTCATGCCACGACGAACCCGAAATCAAAGAGAATGAGCATGAGGTTCGCGACACCTTGACGGTGATGCAACATGTGCTCGAAAATGGACGATTGCTTGCTGTGACCAATTGTGAAGTCATCAATTACAACACTGAAAAGGCAACGCCATCGGGCTTTGAATACGAGCTTTTGAGCGATTTCTGCAAAGACCGAGGCATCGAATTAGAGATGCTGGTCAATGAGAACCTCGACTCGTGCTTCATGCTTCTCGACTCAGCTAAGGTCGACATAGTGGCCATTGGCGTCGGATCGAACAAGGACATGAAACGTCGATTTCTGCTTTCTGACCCCATCCTTAAACAGCGTAGCGTGTTGGTGCAACGCCTCCCTAAAGATTGGAACCAGATGTCGACAGCCAACGAGGTGGAGAACAAGTTACTGCGCTCCCCCGTCGACCTCGCAGGCAAGACCATCCATCTGCCCCAAGGCAGCCATGAGGTGAAACTCTTGGAACATCTCTCCGATCAAATTGGCGACACCATCTACATCGTGGAATGCGACAGTCTCAATAGCGTTGATTTGGTGAAAGCTGTCGCCTCTGGATACATTGATTACACAGTTGTTGAGGAGTATGTGGCACGTATGGCTTCTATTGGATTGCGGAGTTTGGATACGAAACTATTTGTCAGTGTCGAGCAACCTTTGTGTTGGGCCATCGCCAACCATGACGGCGACTCCTCCTTGCTCGTCGAGCTTAACAGCTGGATTGACGGCTTTGAGCAGCGTAATCTCAACCGCATCTTAGCCAAATATGTCAACCAGGCCAATGTCTTCTCTACCAAGAAGCTGTCAGGCGACCATATCTCTTTCTTCGATGATATCATCAAAAAGACTGCCAAGGAAATTGGATGGGATTGGCGTCTGCTGGCATCGCTCATCTATGAGGAATCGCATTTCAAGCTCGATCTTGAAAGCGAGAAAGGCGCCTTCGGCCTCATGCAACTCATGCCCGTGGTGATGGAGAAGTATGGCATTGACTACGATGCCACTCCCGCCGAGCAACTCCATGCAGGTGGCCAGCTCCTTAGCGATCTCAACCGTTGTCTCGAAGACAAAGTGACCGATAGCGCCGAAAGGGTGAAGTTTGTGTTGGCCGCCTACAATGCGGGATTGGGCAATGTGTATGATGCCCAGCGACTGGCGGAAAAATACGGCAAATACCCCGACGTTTGGGACGATAACGTCGACTTCTTCATCCTCAATAAGTCGAAACCACAATATTACAACGACACTTGCTGCAAGGCGGGTTACCTGCGCGGCACCGAGACCTTCCGCTTCGTGCAGGAAATCCTCGACCGTTATTATCAATATCAAGCAACCTATAGTGAGTAATTAATTGGGTCCCTGAGCCCGTCGAAGGGCCCGTTTCTGATTATAGTATTATGAAAAAGATTATTTATCTAATGATTATAGGATTTTTATCCTTCTTCTCATTTAAAGCCAAAGCCCAATCCTTCAATGCCGGTCTCATCGCAGGCCCCACTTTTTGCCAGGTGGATGGCGACAGTTATTATGGCTTTCATCAGTTAGGCTTTACTGCAGGTGCATATGCCAACTTGCCTTTGGACGATTATTTTGCAGCCCAAATGGAACTGAAATACTCACTGCTTGGCGCGCATTCGTCCGACAAGGAAGTGAATGAATATTATTATCCATCCTTTAGTTTACGGCTACATTATGCTGAGATTCCAATAATGCTGCAATACAACTTAGGCAATTTCCGCGTGAGCGGACGTTCTTTGGATTTCCTTACTTTGGAAGCGGGTATTAGTGCCGATGTTCGTCTGAGGGCCACCGAGGATACGGATGCCGATTATCAGGTCACCACTTCGCGTTGGAATCCAATCTCAGCTACTGCCAATGCTGGTGTGCATGTCGCTTTCAATGACCATCTTGGGCTTGGTGCCCGCTTCATGTATTCAGTGGTGCCTTGCCGATTCTCGCCTAATCCTGGTTGGTTCTTTAACCAGTATTACAACAAGGTGGTGCAGATTACGCTGACCTACAACATCAACTCTCCCTTGAGATAAAGCTATTCATTGTCGTGAACTGCGTCCCGCAGTTCACCACTCGAGATAAACTCAATATTCCTTTTCAGCCCCTCATATCCGGCGCGTTGCATGGCGGAGCGCTTGAATAATGCCTCGAAGTCAGCTTCCGATAGGTTCTTCCAATCTTTTTCTCTCATGGTCATGAGCCGTTCCGAAGGCTGAAACTCTTGCTCCTTATTGGGCAAGGCGAAACGATTGTAGGGACACACATCCTGGCAGATGTCGCAGCCGTACATCCAGCCTTTGAAAGTCTTGGGGTCAATTCCAATAAGGCTGCCTTTGTATTCTATGGTCAGGTAGGAGATGCACTTGCGCGCGTCGATGTGAAAAGGGGCTTCCAAAGCATGGGTCGGGCAGGCATCGATGCATTTCGTGCAGCGACCGCAGCGGTTGGTGAGCTCTTGGCCGGTTTCGGCGAGTGCTATGGGCAGAAACAAGTGCCCGATGAAGAAAAAAGAACCTCCACATTGTCGCAAACTGCGTCCCGCAGTTGATTCTTTCTCTTGTGTTTGACTGCGAGACGCAGTCAGTGATAATGGGGGGTGAATCAATAAGGTGTTCTTCCCTATGAATCCCAAGCCACAGCGCACTGCCCAGGCACGGTCTAAAACGGGAGCCGAGTCGACGAACACGCGTACGCTATCCATTTTTCCTGTCTGTGTCTCAATGCGTTCCAGTAGTTGTCGTAGCTTGCGCTTCAACACATCGTGGTAGTCGGCACCATAGGCGTATTTGGCGATTTTGAAATGTTCGCCATCACCGATTTGTATTTTTGGATAATAGTTGTAAAGTACTGTGACAATGGACTTTGTGCCTTCCACTAGGAGCCGCGGGTCGTAGCGCTTCTCCTTGTTGCGGGTCAGGTAGCCCATTTCACCCTCACAGTCGCTCTCGAGCCACTGTTCGACATGCATCGACTCTTCCTCCAACGCCGTCGCTTGGGCAATGCCGCAAGCGTCGAAGCCCATTTGTTTGGCTTCCTCGATGATCCATTTTGACAACTCCATCTTTTTAGGCTATGGGATTGCCTAGCGGCAAGAAATCTGTCAAAAATCACTTTTGGTAAAGCAACCTTTCAAAATTCATTTTTATAGATTCTGATCACGATTTTTGAAAGATTTCTTTGCGAAGCAAATACCAAATACTTAGAACGGTGCAAATGTCAAGCCTACCGACAGGGGATGGAACGTGGGGGCGTTGTGGCCCACCTCAAACACGGGGCTGATTTGGTAGGCGGCAAAGGCGCTCACCCATCTCCAACCTATGCGCAGAGTGGCTGAATAGGCCATGCGCTCCACATTGCTGATATAGCATTGTTTTTCATGCACCGTGGCACCACTTTCGTTAGTCAAGGCGTAGTCTTCACCGTCGGGACCCACGTATTTTGTCTTTGTGGCTAACATCAGTCCGACTTTGACGCCCACGCCAATCTTCACTGCGTCCTTGATGCGGAAACGCAACTCCAAAGGCACTTCGCCGTATGTTGGATTCACCTTATAGCGTTTGAAATTCTCCACATCGCGGTAGCTTTGGTATTCAAAATCTCCGTTGGTGTATGGATTCAGAATACGCGTGTAGGAATAGTAGTTGTGTGACGACAGGCCCAAGCCGATGCTCACAGTGTGTTTGGAGCTTTCGCCCAAAGGGAAGTTGTAAGTTAGGGCGAAGCTCACGCCTTGGTTGAAGCTACGAGGATCCCAATTGTCACTGGGAGCAAGTTGTAAGTCGCTGAACAAGTCGAGGCCAAAGGTGACTTTTTTGTCGGTCTTGTTGGCAATGAGTTGGGCGAATGCGCTCGCCGAAATGACTAATGCAATAAGTGTAAATAAAACTTTCTTCATATTAAAAAAACTAATGTTTCAACTGAATAACTGAACAACTGACAACTCCTAACTCCTAACTCTTAACTCCCAACTCCTCCCTAATAGCAGTGCGTTCATCGAGCAAACGATTAATTTCTTCCTCTGAAAGATTGGGCTGCCGCAACTGGTCGTCTATGGCTGCCAAATGAGCCTCCAAATTCTCTGTCGTGCCTGGAATCTCGATGAGTTGCTTCTCTTTGTTGACAGGAGTTTCAGTTGAAGCAGCAGTTTGATTCTCAGTAAGCTGAATGTTGCCGGGAAGGTTCTTCAACTGTCCCATGACCATCTCAACCATCTGCTTGGTGAAAGGGTCGAGTTTGTATATCTCGATTTTCATGTCGTTCTTCAGTTCATCAAAGTCTTCGAGAAACATCTTCAGCTGTTCCTTTTGCTCTTCATTGATGCCTGGAATCGAGTCAAGGTCTTGCCCTTCAATGAGTTTCTTGAACATGTCCAAGAGGCCGTCGAGTCCGTTGTTGAGGTTATCGTTTTCCATTGTGTTGTGTTTTGTGATCCCTTGGGGGACACTGAAATGGTCATCAAAAACCATTCCGACTGCAAAGAAACGAATTTTTTACGGAATGATTGTGACAGATTGACAATTTTTCACGAATATTGCATCTCTAAACTTCCTTCTCTCAACTTTCAACTCTCAACTTTCAACTTTCAACTGACTCTAAACTCTAAACTCTCAACTAACGAAAATGGAATTCACCACGATAAAAGTACAACTGGGCGAAAGCATGGCATGGATCAACCTCGACCGCCCCGAGGTGCGCAACGCGCTGAATGCCGCGCTGATACGCGAACTAACTGAAGTTTTCAACTGGCTCAATAGTCGCGACGACATCCGCGTTATCATCCTGAAGGGCAATGGACCCGCTTTTTGTGCAGGCGCCGACTTGTCCTATATGAAGGAGATGGCAGGCTTCAGCTATAACCAAAACATAGCCGATGCCGAGAAGCTTTCCAAACTGTTTCAGACTATCTATTTTTGCGACAAGGCCGTCATCGTCGATGTGCATGGTGCTTGCATAGGTGGGGCCAATGGCATCGTTGCTGCCGCCGATATCGTCATCGCCGAGTGTCAGACGAAGTTCGCCTTCACTGAGGTGCGCTTGGGTCTCACGCCTGCAACTATCTCGCCTTTTGTGGTCAGCAAGATTGGCAACACAGCGGCCAAGGAGTTCATGCTCACAGGTCGTCGCTTCACCGCCGACGAGGCCAAAGCCTTCGGCTTGGTAAATGTGGTTGTCGACGAAACGGAGATGATCGATGCCGAACGCAAGTACATTGAGCATTTCATGCAGGCCTCGCCCGATGCCATCGCTGAGTGCAAGCACCTGCTCAGATTGGTGAATGGCACTGCCGACCGCTATAATCCCATCTTCATGAATACTTCGGTGCTCATTGCCAACCAACGTATCTCAAAGGCTGGGCAGGAGGGCATGAAGGCGTTTTTTGAGAAACGGAAACCTGAGTGGAATAAGTAATCATAAAATATACATATCATGAAAAAATTTGCAGTAATCTTAGCCGGCTGCGGCCGCAAGGATGGTAGCGAAATCAACGAGGCCATTACCCTGTTGCTCTCCATCGAGCAACACCATTGTGAATACCAATGTTTTGCGCCCAATCGGCCGCAGACTGAGGTCATTGACCATCTCACAGAGAAACAGGTCAAGGAAGAACGCAACATCCTGACTGAGGCTGCCCGTTTGGCCCGCAGTCGCATCTTGCCCATCGAGGAATACAAAGCCACCGACTTCGACGGCCTTTTCTTCAGCGGTGGCTATGGTGTAGCCAAAAACCTGTGCGATTATGCCTACAAAGGTGCCGACATGGAGGTGCAACCCGATGTGGCCCGAGCCATCATCGAGACGCGTGAAGCTGGCAAACCTCTCGGTGGCATGTGCATCGCCCCTGTGATGTTCGCCAAGCTATTGCCCGGCGTGTGCGTCACCTTGGGCAACGAAGGCACACCTGATGCCGAAAACATCCGTAAAATGGGTGCCTTCCACGTGCAGACCGAACACGGTGACGTTTGTGCTGACAACGAACTGCTGGTCTTCACCACACCCGCTTATATGCTCGATGCAACATTGAAAGACGTTTACGACGGGGCCTACAATTTGGTGGAGTCGGTAGTCGATTATCTCGATAAAAAATAGACTTAATGAGTAGTTGAACAATATTAGTTTACATAAAAGGCAAGAGATCTTGGCAGTCAGCAGTCAGCCGCCAGCCATGGTGCTACCAAGCTGATAGCTGACGGCTAAGAAGCTTATAGTAATGCAGTTTAATTTGAATAGTTATTTAATATTCCTATTTATTAACCTTAAATTTTAAACCTTATGAAAAAGTTATTATTAGTTCTGGCAATAGCTATGATGGCTATTCCTTCCTTGGCACAAGACTATACTCGTGGAAGAGGCTTCTTTGTTCGTCCCGAAATGTATGGTGGTTTCTTTGCGAATGTGGGTTATCAGATTAGTCCTTATGTTCAAGTATCTGTAGGCCCAGGTGCATTGTTGCTCCTTAATAAAACAGGCAACAATTTTTCTGTTGATTTAGTTGGAACGGTTCATGGCGGTGTCCGTGTTTATACTTCTGGCAAAAATCCATGGTCAGCTTTGATCGACTATCATGTAGGAGCATTTAGGTATAATAGAGATCCTATATGGAGACATGCAATTGTTGGTGGAGCGAGCTATAAAGATCTGGATTTCGGCGGAGGTCTGCAAATGATGTTTGGACCAAATGCCCAGGTTTTCGGTTATGGGCCACTGGTTACAGTAGGTTATAACTTCCGCTTCTATAAGCATTAAATCTTATCGCCATAAGCGAGATCCCCTGCGTCGCCTAATCCGGGCACAATGTATTTGTGCTCGTTCAGGATGGGGTCGATGGCAGCGCACCAAAGTGTGACGTTGTCAAGGGGCTTGAACAGTTTCATCAGGTTGTCGATGCCCGCTTGTGCGGCAATGACGCAACACAGATGGAGCTGTTTCGGTATGCCTTTGGTGCAAAGGGCTTGGTAGGCCAATTCGAGACTGCCGCCCGTGGCCAGCATCGGGTCGGCGATGATGAGGGTCTTGTCAGTCAGGTCGGGGGCGGCCAGGTATTCCACTTTGATGCCCACGCTCTCATGCTTCTCATCGAGATAATAGCGGTATGCCGACACAAAGGCGTTGCCTGCATGGTCGAAGATGTCGAGGAAGCCTTGGTGGAAGGGTAGACCGGCGCGAAACACCGTGGCTAGCACGACTTCGTCGTCGGGTGTGTTAGCCTTGGCTTCGGCCAAGGGCGTCTGTATGGTCTTCTCTGAATAATGCAAGGTTTTGCTCACCTCGTAGGCCATCAGTTGCCCGATGCGTTGCAGGTTGTAACGGAAGGTGCCTCTGTCGCCTTGGACTTTGATGTCCCTCAACTCAGCCACATACTGGTTGATAATGGTGTTGTTTGCTGCAAAATTAATGATCTTCACGGCTCGAAAGTTTTGGGCAAAGATAGTAAAAAATTGAGGGCGGCCTTGTGACCGCCCTCGTTTTTTATGTTTTTTGTTTTACAGGGGTCTTATCTGCGTCCGCTGCTTGAGCTTCTGCTTGAGCTACTTGAGCCTCTTGAGGAGCTGCTGCTGGTTCCGCTTGAACGGGTGTTGCTGCTGGAGCTGCTGGTGCGGCTGCTGGAGCTTGAGCTGGTTCCGCTTGAACGGGTGCTACTGCTTGAGCTGTTGGCGCGGCTGCTACCGCTGTTGCTGGTGCTAGTGGAACGGCTGCTGTTGGAGCTAGAACTGTTCACTCGGCTGCTTGAACTGTTGGTGCCACTGCTGGTGCGGCTTGTGCTTGAGCTCCCGCTGCTGACACGGCTGCTCCCGCTGTTGCTCGTGTTGGTGCGGCTTGAGCTGTTGCTGTTGATCACTGGGCGGGTGCTGGTACCAGTGTCAGTGCGACCGCTGGTGGTGTTGCTGACTCGACCGTTTGAGTTGGAGTTGTTCACTCGATTGCCTGCGGTTGAGCCTGTAGAAGCCCCGTTGTTGTTGGGAACTACCGTATTGGAGGAGTTGCTTCCAGAGCTCATGCTTCCACCGTTGGCTTTGGGTCTGACGGTTGCACTAGGTGCCGGTTCGTTATATACTTCGGGGTGGGTGGCAGGATAACCGCCGTTGCTGTGGTGGTATCCGTAGGTGTGGTGATGCGGATCCATCGGGGGCGGCATGCCAGGACCGTGTCCAGGAGGCGGAGGCGGCATCGGCGGGCGATAGCCGTCGTAGTAGTAGCGGTAGGTGCCCGGGCGGTGGTAGTAGCGGATGCGCGGAGGTATGGTGATGACCACCCAACGCTCGCGGCGCGGACCGTCCCAGTAGAAGGTGATGGGCTCGAAGTATTCGAAGGTGGTGAAGCTGTAGAGCTCGTTGCCTAATTCGTAGTAGGGCATGATGGTGAAGGCGTACCTTCTGTCGATGCGATACAGCGGGATGTCGATCTCGATTCTCTTGATGCGACCGGGGTACACTCTGACGTATTTCTCGGCGTAGCTGTAGCCGTAGTCAGGGTCGAGGTAGAGGGAGACATAACCCCTATAGGTGTAGTCGCCGATATTCTCCACGTCATAAATGACCGTGATAGAGTTGTAGTTGTACACCATCACGGGCTGTGAGACCAAGGCGAGTTCAGGTGGGTAGCCTCCGGCTGCTTTTGCTGCGATGGATCCTATTACCAACAGGATGCTCATCAGGATGTTCTTGGTTTTCATAGTTGGTGATTTTTTAAGGGTTTGACATCTTATTTATAGTGTTCACTTTGATCTATACCAAAACCGTGCCAAAATCTTGTAGGGCTGTTGTCTTACGGCACCCGCTGTTAAACCAAACAGCGGCTGCCACGATGTGACAGCCCTACAAGCCATTGTGTGACAGCCCTACAGTATTTTAATGTAGATCTTGGAATTGGCGCGCAGCGAGCCATCAAGGCCGATGACGTTGCCGAAGGCATCTTTCACTTCGATGCCCTCCAAGTTGAGGGGCAGGTTTTTCGCCCGGAAGTAGGCCAGCACGACCGATTTCACTTTTGCACCGTAATAGGTACGCACCTCAGTTTCGTTGACGAATGCTTTCATGGTTGGATCGTTTAGTTCATTTCGTGGGCAAAATTAGCAAAACACCCCTTTTTTTTACTTTTTTTCGACAAAAAATCTTAAATTAAGTATTTTTACCTATGGCAATTTTGATTTTTATTACTAATTTTGAAGCGATAAAAGTCCAAAAATGGCATGAAATCTATCAATTAAATAATTATATGTTCAATTAAATCAAAGAGTTATGAAAAAACTAGTACTATTTGTCATGGCGGTGATGGCTTTCACCGGCATGAGCGTGGCCCAGGATGTGTATTCCGTGGGCTACTACACGGAATCGGGTAATTCCACTACTACTGCTGCCGTTTACAAGAACGGAACGGAACTTCATAATGTGTGGGGTAGTTCTTATAACCGTTCATCAAGTGATTTGCTTGTCCACGACAACAGTTGCTATTGGGTGATTAATGCAACGAGTCCCGGAAGCAATAATTATGTTAAAGCCGAGGTCTGGAAAGATAATGAAGTTTATCTGGATCTTACCCCTGTCTCTGGCGCTCACCTTAACGCCCTTTGCACTGGCGTTAATGGTGGCACTAATAACCTTTATTCGGTGGGTTGTATGACCTACCAAGGATCAATGACGGCTGTGGCATGGAAGAATGACAACAGTGAGCCGCTGTACCAATTAGGTACCACGTTTTATAATAGCGAAGCTTTGGGGTGCTGTTTTTCACCTGATGGCCATTTGTATACTTGTGGTTATCAGTATACTGATGCCAGTGGTACTACCTTCCATGGTGTTGTCTGGATTGATAATAATACGTATTTCAACTTTCCTGACAACTCAACAATTAGTGATGTTGCTTTTTGGAATGATGAAGTATATAGTGTAGGCCAAATTTATGAAGACGGTAAGTACAAGCTGAGGGTATGGAGAGGCATGGATGAATTATATACGCTGTTAACCCAAGATGTATTATTTACTCTTAGCCGTACGAAAATATTTACTGATGGCACTGGCGATATATATGTGTGTGGTTATGCCGGTGGCGATGACAAGGTGTGGAAAAACGGTAACGAGTGTTTTACCACTCCTGGCTTTACTACTGACGTGATGTCCAACTCGGACGGGGTTTATTGGACAGGTTCGCGAGGCGGAGTCGCTAAGATATGGAAAGACGGTTCTGAGCTATACTCCAGTGAGGGATGTGTCAGATTTACTGGTATTTATATTGAAGAACCTGAATGCACCAGCAACGAGGCACGCCCCTTGCCTTATTTTGAAGGCTTCGAGACAGGCAACACCGATTGGGCTTGCTGGTATAGTGAAGACACAGACGGATCTAACGATAATTATGATTCGTATTGGCATAGAGTAGGAGAACGCATGCCATACATCTATGCCGCCAATGGCGATTATTGCGCTATGCATTACTATGGTCCTGAAGATGTCGAACAAGAAGGTTGGCTCGTCAGTCCTCTTATCGGAATCCCTGCGGACGGCGGCAATGTCAAGATGACCTTTAACACCGCTGAGTATTATACAGACGATTATGAATATGAAGGCGTTTGGGTGGCTTCCGAAAGCATTCCTGACGGTGTGGAATTGTGGGTTGCCCCCTCCGACTTTGTTTCAGATGAATGGAAGACGGTCGAGTTGGATCTCTCTGCTTACAAGGGTATGGATATTAGAGTGTATTTCAAATATGTGGGCACTTATGCGCATTTTTGGTATGTCGATGACGTGAGCATCGAGCAGGAAGCTGCCCCCGCTACATATACCATCACCACCGATGTGAATCCCGCTGGCGCCGGTACGGTGGATGGCGGTGGCACCTATCCTGCAGGCACGGAGGTCACCCTTACCGCCACGGCCAACACGGGCTATACTTTCAGCCACTGGCAGGATGGCATCACTGCCAACCCACGTACCATCACAGTGAATGGCAATGAAACATACACCGCTTACTTCACCACTGGCGGTGGGGTCACCATGTACACGGTGACCGTGGTCTCTGAGAATCCCCTCCTCGGTACGGTAACTGGAGGAGGCACCTATCCTTCGGGTGCGGTCATCCAAATCAGCGCCACGCCGAGCCCCCAAGCCCGCTTCGTCAGTTGGAACGATGGCAACACCGATAACCCGCGCAATATTACGGTGACTGGCGATGTCACCTACACGGCCAAGTTTGAAGCATTACAGAACTATACCATCACCGTGGTCTCTGCCAACCCGGCCATGGGCACCGCGGAAGGCGGCGGCACGTTCCTGGAAGGTACTGTCATCAACATCAGTGCCACGCCTTTAGCAGGCTACTATTTCATCGGCTGGAATGACGGCAATGCCGACAACCCGCGCAGCATCACTGTCACGGCGAACGAGACCTACGTGGCGCAATTTGGGACCAATCCGGTGCAGACCTATACCTTGACCGTGATGTGCAACAGCTCGGAAGGCTCGACCATCGGTTCTGGGACATACACGGCAGGTAGCACCACCACCATCGCTGCCATCCCGAACAGCGGCTATTTGTTCGACAAGTGGCAGGACAACGTCACGGAGAATCCGCGTCAAGTGATTGTGAACAGTGACATGACCTTCGTGGCCTTCTTCAAGGGCACGGGCGTCAATGAGAACGAAGGCCACCTTATGGTGCTCTATCCCAATCCGGCCAACGATTACGTGCGCCTCGAAGGCATCGAAGCGAACAGCGAGGTGAGGATATACAACGCGATGGGTGCCTTGGTGAAGGTACTCAATGCCAATCCTAACGAGGAGATTGGCATCAGCGAGTTGAGCGATGGCCTCTATGTGCTGCGTTGCGGCAACGCCACTTTACGCTTCGTGAAGAAGTAATAAAAAATCACAGCCTTTGTGAAAAAAAAGACACCCGTAACTCACGGGTGTCCTTTTTTGTGTATTTTTGTGCCATTATTAACCCCTAAAAACGTTTGTATTATGAAAATGGATGGTAGAAGACAAAGCTCCAACGTGGTTGACGGCCGCGGTGGGGGCGCCGTGAAAGCTGGTGGTATTGGCTTGGGCGGTATTCTTATAGCTGTAGTTATTTATTTCTTGACTGGGCGGGCTCCCGACCCAAGTATGTTCGGATCGTTCTTAGGCGAAGGAACTACAGTCTCCGAAAACGTTCCTCAGACCGAGGAAGATAGCCTATTAATGGTGTTTTGCAGTCAAATCTTGGCCGGTACTGAAGATTGCTGGACGGAAGAATTCAAGAAGATGGGCAAGACCTATCAACCTCCACGTTTGTATATCTTTTCCGATGCTGTCAGGTCGGGCTGCGGCAATGCCACATCAGCCAGTGGCCCTTTCTATTGCTCAGCCGACGAGACCGTTTATCTCGACCTTGAGTTCTTCAAGAACATGAAACGTGAGATTGGCGCCGATGGCGATTTCGCCTATGCATACGTCATTGCCCATGAGGTAGGCCATCATGTGCAGAATCAGCTGGGCATCTTGGGTCCCGTGCATCAAAAGAGAGCCGAATACGGTCAAAACTCTCCCGAAGCCAACCAACTCACGGTGCGATTGGAGTTGCAGGCCGATTTCTTCGCTGGCGTGTGGGCCAATCACGACCACAAGAGATTCGGCTCACTTGAAGACGGCGACATCGAGGAAGCCCTCGACGCAGCAGCCAAGATTGGTGACGACTACTTGCAAAAGCAGGCTTACGGACGCACCATGCCTGAAACCTTCACCCACGGCACCTCGGAGCAGCGTTCACGTTGGCTGAAGAAAGGCATCCGCACGGGCGACGTCAGTCAAGGTGACACTTTCTCACTTTCCTACAATAGCCTGTAATTTCAGACATTTGACTGCGAGACGCGGGACTGCGAGACTTTCGACTCGTGTCTCGCGTCTCACCTTCATTCCGCAAAAGCGGAACTCGTGTCAACAAACTCTTTAATTTCAAACAAAACACTGATAATATGAAACTGGATGGACGTAGAATGAGCACCAACGTCGACGACCGTCGCAAGAAAGGCAGTACTGCTGCCAAAGTGGGCGGTGGCATTGGAGGTGGT
Source organism: uncultured Bacteroidia bacterium (assembly GCA_902794155.1). Classification (GTDB taxonomy): domain Bacteria; phylum Bacteroidota; class Bacteroidia; order Bacteroidales; family F082; genus Limimorpha. Next base: position 20,227 of record CADBGN010000003.1, read on the forward strand.
ATCATCATTGCACTGATCGTCTGGCTTTTGGGTGGGAAAGCACCAGATGTGGGTACCATATTGCAAGATGTGCAAAGCACCGCCTCAACATGGGTCGACAGCAAGACACAAGAGCAAATGGCAACGAAGTGCTCCCAGTTTTTGGCCAGCACCGAAGACTTCTGGGCCGAAGAATTTGAGAAAGTAGGCGGCTATTATCGTCAGCCTAAATTGGTGCTTTATTCCGATACTGTTACCACGGGATGTGGTCATCATCAGGCAAAATGCATCGGACCATTTTATTGCTCTGCCGATGAGTGTGTTTTCATCGATATCAACCAGATGGTTGCCCATTATAGTGCCAAAGGCCAAGTGTGTGATTTGGTCTATGCCGAGATTATCGGTCATGAGGTGGGCCATCATGTGGAATATCTCAGAGGTGAAATGGAAAAGATGAATGAGATGGCTTATAGATACGGTAAGGAATCTCCACAATTCTTACAGTGGAGCGTAAGGATCGAATTGCTTGCCGACTACTACGCAGGTTGTTGGGCTCATTTCGAGGACGAGCGATTCGGGTCGATTAGCGACGACGAAATCCGGAAGACACTTGACATGATGCCTTCTAAAGGTGATGATTATATTCAAAAGAAAGCTAAGGGCTATGCCAATCCTGAGACTTTCACTCACGGCACCTCGGAGCAGCGCTACCGTTGGTTCAAGAAAGGATTGGAATCAGGCGATCCAGCTGCGGGCCGTGTGATACTCACCATGCCTTACGACCAGCTGTAGGTCCTTAGTCCCGCGTCTCACGTCTTTTTGCCCCACGTTCATAATACCAGATTTGCCAACTGTTGAACAGGTTCTGGAAGACGGAATAAAAGGCCAGATAGACCGAAGCCAAGGGATGGAGGTAATGGTTGGCCATCCAGATGCCCATGGCCGAATTCTTTTGTCCGAGAAGTTGTCCACCAGCGATGGTATCACCATATTTGTGACCGATCCATTTGCCTAATCCGAACTGTATGATGCAAAACAGCAAGGCCGAAACACCGAGCCAGATGATGCTGTGCCAGTTGCCCTCACCGTTGAGGAAGATGAAGTGTATGGTTTGGCCTAAAGTCAGGAACAAAGCCACTGCCCAGAGATAGAAGGCGAGACCTTTATATCGGCTGATGAAATGGTTGGCTTTAGGCCACAAGAGCTGTAAGGCCAAGGCCACGAAGAAGGGCAATCCGATGACCAAGCCGACGCGTCTCAGGATCTGTAAGAACGAGGTAAAGAATGGCAAGTCTTGGTTGACTCCGATGAAAGAAAAATAGATGGGCGCTACGATGGAAACGACCAGATTGCCGATGACGGTAAACGACGTCACGGTGTTGCGGTCGGCACCCAGCATGGTGCTCACCACTGCCACCGATGCCGCCACGGGGCAAAGCACGCCAATAAGGATGCCCTCCGCGATGATCTCGTTGACGTGCAAAGCCTTCAGCAAGGCATAGCCGCCTAAGCTCACCACTACTTGGAATAGGATGATCCAAAAAAATAGTGGCTTGAAACGCAGTTTGCGAATATCGACTGCGGTGAACGTCAGCAGGATGATGGTGAAGATAATGTAAGGCACCACCACGCTGAAGGCAGCACAGTATTCGTGCAGCAGTAGCCCCAAAACGATGGCGATGGGTAGGACATATCTCTTGACTTTTTGCATCTAAAACGGTTTCGGGCTGCAAAATTGCAAAATTATTGTGTACCTTTGCCGCCTCAAACGCAGAAAAACTATGGAAACTACCCTTCACGACCTGATGACACGCCGCAGCGTGCGTAGCTATACCGACAAAATGCCGCCCAAAGAAATGATAGAGGACATCCTAAAGGCGGGCATGAACGCCCCTTCAGGCAAAAACCGTCAGAGTGCCATCATCCTTGCTGTCACCAACCGAGAGGTGCGCGACACGTTGAGCCGGCTCAACTCTGTCGTCATCGGTCGCGACGACTTTGATCCTTTCTTTGGAGCTCCCGTGGTATTGGTGGTTTTGGCCGACAGCACGGTCCACACCTGGAAGGAGGATGGTGCCCTTGTGATGGGTAACCTGCTCAATGCGGCCCACGCCAAAGGTCTGGGCTGTTGCTGGGTGCATCGTGCCCGCGAGGTTTTCATGATCGATGAAGGCAAGGAGCTGTTGAAGGCGCATGGCATTGACCCCGAGCGGTACGTTGGCATCGGCAACTGCGTGTTGGGTTATTTGAAGGGTGACTATCCTGTAGCAGCCCCACGAAAGGATAGTTACGTTTATTGGATAGAATAAAATTAGTAGAGACGTGCCGTGGCGCGTCTCTACTATGGTATGTGGTAGAGACGGTGTGCACACCGTCTCTACATTTTTTATTCTTTCACAAACCTTCTGGTTTCTGAAACCTTGTTGGATGTCATGCGGATGAAATAGACGCCTGAAGGCAGGTCGGCAGTGTGGATTTCCACCTTGTTACCGCAGCCATTCTGGCTGTATATCAAGGCACCCATGAGGTTATAGATCTCAACGGTGCCAAGAGCCTCATGGTTCTCAACGATCAGTTTGTTGCTGACGGGGTTGGGGTAGATTAAGACATTGTTGCCGTTTTGTTCGCCAACGCCTTCTGTGTATTCAAAGTGAGCTACGAGGTCGCGGTTTTCGGTGGCGATGAAGGTGTAAGTCATTTCGTTGGAAACAACAATGCCGTCTTCGGTCCAGTTTTGGAAGGCCCAGTCTTCATTTCGGGTGAGAATCAAGGTGACTTCCTCGCCATAATTGTAGGTGCCAGTTCCGCTGACGCTTGCAGCTTCCTCTGGATCGACCGATGCTGTGATTTCAATCATAGGCATTCCGAAGTTAGCTACCAAAGTGCGATCTGCTGTGACGGTAAAGGTGTAGCTTTGCTCCGTAGATACCTCGACGCCGTTTTCAGTCCAGTTGACGAAGAGGTATCTTTGGTTAGGCGTAGCGGTTACGGTGCAAGATGTACCTTCTTCGTAAGTGCCGCCCCCAGTAACCGTACCGGCATTGTCGGGATTGGCCGATACGCTAATGGTGTAGGACTGCGTTCCTGATACGAAGTTGGCGACCAAGTAGCGACCGCTAGTCACGGTGAACGTGTAATTGGCGTTGGTGGAGACCACGTTGCCGCCTTCGGTCCAATTGGAGAAGGAGAATCCTTCATTGGCTGTTGCCGACACGGTGCATGATTCACCTTGAGGGTATGAACCACCGCCTGTCACGGTGCCTGCTCCGAAAGGAGTGGCCGACACACGGATGTTGTAATAAATGATTTGCTCTTGGAAGTTGGCCACCAAAGTGCGGTTGCCCGTCACCATAAAGGTGTAACTGGAACTGGTGGAGACTACATTTCCGCCTTCGGTCCAGTTAACGAATTCATAGCCGTTGGCAGGCGTAGCCATCACAGAGCAATAGGTGCCTTCGTTATAGGTGCCGCCACCAGTGACATTACCAGCATTGGCCGGGTTGGCCGATACGTTAATGGTATAGGTCTGCGGGTTGCCCACAGTAATATCTTGGATGTAAGGCTGGCGTTGCGGCTTGGTGACTACAATGCGCACCTGACCCGAGGTGACACCACTCACAGGTACGTTGACCGAACCCGAGGCAGGCACCAAAGCAACGCCTTTCAGCGTGTTGTTTTGTGAGATGGCCACATACGAACCTTCTTGGGCATTCACTTGGAAGTAAGTGGCTCCAACGGGGAAGGTGCTGGCATGGCTGACGTTGTTGGGCGTGGGTTGCACACGGTAAGGCATGATGGAACCGTCGCCGAGCACATGGTAAGCTTGCCAATAATAAGTAGGACTGGAGCTGGTTTGGTAGCCTCCTGTGCTGGCATAACAAACGGCGAGGTTGCCAAGGAATACTATGGAAGAAACGGTGTTGTAAGTGTCGTCCATCCAGATGCCATCGTAAACACCGGTTGCTGAGTTTGTTAAACTGGGAGTTTGGTTAAAAACGTTGGTGGCACCTACGCCGAAGTAATAGTCTTCATACCAATAGGTGTTGGGGCAGGAGCCGATATAGGAATAGGCGGCTTTGTTCTCGGCACGAATCATGGCTTCGCCGAAGCAGGCAGAACTATGGCCGAAGTTACCTGACAAACAGCAGTTGCCCATGGCAAGGAAGTACTTGTCGGTATTGGTCAGTTGGTTGACGCCAGTATTGTTGAGTTGGGGCTGATACCACATGTTGTCGCTGCCGTGAGCAGTGTAGTTGACGAAGCCGACACCTGTGTTCAAAGCATTGTAGCATCCTGGGTATTGGCTTTGGTTGACGTGTGAATGCACTTCGTTGAAGCCATGTTCAGTATTATAATAATAGGTGGTGGCGTAGTTGATGGTAGGGGCACCGACGCGTGGGGTCCAATAAGAGTCCCAACCAGCGATGAGGGTGACGTTGTTCAGATAGCTCGGGTCGGGCATGGTATATTGTTCATATTGGAGAATCTTGTTGATGACAGCAGTGAGTTGGCTGGTGTTCTCGGCCGACATACGGCTATAGAACATGTCGGGGAAGTAGTCGCCATCGACAGAACCATAGTATAGGTCGGTCACTTTTTGGGTGGAAGTTCCCATGGTGTTGGGCACCTGGGCAACGTCGCCTACGAGGACGAGGAAGGTGGGAGTGTTGCCTTGGCTGACACCAGTATTATAGAGGTTTTGCACATAGCTTCTGATGGCATTGTAGTTGCCACCTGCCTGGGCAGTGGTTACAACGTTGACGTAGAAGCCTTTTTGTGTCTTCCAGTTAAGCCAGGGTTGAAGGGTGCTGATGTAGTCCTCAGGAGCCACCACAATCATGTTAACGGGGTAAGCCATCAGATCCGGGTGGTCGTCATACACATCCATGATTTGGCGGTAGTTGAAGAATTGCTTGTAGACAATGTCGAAATATGGGCTGTAGGTGTTGAGTAGCATGCGTTCGGTCTCGGCACGGTCAGCACCGTCGAAACGCACTTCCACCTCGATGTTATTGAACACGCGCAAAGTGTTGGTGGCAGCATTGTAGCTCACGGGGTTGATGACCAACGAGCCGACTTGAACACCACGCAAGGTGCCTTGCAGTTCGATGCTGGCTTGGGGAGCAGTGGAAAGGCTGCGGCTTTGGTAGGCAGCGGCATTGTAAACGAACTCGACGTCTTCGGGTCTTTGGTCCTTGCGGACAGAAGGCTGATGAGGCATGATGGTGTTGATGCCGTAGTCGGCAAGGCTGTAATCCGAAGTTGAATAGTTGATGACGTTGACGCTTGGCGTGGCACCAAAAGGCACGGCCAAGAGTTGGTGTGAGGCAGGCAGTTGAGGCGTGCCTATTTCGCCAGAGGCATAGGTGCCTTCGATGGCGATTTCAGAGAAAGTACCTCTCTCAGTGGCCACTTCTATGCTCTCTATGGAACCGTAGTTGAAAGTGGCGCGAAGCGAGGAAAAGTCACTATGCGTGATTTCGGCCGAGGAGGTGCCGCGCAGGTCGATGTGGCCGTTTTGGGCCAGGGCGAAAAGTGTGCTCATGGCCAAGAATAGGAGAATGGAAAGCTTTTTCATCTATTTAAAGGTTAAATTTTCTGGGCGCAAAGATAATGAAAATCGCGTCATAAAGGGCGTTTTACGGAAAAACTTTCTAAATTTGCATCCTTGTTTTTACCTCTGTTTTTGTTGCAAATGAATAGTTCTAAGCTATATAAAGAAATACTAACCCGCCAAGACCCTGATCAGGCTGTCAATCTCGCCCGTTTCTTCAAGACGGGGAAGGGCCAGTATGGCGAGGGCGACAAGTTTTTGGGCATCAAGGTGCCTCTGACGCGCGAGATGGTGAAACAGTGTTGGGCAGAGACTTCTTTCGGCGACTTAGAGGATTGCATTCGCTCCGAATACCACGAAGTTCGTTTGGCCGCCCTGCTCACTTTAGTACAAATCTACAAACACGCCAAGAAAGATGTGGCATTGCAACAACAGTGCATCGACTTCTATCTGTCACATTCCGATTTCATTAACAATTGGGACTTGGTTGACTTGTCGTGTTACGAATTGCTCGGTACCTGGCTCTTGGATAAGGATAGGCGCTTGTTGTATGACCTTGCCCGCGACGGCAAGACGATTTGGGAGCAGCGTATCGGCATGGTAAGCACCATGCAGTTTCTCCGTCATGGACAGTTGGATGACACCTATGCTATTGCCGAGATTTTTTTAGCCAAGCCCCAACCGCTTCACGATCTCCTACAAAAAGCCGCCGGGTGGCTCCTACGCGAGGCTGGCAAACGTGATGAACAACGTTTGAAAAACTGGCTATCAACTCGTTATAAATCCATGCCACGGACAATGCTGCGCTATGCGATTGAAAAGTTTCCGGAGGAAGAACGCATTAGGTGGATGATGGTAAAAGTGGATAATTAGGGTGATCAAAGAGAGTAGTTTTGTATTCATGAAAAAACGATATATTTGCGAGCCTTATCAATGGATAGAGGATGGGCTAAATAAAGTAAACCATTGAAAATCAGTTGTGTATGAGCGAAATCTTCAAAAGATGTCCCAATTGTGGCGGAAAAAATGATGAGAAAAATGTGTTTTGCGAGTATTGTGGTTGCAAAATCAACCCTTCAGATGATTTGTCGGTGACCGGAATACCATCCGATTCTATTGGTCCAAGGCCAAAAGCACCATTTGGTACACCTTCGCTTGTTTGTAGTATTATCGGTTTGGCGCTAATCATGCTAGATTTGACGATTGCTCAATTTGATGAAGAAAGCTTTGATTTTTTGATGGGGATGCTGTTCTATGGAGGAATTGGCTTGAGCATTTTGGGCTTGGTGTTAGGGTCTATTGGCTTAAAAAAAGTAAAGGGTAGTTTCGACAAGTATTCCGACGCTGCTAAGTTGATTGTGGGTGTGGTTTTGGGTGTTGTTGGTATCGTCAGTTGGAGTCTGTTGATGCTCATCGGTACAATTGCGATTTTGGAAGAAGAAGGTCTAGAAGGTCTTGTTTGATTGTTGTAAAATAAGAATGATGAATTCACGAAGCGATATCCAACACCATTATATAGAACAAGGACAAGGTTTTCCCCTTATTCTCCTTCATGGCAATGGTGAGAGTTGCGACTATTTTGAGCATCAAATTCCTTTTTTCTCTAAGGATTATCGAGTCCTTGCCATTGATACACGAGGCCATGGGCAATCCCCAAGAGGGGAGAAACCATTTACCATCAAGCAGTTTGCTGAGGACTTGCACGACTTTATGGAGGAGCATGGCATATTGAAGGCCATCCTTTTGGGCTTCTCCGATGGAGGCAACATTGCGCTGACCTTTGCCTTAAAATATCCTGAGCGGGTGGAAAAGTTGATCCTAAATGGTGCCAATCTTTTCCCCTCGGGCGTGAAGGCTCGCTACCAGTGGCCCATTGAATTCGGCTACCGTATCGCCAGATTGTTTTCAAAGAAGTCCGAGGAAGCCAAACAAAATACCGAAATGCTCGGCTTGATGGTAAACGAGCCGCATATCGATCCTTCCGAATTGGCTCATCTGACCATGCCCGCGTTGGTCGTGGCCGGCACAAAAGACATGATCAAGGATGCGCATACTCGGCTTATCCACGAAAGCTTGCCTAATGCACAATTGGTGATACTCGAAGGCAACCATTTTGTGGCCAATAGGAATTATGAGGCTTTTAATTCGGCAGTGGAGGCGTTTTTGAAAGATTAATACTACATTTGCAGGCAAATACAATGATTGTCCTGAGAATGAAAAAACCTTTGTTATTTGCTTTTATGCTGATTGTCAGTATAATATCTATTCAAGCCAGACCCATCGACCGCAGTCTTGCTTTCATTGCTGCACAACAATTCTCTTCGACACAATTTGCTGTCGAGCGCGATGTGCCAGAACTTGTATTTACGGGTGCCGGAGAGGCATTCTTTGTCTTCAATATTGGCGAACACGGCTTTGTCATCATCGCGGGTGACGATGCCCACCGTCCCATCATAGGCTATTCCGATGAGTCTGCATTTGATGCAACAAATATCCCACCTGCATTGACTTATTACCTTGACGGTGTCGCAGAGTGTGTGCATCAACTGCGACACGCTATCGCGACGCCAGAGGTGGCTGCGGAATGGAACTCGGTGCTTCAACATGGTCGGCTGATTCCTCGCCACAGTCGCGGAACGGGTTATTTCTGTCAGACCAAATGGGACCAGAGCTATCCTTACAATTATTGTTGTCCTGACGATCCTGAGGGATCGGGGGGGCATGCCATTGTGGGTTGTCTAGCTACGGCGATGTCGCAGTTGATGCGTTTTTGGGCCTATCCCGCCCAAGGCATCGGCAGCCATTGCTACACTCATGAAACATACGGTCAGATTTGCGCCGACTTTGGCAATACTTTGTATGACTGGGAAAAAATGCCCAATGAGTTGAAAAACAACTCTTCTGAAGCCGAAAAACTAGCTACGGGTACCCTTTGTTTCCATTGTGGTGTCACTATCGACATGGGTTATGGCCCTGATGGGAGCGGTGGTGGCTCGGGCCCCATTCCAGACGCCATGCATTCCTATTTCAATTATAGTGATGCTATCGTGCAGCTCCGCCGAGATGACTATGATACCGAAACTTGGAAGGCTATGGTGCGTGAGCAGTTCGACATGGGTTGGCCGATGTATTATGGCGGCTGCCAAGATGGTGGTTGTCATGCTTTTGTGTGCGACGGATACGACGATTTCGATATGTTCCATTTTAACTTGGGTTGGGGCGGAGGTTCCAATGGTTGGTATCTCATCGACGACGCTCCCTACACGCATCCCGCTGATGCTATGTTCAACTTCGTTCCTGCTGAGGTATACAATCATACGCCGTCGCTTCCTACTGATTTCACTGCTGTTCCCGTTTCTGACAACGAACCCAAGGTGCACCTTAGTTGGACCAATCCTACCACCACTCTTGACGGTACGGCATTGGAATTAATTGAACAGGTAGTGGTATTGCGTGACAATGAAGTCATAGCAACTTTGACTGATGTTGCTCCAGGTGCAACACTTGAGTTTGAGGATACCAGTGTGCCACGCTACGACATGTTTCATTATGCCGTTTATGTCATTGCCGACGGTCGTGTAGGGAAACACGCTAATAACATGAAAGTTATGGTGGGGCCATCCTGCAACTGGCGGGTCATCATGACCTCCAATGATGATCAAGGTTGGAAGGGAGGTAGCCTTATGGTGATTTCGCCTACGGGTCGCGAGATCACGAGTATGACCACTACCTCGGCAACTGCAGTTCAGGTTGAGCCTGAATTGCCCTTGGGTCGTTTGGGTTTTGTTTGGTCGGTTCCGGAAGAATTGGTCAACCAAATGTCCTTCGTCATCAAAAACGCAGACGGACAGACTGTGTATTCATATTCGGGCTCATCTAACGACCTTTCGGAAGGTATTATCTTTGAAACCAATAACAACTGTGGCAATGACGTGATTTGCGACACGCCTCAAAACCTAGTTGCCACTCCGCAAGGCGATGCCATTTTGCTCACTTGGGATGCCGTTGAGAATAATCCTAGCTACGGTTATAATATTTACCGCGATGGCTTGCTATACCGTCTTATTCAAGGTAATTCTTACTTGGACGAGCCTGAGGCATTAGGAGGCCATTGCTATCGGGTGGGTATGTTTTGCGAAGGGGGTGATAGCGGTGAACACTCCAACGAGTCGTGTGCCACGGCAGGACCATGCTATCCTCCCCGCAACTTGGATTTTGAGTATACCAATACTTACAAGGTCAAACTTAAATGGGAGAAGCCATTGCCTTATGAAGGTCTTGCAGGGTATTACCTCTATAGAAAAGATGGCGATGGCGAATACCGTTGTATTAAAGTGATAGGCGCCTCCTCGGTTAACTGTACAGATAACACACTTCAAGAAGAAGGTGACTATTACTATCGCCTTTATGCTTATTATCGCGATTTGGACTGCACCTCATCTCCTGCCAATCGCCACTATTATGATAATGTCTTTGAGCTCCACGTCTATTATTCGCCCACTGGAGTGGATGAGAATGAGGCACAGGTGAAGGTCTATCCCAATCCTGCTAAAGGCTTTGTCATGATCGAGGCTGAGGGTATGACTTCGGTTTCGATTTACAATGCATTGGGTCAGTGCATGCTAGAGAGAGAAGTCGCAGAAAACCAAACGACTCTTAATTTGCAAAAGTTGTCTGAAGGACTTTATCTTCTGCGTGTCAAGACGGAGAGCGGAATCATCTCCAAGCGTATCACCATCGAACATTAATCAAAAAAACTCTCAACTCTAAACTCTCAACTCTAAACTATTTATTACCTTTGCAGCGATAATTATTTAAAATCATGCTAAATAAAGAAAACGTACAGGAAGTTCTGAAGGACGTCATCTATTTCCCTAAGGGGGATAATATCATTGCTTTGAATATGGTTGAAAACCTGATGGTTAGAGATAATGCCATCCGTTTCGACCTCGTTATGGAACATGCCAACGACCCGAAAAACGAAATCTTGGTGAATGGTGCCAAACGTACGTTGACAGAGGTGTTTGGCGATGTCGATATCGAAATCAAGGTGGTAGAAGAGAAGACCGCCCTCTCGAAGGTGAAGCACATCATCGCTGTGGCTTCGGGCAAGGGTGGTGTCGGCAAGTCGACAGTGGCAGCCAATTTGGCCATTGCCTTGGCACGCGCCAACCAACGCGTTGGTTTGATTGATGCCGACATCTATGGCCCTTCCGTCCCGATGATGTTCGGACTGGGCAACGAGCAGCCAAGTGCTTTTGAAAAAGACGGCAAGACCGTGATGGTACCCATCGAGCGATACAGCATCAAGTTGATGAGTATTGGAAGTTTTGTCGATGCCGACCGTCCACTCATCTGGCGTGGTCCCATGGCCACCAGCGCCTTGAACCAACTGATGAACGACACCCTATGGGGTGAACTGGATTGGATGGTCGTCGATATGCCTCCTGGGACGGGCGACATTCAGCTGACCTTGGCTCAACAATACAACGTGTCGGGTGCCCTCATCGTTACTACTCCACAAAAGGTTGCCTTTGCTGACGTGCTACGTGCCGCGATGATGTTTAAGGAAGAAGCCCTACAGATACCGATCTATGGTTTGGTGGAGAACATGGCCTACTTTACACCTTCCGACATGCCTGAGAAGAAATACTACATCTTTGGTAAGGAGACAGGCAAGGAGTTTGCCGACCAACTCGGTGTGCCGCTTTTGGGTCAAATCCCGATTACGGAGAAGATTGCCGAATGTGGCGATGCAGGTATGCCACTTGCCCTTGATGCCGACTCACCGGTCACCAAGGCTTTCGACAAAATCGCACAGGAAATCATCAAAAAAGGATGATGAATTTAGCCCCATAGGGGCGACAGCTAATAAGCAGGCGACGTAAGTCCCTGCGCAATAAAAAGAAACAGACATAGATATGGATAAAGAAACCATCCTCCGAAAAGTCAAAAACGTCCTCGAACAAGTGCGTCCCTACCTCCAGCAGGATGGCGGCGATGTCAACTTCGTGGAACTCACCGACGACAACACCGTCATTGTGGAACTGACGGGAGCCTGTGGCAATTGCCCGCATAGCAAAATGACCCTGAAAAACGGCATTGAATCTGTGATGAAAAAAGTTATCCCAGAAATCAAGGCTGTGGAGCAGGCTGAAACATTGGAGTTATAAATAGCTATCAGCCATCAGCTATCAGCAGTCAGCGTTATAGTTAGTGAGTGAAAGCTGCTGATTGCTGACGGCTGATAGCTGATAGCAAAGAAATCAAACTAATTGTCAAACATAAAATCCTAAGAAAATGAAAAAAGTTCTATTCTCATTAGTTGCTTTGCTGCTCCTTTCAGTGAGCGGCTTTGCCCAAACGACCTACACAAAGGTCACCTCCGCTTCGGGTCTTGAGGCTGGAGCCAACTACCTCATAGTGGCCCACTATGATGATCTGGGCGTTCTTGCTATGGGTTACCAGAAGTCAAACAAACGTCACGCTGTGGTTGTGAGCGAAAACGGTGATGCCATTACCGTTACTCCAGGTACAGATCCCACAAGTGAAACTGACGTGTTCCAACTCACCCTCGGCGGCAATGCTGGTGCATGGACCCTCTTCGATGAAGTCAAAGGTGGTTATCTGTATGCCGCAAGCAGCAGCAGCAACAACCTGAAGACGCAGACCACGCTTGATGCCAACGGCCAATGGAGCATCACCTTCAATACCGATGGCACGGCTGAGGTCGTCGCACAAGGTGAAAACGAGCGCAATAACATGCGTTTCAACCCGAATACCCAAAACAATGCTCCTTTGTTCAGCTGCTATGCCGAGGCTTCCAACATTGACACGCGTGTCAGCTTCTACAAAGCCGGAGGTGGCTCCACTCCTGATCCTGAGCCGAGCAACTATCCGACCCAATTCGCTGCTATGGCAGATGGCGTTGATGCCTACGTCGTGTGGCAGGATGCCACGGGAGCTCAATTGCCTTCCAAGTATTTGGTTTTGGCCTCCACGGGTAACATCACCGTTCCTGTCGACGGCACACCTGTTACCGATAGCGATCTCGCCAAGAATGTGCCTTATGGCACCAATGGCGTCGTTTTCGAAGGCTTACAGCCCAACACCACCTATCATTTCGCCATCTTCCCTTACACCAATAGCGGCGCCAACATTGACTACAAGACCGATGGTACCTATCCCACGGCAACTGCCACGACCGAAGAGGTGTACGCTTTGCTTTATGAAGACTTTGATGAAGATCTTGGAACGTTCACCGCTTACAATGCCTATGGCGATCAGGAATGGCACCAAGGCATACATCAAGGCACGACTTATGCCAACATGAACGGCTTTGCTGAGGGTGCTGCCCATCAAAATGAAGACTGGCTGATTGGCTTTGTTGAGATTCCGAATGGAATAAGCTATAACGAGATCTGGGTTGAATTCAGCACGGCCATGAGGTATGAAGGCGACCCGCTGCGCGTGGCCATCTCTACCGATTATGACGGCAGCAGCGACCCAAGTGATTTCGAATGGGAAGACATCACCGACGCCTTCGATTATTCGACGGCCAACTATGAATGGGTCGAGTCTGGCGCATTCGATGTTGCTGATATTGTTGCCGGTCATAGCTTCTACATCGCTTTCATCTATACCAGCAATGACACTGCTGCTGCTTCGTGGGAAATCGACTACGTAACAGTGACAGGTAAAGACATGGTTGGCGTCGCTGAAAACAAAACGATGATTGGCCTCTATCCTAATCCCGCCCGCGAGCAGGTTTCGTTCAACCTCGAGAGCGATGCCCAAGTCAGTGTCTTTGACATGACGGGCCGCAAGGTGAGCGAGACGAACGTGGCAGCTGGCAACGGCCAACTCAGCGTGAGCGAGTTGGAGAGCGGTGTCTACTTCGTCAACTTCCGCTTTGCCAATGGCAGCACGGCAGTTTCGAAGTTTGTGAAGTTCTAATACAGACGCGATAGCGTCATTGCGAGGAGGGAACGACGAAGCAATCCAGAAAAACAACATAATTGTCTGGATTGCTTCGTTCCTCGCAATGATGCAAAGCGACGACAAGATGAAAAAACTCCTCCTCATAGCACTCCTGTTCCTCGCCAGTTGGGCATCAGCCCAGCAGGTGGAACCTGTGCGCTATGAGGTGAACCGTTGGAACAAGGAGCAGGGCTGCCATTTCCAGACCCTAGGCGACGCTGAAGGCATCATGGTCTATGAGACCGACAAGACCGACAAGCAGAAGCACCGCCTTTGGAACTTCGCTTGCCTCGACAGCAGCCTCTACGAGACCCGCAGCGACTTGATTCCTTTGCCTGATAAGCTCAAGTTCATCGATGCTGACAGCGACGGTCATCATGCTACCTTCCTCTTTGCCAACGACGGCAACAAAAAAGCAGCTGATACGCTTGATTTCCTTGTTGTGAGCTTCAATCGGGAGGAAAAGAGTTACCAGACCTTTTGGAACAAGTGGCCTGAGAAGTCGGTGCCATTGTCGGTGGATGTGGTTGACGGCACGATGATGATGACACTCAACAACAAAAGCGGCAACGGCGTTCTGTATTTTTATGACTTGGACAACAATTCATTCCGCACTGTGACGCCTTCCTCAGGCAGCTTCGTTTTGTTCCAGACCGAGGCTTTCCCCAAGGAACATTGTTTTGTAGTGGCGGCCAAGGAATATGAAAACAAGCATTTCGTATCCACCTCGTTTAAGGTGTTTTCGGCGAATGGCAACCTTCAAGGAAGCTATAGTTACGACAATATCACCAATGCGGCCTTGGGTCGTATGGTGTTTCGTTTTGACGAGAGCCGAAACCTTGTGGTCATAGGCACTTTGGAGCGTGAGACGGGACGTAAGGTTAACCTTGAAGGTGTGACCGAGAACTTCGACAAGGAGAGCGTTGGCGTGGTGTGGATGCGTTTTGTAGGTGGAACACCCGACAGCCATGTGTACCTCTTCAAGGACATGCCCGAGATCGAACATGCCTTGACCTCCTCCGACCGTGTGCGCCTGCGTGAAGAGAAGCTGAAACTCAGCAAAAACCAAAAAGCCACAAAAGCCGAGATCGCCTTCCAGTTCCTGACTCCACGACTGACCGATTTCGGTGACCTGACCGTGTTTGCCGTTGAGGCCTTCATGCCTTATTACCATACCGAGACCCGTATGAGCTATGGCTATTACGGATATTATGGCGGCTATCCTTACACTTACACCATTTTCGATGGCTACGACTTCTTCAGCGAGGTGCTTTTGGCCTTCGACCATGAAGGCAATTTGAAATGGCAACAGTCGGTGAAGTTTGACAACGAGCTTACCTACGAGCTCTTTCCCCATGCCTCTGAGGGTGTTTGCTATGACGAGTTGGTGGTGGCCTCGCCCTACCATAACAACTTGAGATATACTGCTTTCGACAAAGACGCCCAAGTCTTGATGAACCAACAGAGCGAAAAGTTGGCTCCAACCCATGGCGGCGACTATGTGGAGGATGAGTATTTCGCGCAAATGACTCAATGGTACGGTAACCGTTTTCTCATCTATGGTTCTCAGATCATCCAGAACAGTACACAACCCCAAGCCAAGCGTTCAGTGTTTTATCTTCAAAAGGTCCAATACGATTGAGTTATGTTGACGAGTTATCTTAAATACTTGTTCCGACGCAAGAGCAAATATAAGGTGCATTCGCCCTTTGTGTACGACTTTATGACCAAAGTCTTGTACGACAAAGGACCCAATATTGATTATGACACCATGCTGAGAATCAGTCGCTTGTTGGACGGAAAGAGATATGCCACTCGTTCGCGACGGAAAGAAGCGCGATTGCTCTATCGTTTGGTTAACTATCTTGAGCCCGAGGCTGTGGTGTCGTTTGGCACACTCTCGGCACTCAATACTACGGCCTTGGCTTTGGGTAACTTGCAAACTAAGGTCTATCTCGACCACTCTGCTGACTTCCTTGAAACCATGTACTCAATGGGTGTGGTCAACGTCAACTTGTTGCGTCGTGACAAACCCGAGCAGGAACAATTGGAGCGGCTGAGTCTTGATTATGTGTTTTTTGGGTTAAATGACTTTGGCGAGGACACGTGGAACAAACTTGAGGAAGCATACGCACAAGCCAACGAGGAGACGGTTCTCATTTTTGAGGGGATTCATCATTCGAGTCGTACAGAGGAAGCTTGGGAAGCCATTATTGCCGACGAAGACGTCACCTTGAGCATGGATTTGTATTCAGTTGGCATTGTTTTCTTCCGTGAAGGCATTGAGAAACAGGATTTTGTACTTAAATATTAATGCTGAATTAGGAATGCGGAATGTTGAATGCTGAATTTTTGAATTTTTGAATTTTTGAATCTTTGAATTTTAGATGAAGAATATCACATATACCAAAACTGGTGACGAAGGCAAGACCTCGTTGATAGGAGGCTTGCGCGTCGCGAAATATGACGACAGGGTGGAAGCATACGGTACTGTCGATGAGCTGAGTGCTTTCATCGGTGTGCTTTACGACCAGGAAGGCGTCACCGCTGAGATGAAGACCGTGTTGGATACCGTGCAAAACAAGTTGTTCACCATTGAGTCGCATTTCGCCTTGGACGAGAACTCCGAGGTCAAGAAGATGATCCCTGTGTTGAGTCCTGATGATGTGGCCTATTTGGAACATGAAATCGACGTGATGAACGAACAGTTACCCGAATTGAGGAGCTTCGTCATTCCGGGTGGCAATCTCAAAGCGAGTCATGCCCATGTGTGTCGTACGGTGTGCCGTCGTGCCGAGCGTCAGGGTTGGCGTTTGGCTGCCCAACATCCCATCGATGCGCTCGATTTGAAGTACCTGAATCGATTGTCGGATTACTTCTTTGTTTTGGCAAGATTTTTTGGCTTTTTAGACAAAATTGATGAAAATAACTGGGAATCAAATAAATAATTCAACAGTATTTTAGAATCAAAACCCCTTGCCAGTTGAGAAAATACTTGTACTTTTGCGCCCTCAAAATAGAGTAACACAAAAACAGAAAATACAATGTATTGGACACTAGAATTAGCCTCAAAATTGGAAGACGCCCCGTGGCCGGCAACCCGTGACGAGCTGTTGGATTGGGCTTTGCGTACGGGTGCTCAGGAAGAGATCATCGAGAACCTTCAGGAAATCGAAGACGAGGGTGAGATCTACGAACGCATAGAAGACCTCTGGCCCGATTATCCTTCGAAGGACGATTTCTTTTTCAACGAGGACGAGTACTAATTAGCAACTAACTGTAAATCAGTTAAATAAAGAAGATTCTTAGGTTGACTAAGAGTCTTTTTTTATGCCTTTTTTGGTCGATTTTGGGCATTTTTTCGCCCAAAGTTAACCTAAAGTTGTACATAATTACTCCTTTTTTTCTAACAAGATTTTCATTGTTGAATTATATGTTTTGCATGTTTTGAGTCAGAGTAATTTTCTGTGCCGTTTTTCGACAATGAAGGCAATTTCTTATCCGGTGTAAGTAAAATTACGTAAAAATCATCGTTCTTGTCATTTTTTTCTTCTGGATTTGTTTTTTGGCACGCTTTTTGGATTGTTTTATGGCAGAGCAAAAAAACACTATTTAATGAGAATTCAAAATAAAGTGTATATTTGCAACTGAAAAATAGTATAGCGGAAGCCGAAAAGCTCATGAGTAGGCAAAAAATCAAAAGTTGCGCCCGACACGTATTAGGGATAAAAAAATGAAGAAACTCGTTATGACTTTTGCAATCGTTGCCTTCTTGATCGGCGGTCTCTCCCTCAACGCCAGTGCACAAAAGAAGGTTAAAGCCACTAAAAGTAAGGTTGAAATCACACAAGACGAAAAGAAGCTTGGTAAAGCTCAAGACGAAAAGAAGATTGGTAAAGCTCAAGATGAAAAGAAGATTGGTAAAGCTCAAGATGAAAAGAAGATTGGAAATGCTCAAGGTGAAAAGAAGATTGGAAATGCTCAAGGTGTGGCCAACTATGACCAGATGCTCAAAGACTTTGAAACCAACATCGACATGTACATTGCTGCTTATGAAAAGGCCATGAAAGGTACTGCTGATAAGAACGATTTCATGACTTATCAGAAGAAGGCTTTGGCTCTGCAAGCCATGCTGGACAAGGCAAAGGACAAATTGAATCCAAATCAAGTTGAACAATACATCAAACTTAAAGCCAAATTGGCCGAAGCTCTGAGGAGAAAGTAAGCAGTAAAATTGATCGAATTAAGAGGGCAAAAGGAAGGTGTTCCTTTTGTCCTCTTTTTATTCATACTTTATCAATCAGAATAAAACTAACCGTCTCAGACGAATGTCTATACCATTAATAAAGAGAATGCGCCTTGTAGCCCAAATCACCAGAGGGCTTTTTCTGACAGATGCTAAACACTCGCTTTTTGGCCGTTTGTGGCAGCTGTTTTTGCGTTTTACTTGGGAACTACCTCAAACATTGATTGGCTGGATTTATTCTGTGACGCGTGCACTTGTAGGGCAAGTCGACCGTGTAGATGCTTTTGGCGGCATTACCTTTGTGACGAAAAAAGTCTTTAAATATAGTATGGGTGTCTCGTTGGGTACATTCGTCGACCTTTGGGCGGCTCCATGGATGTTAGGAGAAGGAAGTCGGTATGTTCTTGGCAATCAAATATGCATGCATGAGTTTGGGCATACTATCGATAGCCAGCGTTTCGGGTGGACTTATCTTTTTATTATCGGTCTGCCCAGTTTGATGAGTGCCCACAAGGGAGACCATAATGTGTTTTGGACCGAAATCCGGGCCAACCGTCATGCTAAACGGTATTTCAGCAAGTATTACAGTATCGCCTGGAATGAGTCGGGCTATCCGACCGAAAACTATGCATAGGCATCGTGTTATTAAATCACTCGCTCGTTAACAATTCTCCATTCGCCTGGTTTCAGCGCGTCAAGTGAAATGTTCCCTATCTTTACTCGAATTAAGCGAAGCGTGGGAAAACCTACCGCGGCGGTCATGTGGCGCACTTGCCGGTTTTTGCCTTCGATGAGGGTAAGACGCACCCAACTGGTTGGGATATTGGCACGAAAGCGGATGGGTGGCACCCGTTCCCAAAGGTCTTCTGGGGGAACGGCTATCTCGGCTTGGCAAGGTTTGGTGCGGTAGTTTTTGATGGTTACGCCCTTTTTCAATTGATTGATAGCCTCTTGAGTGATTTGTCCATCCACTTGGGCCAAATAAGTGCGTGGATGTTCAAACTTGGGATCCAGCAGCTTTTTGATGAGTCTTCCTTCGTCGGTAAGGAGCAAGGCACCTTCACTGTCGTGGTCAAGGCGCCCTGCCGCATACACTCCTTGGGGAAAGCCGAATTCGTTGAGTGCGCGATGTCCGGATTCTGGAGTGAACTGGCTGAGTACGCCAAATGGTTTGTTGAAAAGAATCACCATAATTAATCGGCAAAGACAAATCAAATGCAAAATTACAATATTTTAATGATTAAAAAAATCGACCTATTGCTCTTTCTGGTATGATTTTTGTAAAATCATAATAAAGATACATACTTGCAACTGGAATAAGAGTATAGCGGAAGCCGAAAAGCTCAAGAGTAGGCACATACATCAAAAGTTGCGCCCGACACTCATTTAGGGATTATACAATGAAGAACTTTATTATTACCACAGTAATGGCTCTCTTGATTGGCGGCTTCTCATTAACTGCTAATGCACAAGATAAGAAAACTAAGACAATCGAAAGGAAAAGGGCAAAAACTGAAAAGCAAGTAAAGATTAAGAGAAATAAGCCGGATTTGGAGCTCGATGTAAACAGGGATTCTATGAAAGCCCAAAATGATGCCGAACAACAAGCCATACAAGAGAATACCGACGTGTTCAATGAGTTTGTGAAAGCAGTCGACGATTGCGAACTAGAGTACAATAAGGAGCATAAAAAGAATACTCAATTTAATCAGTGTTTGGAAAAAGCATTGAGGCTGAGTAAAAAGATAAACACAAAAAAGCTGACTGATGCGCAAAAAACCACTTATGAAACGAGCAAGGTCAAACTTAATGGTCTTCTTAAACGATAGTAAAGAGAAAAGTAAAAAGGACAATCATACATAAGAGAGCAAGGGGATAGTTTTCCTCTTGCTTTTTTTATGCTAATTAAAAGCTACAAGTTTCATAAATGTGTTCGCCTTTGTTGCATTGATAGATAAAATCCGTATCTTTGCAGTTTGAATGATAACTATGCTACGGGCATAAAAGACCATGCGAAAAGTAGTAACCAATGCGGATTTGAAAAAGGCTTTCGGCTTGAAAGGCTTCTTCGGTACCTGTGTGTCAGGATTGGCCTACGGTTTTCTCCGTCTAGGCAAAATCAACCGTTTATTCGACGGGGCCGCAGATTATCAAGGCCGTGAGTTTGCGGATCACCTTCTCGAGAACATGGGCATTACCATCGACGTCAGTCCAGAACAATTGGAGAGCATTCCCAAGGAGGGTGGCTTCGTTATGGTGAGCAACCATCCCTTTGGTGGCATCGAAGGCGTGATGCTCTTGAGTGCCATTGCTAAGGTGCGTCCCGACTTCAAGCTGATGGCCAACTTCATCTTGGCGCACATCCCGAACCTCAAGGAGTGCTTCTTCTCGGTGAATCCTTTCGAGAAAAACCCAGAGTGGAAGAGTAGCGTGGGCGGCATCAAAGGTGCCATGCAGCACATCGCCTCAGGTTATGGCTTGGGCGTGTTTCCTGCTGGTGAAGTGTCGCGTTATCATGGCCACGATTATCCTGAAGACTTGGCGTGGAGCACGTCAATTGCGCGTATCATCAAGAATGCAGGCGTGCCGGTGATTCCCGCGTTTTGGGATGGCCGTAACTCGAAGCTTTTCTATTTGGAAGACAAGATTCACCAAATGTTGGGTACGTCTCGTTTGACCAAGGAATTGATCAACAAACACGACCAGTGTTTCAACCTGCAAATTGGTAAGCCTATAACACCTGCTGAGATAGCCAATTATGAGAAGCCCGCTGAGCTGGCTGCCTATCTGCGTAGCCGTTCGTACGCCTTGGAGGCCAATATACCTGCGAAGGCAGCGGAAAAGAAAGAGGCCAATCAGACGGAGATCGATGCTCCTACGGATTTGTCACTCATGTTGGCCGAGTTGGATGCCATCCGCGAGAAGTCGTTCCTCTATTCCGCCTCTGACTATGATTGCTATCTGGCCGATTACGAGGATATTCCGAACTTGATGCATGAAATTGCGCGTTTGCGCGAGGAGACATTCCGCGCCATAGGCGAAGGTACAGGTAGGAATCTCGACCAAGACGAATTTGATAACCATTTCAAGCACTTGATCCTTTGGGACAAGGTGAAACAGAAGATTGCAGGTTGCTATCGTTTGGGCATTGGCAGCGACATAATTCCAAAGTATGGCATTAAAGGCTTTTATGTCAGCACTTTGGTCAATTTCAACGAGGCTTTTATTCCCTATTTGGAACATACCATAGAGTTGGGGCGCTCGTTTGTCGCGCTTGACTATCAAAAAGAGGTGTTGCCTTTAGTGCTTTTGTTGCGTGGCTTATCGGATGTGGTGGTGCGTTATCCCAACATACAGCATTTCATCGGTCCTGTGAGTATTAGTTCATGGTATCCGAAGTTTTATATGAGCATGATCGTAAAGTACGTGACCGAGAAACATCCCGTAAGCGATGAACTTGCTCAAATGGCTACACCAACAACGCCATTCCATGAAGATTTCCTCAAGGTGGATTCTGATGTGCTGATGCAGGGTAATATGGACAGCATCGATAAGTTCGACAAGTTCATGTTCCGTTTGAGCAATGGTCAATATCGATTGCCCACTTTGTTCAAGAAATACCTGAAACTGAATGCCAAGTTTTTGTGTTTCAATGTCGACCCCGACTTCAACGACACCCTTGATTCACTTCTTTTCCTTACCTTTACTGACTTCCCCGAGGACGAGGTGATGCCACTCTTCCGCGACAGTAGCGACGAAGAGAAGGAAATCGTCAGGAAACGTTTCGGATATATTTAATTCTCACGCAGAAACTGGTTTTTATTTCACGCAGAAATCGTAGATTCAACGAAGTTAATCCGCTGAATTCGCAGAACAGTTCAAACGCAATCTAGGCGCCGCTTTGCGCTTCATATAGTTCTGCGCATTCTGCGTGCTACAAAATATCATTCCTCTGATTCTTCCTCAATGGTTTGTGCGAAGAAGCTGAAGTTCACTTTGCCGTAATGCCTTTGCTCCATGAAATGGGGATGCTCCTCAAAATTTTGGTATTTATCATGCTCTAGAACAAACATGCCACCTTCACGCAATAAGTTGTTGTCGAAGATGAGTTGCACCAAAGTTTCGTAGTGCTCACAGTCGTATGGCGGGTCGGCAAAAATGAGGTCGTATTGTATCTTGTGCTTTTCGAGAAAACGGAACACATCGGAGCGGACTACGAGCAATTCTTTCATGTTGAGCTTGTTAGCTGTCTCACGGATGAACTTTACGCAGCCAAAGTCTTGGTCGACCGAAACTACTTTAGGGCAGCCCCTTGAGACCAACTCGTAAGAAATGTTGCCCGTGCCAGCAAACAAATCCATAGCCTCGGTTTCCTCGAAGTCGAAGTGGTTCTCGATGATGTTGAACAAGCTTTCCTTGGCCATGTCGGTTGTGGGGCGTACAGGTAGATTGGTGGGCGCCATGATCTGCCTCCTTTGGTATCTTCCTCGTATGATTCTCATCTTAGTGCTTGATAATGGGTGTAATAGTATTGGAATGGCACCTCTTCAATGGCTTTGCTGACTTGTATTGTCCGGGGGTCGGCTACAAAGCGGATGTCTTTCACATAGCGTCCGCAGAGGTCGATGATGTCGGAGGCAGGGCGGATAAGTCCAGAAAAAAGGACTGGGGTGTCTTGTCCAGAAACGCCATTTTGCTCCATGGCAAACAATAGGAAATAGGCGAAGTCTTCTTTAGTGTTGAACTTGAAATTGTTGAAGAATTGTAGTTTGCCATTCCTTTTTAGGAGCAAATCGAAATCGCGGTTGCGAACGTTGACGAAGACGCCGTCTTTTTCCTCATCTTTCATCATGCTATTAATGAACAGACTGCTGGAATGGGTGAGTCTGGCATTAGGCCATTTAATCAATAGCTTTTCTTTTATGGCTGTTAGCAAGGCAAAGACGTTTACGCATTGCGCAGATTCCAACCGTTCAGACTTTATTGAGTAGTTGGTAGGGATTTGGAATGCAAAGTCGAGATATTTTGCTTGATCCGTTTCGTTGAAAATGGATTCCGGAATGAGTGCACAATAACGGTTGTCGATGAGGCAAGTTACCGAAAGGAGCTCTTTGTTGTTTAAACCTTTGTTCTCCAGTGCCCGTTCCAAAGTGCGGAAAAGGTCGTTGCTGTCGGCTAGCAGGTCCGATTGGTAGCATTCCAAGGCAACGAGTGTTTGGGCTTGGGCATCGAGAAGGGCAAAAGAAAGACCACCCAATGAGCATTGGATGGCCATTCTGTAATGCGATGACTTCTCGGCATCAAACTCCTCGCCGTATTGGCAGATATAAGGATTCAACGACGCCGTCATTCATCCCTAGTATTTAGAGTTTGTCCCAGTTACCTTCGGTTGAGGCTTCCTTCATCGAACCCACCTTCAAGCCAGGATACCTATAGAACGGGTCGTCCTCGTCGTATCCACCTTCCTTTTCGGCTTTGGCGTTGTCAACGCGCTGTTTCCATTCTTTTTCATTGATTCCGCCACCAGGCACGGCCAAATAAACGTCGTAAGGCGTGCGAGCCTCAAAGACGGGGATCTCGATGAGGTTGTTTGTTTTGGCGCCAGCTTCAAGTTCGAATTGTTGCTGAGGCTCACTGAAAGGTACCCATTTGATTTCGTTGATATTGAAATTATCACGTCCAGCTCTAAGCGAGTCCATCACTTTTACGTATCCAATGGTGTCGTAGACGGTAAAATACGTGGAGTCTTCCATGTTTTGTTTTGAAACCATTTTCACCAAAGGAATCTCAGCGGTTTGGCAAAATTGAATCAAAGTGTCAAAATTGTTAGTGTACTTGTTGTTGGCGTTTTTGTAAAGCACCTCAGCATTGCGGATGTCGAGAAGGCGCTCAATAACTTTGGCTTCACGGGCTTTTTGCTCGTTGCTGAACTTGATAGGAGCTTGAATGCTCTTGACGACTTGCCATGCTAACAACACGATGATGGCAAACAGAATGATGTTGATGATGATGGATAATCCTTTTTTCATTGTAGTATGATTTTCTAATTATTTCTTTTTCTGATTGGCTGCAAAGTTAGGGTTTTTTCTGTTATGTAGCTCAAAAAATTTCGCTTGAAATTAAAAATGGATTTTGTGATAATCTAAATATTTGTCATCCAAATATTTGCGAATCTTATCGGCAATGACAATAAAAACTTGAAGCTCGTTTTTTTCGAGCCATTCTCTTGCTTCATCGTCTCGATTGATGGCTTTTGCGAAGGCGAGATTGACATCAAAGTGGTTTTTGATAAGCCATTCTTCGGCTTTGGCTTCCTTGTCAATGGCACTGTCTATGGCCGCCAAGTGGGGGAAGCCATGTTCCATCAGCCAGTCTTTGGCATCATGGTCGCCCTGAATGGTGCGACTTAGTGCACCGAGTTCTGGATAGCCGTTGCGCATCAGCCATTCGAAGAACTCGTCGCCCTCAGGCTCAAAAGTGCAGCCGAAAGCCATTAGTATTTTTATGGGGTAGTGGGTCATTTAGCTCTGTTCCAGCTTACGATTTCGCCGCAAAGATACACACAATTCAAATAGTTTTCTTATTTTTGCACAAATAATTAGAAGCAAATGAAAACCAAGCAAGAAATAGTTGAAAACTGGCTTCCGCGCTATACGGGATTGCCGCTGGAGAAGTTCGGGAAGTATATCCTGCTGACCAACTTCCAAAACTATGTGGACCGTTTTGCCGAATGGCAGGGTGTGGAAGTCGTTGGGCGTGACCGCTCGATGCCATGCGCCACTGATGGCGAAATCACCATCATTAATTTCAGCATGGGCAGCGCCAATGCCGCCACCATCATGGATTTGTTGAGTGCCATTCAACCCAAAGCAGTGCTGTTTTTGGGCAAATGTGGTGGTGTGAAGAAAATCAATAAAGTTGGCGATTTGATTCTTCCTATCGCTGCCATCCGAGGTGAAGGTACTTCGAACGACTATTTTCCACCTGAAGTGCCTGCGTTGCCGGCATTTAGCCTTGAAAAAGCCATTTCCACCACCATTCGCGACTATGGCCGCGATTATTGGACGGGAACGGTTTATACCACCAACCGCCGCGTGTGGGAACACGACGACGATTTCAAGGATTACCTGAGGAAGATCCGCTGCATGGCTGTCGATATGGAAACGGCGACCATCTTCTCAGTCGGCTTTCACAATGAAATTCCGACAGGCGCATTGCTATTGGTGTCTGACAATCCTATGGTGCCCGAAGGTGTTAAGACCGAGGAGAGCGACAAAGTGGTCAGCAAGAACTTTGTGGGTGAGCACCTCCGTATCGGCATCGACTCATTACGACAACTGATTAATAACGGTATCACCGTCAAGCACTTGAAGTTCTGATGACCTACGACCAGATCCTTTCTGACATTCACAAGAAAAACTTCGCGCCCATATATTTTCTGACGGGCGAGGAACCGTATTTCATAGACATGATTTCGGACACCATTGAGAACGAAGCTTTGGATGAGGCTGACCGGGCCTTCAACCAAATTGTGCTCTATGGCCGCGATGTCGATGTGGAGACCATCGCCAACCACGCCCGAAGCTTTCCGATGATGGGCGAGCGCATGGTGGTCATCGTCAAAGAGGCTCAAGATGTGAAGAATTTGGAGAATTTTGAGGCCTATCTTGACACGATTCCCGAGACCACGCTTCTCGTTTTCGCTTATAAATACAAGAAGTTCGACAAGCGCAAGGCTTTGGCCAAGAAGATTGACAAGAAGGGCATTTGGTTTGAGTCGAAGAAACTGTACGACAGTAACATACCTGGTTGGATTCAAAACTACCTGAAGGCCGATGGCTACAGTATTACGCCAAAAGCTACGCAAATGCTGGCCGACTACCTTGGCACCGACCTCCACAAAATCGCCAACGAGCTGAAGAAACTCACCATCGCTTTGCCCAAAAACAAGAGCATAAATGATGCGGATGTGGAGCGCAATATCGGCATCTCCAAGGACTATAATGTCTTCGAACTGCAGAATGCAATCGGCAGTCGCGACGTGCTGAAAGCCAACCGCATCGTGAACTATTTTGGCGACAATGGAAAAGATAATCCACTATTGGTCACAGCAATTTCGTTATATGGCTATTTCACTAAACTGATGAAACTGCATTGCACTCAGGACAAGTCTCAAGGCAATTTGGCGAGCGTGTTGGGTGTCAGCCCTTTCTTCGTCAAGGATTATCTCACTGCAGCCCGCAACTATCCGCCACAGGTTTGTATCCGCAACATCTC
Source organism: uncultured Bacteroidia bacterium (assembly GCA_902794155.1). Taxonomy (GTDB): domain Bacteria; phylum Bacteroidota; class Bacteroidia; order Bacteroidales; family F082; genus Limimorpha. The sequence continues at coordinate 46,263 of CADBGN010000003.1, forward strand.
CATCCTGCGTGAGTTTGACATGAAGTCGAAAGGTTACGAAAGCGGCGAGGTAAGCGAGAAGGACTTGTATAGAGAGATGATTTTTAAATTGATGCATTAAATTAATCTAAAGGTCCCTGAGCTTGTCGAAGGGTCCGTATTCAATATCAACTATGCGCATTGTAGCACAAAGGGTAACGCACGCTTCCGTCACGATTGACGGGAAGGTGAAATCGAAAATCGGTCTTGGGATGTTGATTTTGCTCGGCATCGAGGAAGCCGACAACGAGGAGGATATCGAATGGCTTTGTACAAAGCTGTCGAAACTTAGGATCTTTGGAGATGACAACGATTCGATGAACCTTGATATTAATCAGGTGGAAGGTTCATTCCTCGTGGTGAGCCAATTCACGCTCCATGCCCTGACCAAGAAAGGCAACCGTCCAAGTTTCATCCGTGCTGCCCGTCCCGAGCAGGCGATTCCGCTTTATGAAATGTTTCTGAAACGCCTTGCCGAAATCTCAGGTCGCGAAGTGCAAAGTGGCGAGTTCGGTGCCATGATGGCGGTGGAGCTGCTCAACGATGGGCCTGTGACGATAATAATGGACTCGAAACGGCGGGAATAATCCTTATTTCACCACGATTTTCCGTGTCTCATCACCCATTTTCACGAGATAGATTCCTTGGGACAATTCCAGCTTTTCTTTGCCTTTAATTTCCTTGGTCAAGATGGTTTGGCCAAGGGCGTTCATAACGGTCAAAGTGCCAAAGCCTTCAATCGTCACATGTCCATTGCTTGGGCTGGGATAGACTTTGAAGGTGCTTCTATGGTTCTCGCAGAGTACGTCGTAAGGCATCGTGCAGTATACCGCTTCAGGACTCACTGGCGAGGCATAATGCGATCTGGTTTCCTTCTTGCGCTGAGTGAAAGTATAGGAAGTGCTTGGCATTAAGCCTTCAAATACTGGAGATGGTTGCCATGCGCTGCCATTGATGTTGTATTCACCATCTTCTATGGCAACAAGAGTTATGCTTGTGTCGGTGCTACTCTCCAATAGTGGTGCTTCAGGCATGACCTGTTCTGCCTTTTTAATGGGGCCGAAATAGGGTGAAGTAAGGACTCCCGTGCAGTTTGCGGCAGTGACTTGCACACGAATTCGCTCGAAAACGTCGTCTTCCGTTATGGTGTAGGTCGAATCAACAGCACCTTCGATGGCAGTTGTGTCTCTCCACCATTGGTAACTCAAAGTGCCAAGGTCGGGAATGGATGGTATTGAACTTAAGACCGATTCGGCAGTTAAGGTTTCTCCATAGAAAGGTTCACCAATTATGTTGACCTCACCAATTAATTCGGGAGTAATGCTGTCGAATAAAATGCTTTCTATTGCTACATAAGCATTCAATCTTCTTTCGGAGGCAACCAAACCCTCAAGAGACTGCAGATGGTCGGCACCATTAAGGAGGTGGTATTTCACCGAAAGACAAAAACTGGCGGGGTCGCTTTTGCAGGCTTGCATCATTTCCTCGGGCAAGGCGGCATACATCAGCGCAATGGTGCCAGAGACTTGTGGGGTGGCCATTGAGGTCCCTGTCGAACCGTTGTAACCATTGTTGGGTGTTGTAGAATAAATAGCCGTGCCAGGAGCTCCAATGTCAATGTTGTTGACGCCATAACCTGCATTTCCATACTTCTCATCTTGTGAAGTGGTGTTGGTGATGCCTATGAGATAGTCGCCCGGACAAGTTGAAGGCACATCCCCAACCACATCGACATTCACGTTCATGTTGGGGCCGGCGCCGCAACTCAAAATACCGACATCGCCCATTTCGTCATACATTGAGCACCAGATGGGATAATCGTTAGGGTTTCCGTAATCGACACCAAAGGATGAATTGGTGGCAACAATGAATGCTCCTTCGGCACCGTTAGTTTCGTTGTATCGGGCTCGCATTTCCAAAGCATAAGAATATGCTTCCACAACGATAGATTCGTCGCTTGAGCTACCGCCAATGGGCAGTATTTTTACATTCCAATTAACGCCGCTAACACCTTTTCCGTTGTTTCCGATGGCTCCGACGATACCTGAGACGTGAGTGCCGTGGTAATTACTACCGACATGTCCATTGTGGTTATAGGCATTCCAACCGTCATAGTCGTCGATATAACCGTTCCCGTCGTCATCAATTCCATTGAAAGGAATTTCGAGGGTGTTTTTCCAGAAATTCAAGTCTTCATGGCTCAAATCGACGCCTCCATCGATGACGGCCACCACGATGGTATCGCCCGTTGCCGTGACACCACCCGTGGTGAATTCCTCCCATGCCTGAGGTAGGTTCATGATGGCGGGAGCCCATTGTTGGCCATAGTAAGGATCGTCGGGAATCGCCTCACGCAGCGTGATGTTCGTATGGTTGTTTTGAATGACACGAACATCGGCGTTATTGGTCAATTGGTTCATTTTTTCCTCTCGTGATCCTTTGCTGTCAGTGATTTCAAAAAGCCAGATATTCAGTCTTTTGGATAGTATTCTTTTTGGTGTGATTCCTGCATTCGAATTGGCGGAAAAGGTCGTAGCATCTACACCCTGTTCTAACCAAATAATGAATTCGTTCTCAACGTAGGTGGTTGATTTTTGGCTTTCTTGCAGCTCCTGCGCATATGAAAACACTGACAAAGCCATTATGGCCAAGATGAATAGTGGTTTAATGGTGGCTTTCATGGGAATGATATAATTTATGTTTCAATTCGCAAAAATAAACATTTTCAGTTTACTGAACGCTTTTCCCAAAGGTTTCAAAAGAATTGCCTATTTTTGCACCCTCATAAATTTTTGAATCTTAAATCTTTAAATTTTGAATCTTTGAATTTGGAATTATGGAAGGTAAGCGATTAGAAAAAGTAAACAAACTGCTACTGAAAGAATTAGGTGATATATTTCAAAAGGAACTGAAACCCAAGGTGCCTTCACTGATGATTACCGTGACGCGCGTCAATGTCACTTCCGACTTGTCGTATGCGCGTGTGTATCTGAGCGTGTTTGGCGTGGAAGAGAAAAAGAAGGTCGTGGAAGAAGTAGGCCAAAACGCCAAAGCCATCCGTGGCTTGCTGGGCAACCGCATCCGTCACCAGATGCGCGTGGTGCCGGAGTTGCGTTTCATCGAGGATGACTCGCTAGATTATATCGAAAACATCGACAACCTGCTGCATCCTGAAAAGTGAGACTGCCGCTGTTCATAGCAAACCGTTATCTGTTGGCCAAGAAGAGCCACAACCTCATTAATATCATCACATGGATTTCCATTCTGGGTATTAGTGTCGGCTCGTTTGCGCTTATCGTGGTGCTGTCGGCCTTCAACGGATTGGAGAAGGTGATTTCTTCAATGAACAACCGCCTTACTCCTGACCTGCAAATCTCCGCCGTTAAAGGCAAAACCATCGACTTGACGGCTTTTCCTTTGGATCAACTCAAAGATATTCAAGGTGTTGATTATGTAATCCCTACAATTACCGAGGACGCTTTGTTTCGAGCCAATGACAAGCAGCATATCGGCCAAGTGAAGGGAGTCGGATTGGAATACCAAAAGATTGGTCGCTTGAATGAAATCGTTTTCGGTGGCAGTGATTTGGTGCTTGCCGACGAAGATGAACATTATTTTGCCGTTCCAGGTGCTGGCGTGGCTTGGTATCTTGGCATCAATGCTTACAACCCATACGCCATGGTTCGCATTTATGTGCCCAAGCGCGGTAACGCCTCGCAGATGAGCCTCGAGAATAGCTTCAATTCTGATGTTGTCACAGTGCGCAGTGTGTTTTCCACTGAGCAGGAGCAGGATGAGAAGCTGGTGCTTGTGCCGTTCGATATGCTCTCGGAATTACTTGAATATGAAGATAAAGCGACCAATGTAGAGGTTTTTACTGTACCAAATGCCGATAATAATAAGGTGAAGAAAGCTGTGGCTGCCATCATCGGTGCCGATTATTCCGTGAAGAACCAGCAAGAGCAACAGGAGACATTATACAAGATTATGCGTTCTGAAAAGTGGGCAGTCTACGTCATCCTTACTTTCATCTTGATTTTGGCTACTTTCAATGTGGTCGGCTCGCTTTCCATGTTGATGATTGACAAACGTAAGGACACTGAAATCCTGAAAGCTCTAGGTGCTGACAATCGGCTGATTCATAAGATTTTCATGAATGAAGGTCTGCTGATTTCCGTGGCTGGAGGCATTATCGGTCTTTTGCTTGGTATCATTTTGGTGCTTTTGCAGCAACAATTCGGTTTCGTGAAGTTCGGCACGGGTGGCAACTATGTGGTGGATGCCTATCCGGTGTTGTTGAAGTTAAAAGATGTTCTGCTGATTTTCGCTACGATTCTGGTGGTGGGTTGCACCTCCGCCTTGCTCACCGTCCGCCATGCTATGCGTAAGGCTGACATTCAGAAATCCAGATTGAACGACAGATAATAGCGAGGTTTCTTTGAGATTTGTCCGTCTTGTATTCCCCAAGCCATGTCGCCTCTGATGAAGTAGCCCAAAATGGTAGTGCGCAGACCAAAGCCGATGCCGCCCACCAGAGGTTCTTTCATCTCGGTGACAGTGATATCCAAATTGCCGTCGCTGATGTGGGTGTTGTATAACGAGTTGCTTGGGTCGTAAGGATTCCAACCAGTCCAAGCAGTACCGAGGTCGCCAAATGCCACAATCTGGAAGTCTTTGATGAACTTCATGTTGATGGGTCGGTTGGTGAAATAGCTGAACACAGGGAAGCGCAGTTCGCTGTTCAAAACCACGAAGTTGTTGCCGTTGCGGATGTTCTGTTGGAAACCACGCATGTTGGTGGCCAAGGTTTGATAAGCGTAGTTTTGAGTGTAGTCGACAGGCGCGCCTTGGTCGAAGGAGGCGAAGATCCAATTGTCGACGCCGCCCATGTAATAGATGAGCTTTTGCTGTCCAAACGAGCTGCTACCTGCGATGCGGTTGGCCCAAATGAAGTTGCGGCTGATGCGGGTGTAATGCCTATAATCGAAGCCGACAACGACCATGTTGTTGGTGTTGCGTGCGATGCGTTGATAGTATTCGGCAAAGATCTTTCCTCTTGCCCCCACAAGTAGGTTGGTCCCCAGCTTTTTCGAGTTGTCATAAACGAGTTCGGCGCGCAGGCCGCCCCAGTTTTCGTAGACGTCCTTGTCGCCAAGACTGAAGTCGTCGATGGCGAGGTTGACCCTATGGTCGAGGCGGTAAATGGCTGTTCCTCTTAAGCTTAGGATTTCACTGAAAGGATAACTCAACGTGTAGAAGGCCTCGTTGGTGAAGGTGCGGTAGTAGAAGTAGGAATAGTCGTCGGTGACGTAACGGTGCAGGGTGATGCTCTTGTCCAAGCGTTTGCTGTAGTCGCTGAAGCGCAACAAGTATTCGTTGTTGGTGAGGCTGGTATTGAGTTTCACGCCGAGTTCGATTTTGTAGTCTTCCATCAGGTCTTTCATCTTGGTGCCGAGGAAGATATTGAAGCCTGAGTTGAGGTAGATGGGCGTACCACCGCCACTGAAGGGCTGATAGCTGTAGTTCATGCTAGTGAAGTCGATTTGACTCATCAGCTCGTCGGCGAAGAGTTCCACGTAGTAGTTGTTCGGGCGTTGTAAGGTGTCTTTCTGTCGTGGCTTGGGTGCTGGTTCGTTGCCATGTGCCACTTGTTGTATGGAATCACCTCCAATCGGGCCATTGATAGGTCTTTTGCGTCGTGCAAAACGATAACTGGCCGAAAAGCGATGTTTAGAGATGGGCTCGGTGATGGTGTCTTTCTCTTCCTTTATTAGTTCGGTCAGCAGCCTCTTTTGTGCGTAAGGGCTCATCTGGCTAAGGCTTTGTTCGCGACCGCGAAGGATGGGTGACATGAAGAACTTCTCTCCATTTTGGTCAGCCATCAGTAGGGCGGCTTTGTGGTCGCGAGGTTGATAAGCATAGTCGATGATGTTGGCCGAATAATCCGTAAGTTGCTCTTTTTTCCCGAAATAGCGATAGTGCACGATGGTGTCGATATGGCTGATGGCACTGTCGAAGCGGATTTGGTAGAGGTTGTAGAAGCCGCTGGTGTCGTTCAAGTAGAGCAGGCTGCCATCCTTGAGGGGCTCGGGGAGGATACTGTTGGAGTAGCGTTGCTGTGTCAGGTTTTGGAGCATGTCCCCTTTATTAATATAGTTGTAGGCGAACAGGTCGAATTGTTTGCTTTGGAATCCGATTTTTTCGTCAACTATCAGCGTGTCGTTATCGCGGTTCGAGCTGAAGACAATCTGTCGATCGTCGAAGGTGAAGACGGGATTCAGGTCGGTGTGGTAGTCATTGGTGATTTGTTCCAAAGTATTGGAAAACAGGTTGTAGACGTAAATGTCAGGCTTGCCCATGCGCGTGGCTGCCAACACAATCTTGCGGCTCTTGTGGGCGTAGGAAAACGAGCTGACCTTCTGGAAATCGAAGAGATAAAGATTGGCTTTTTTGCCCGAATTAATGTCCAAGTTATAGAGTTGGATCTTGCCTTCTTCCTCGAGGATGAAGGAGAGGATCTCACCGTTAGGGTGCCAAGCCAACAGCGGAAACGAAGTGTCGATGTTCTCGTCGGAGCGATAACCTGCCTTGAAAAGCTGTTGCCGTTTGCCGCTTTGCATGTCTTCGAGCCAAAGACGGATCTTTCCCTCGTCGTTGCTGACGTAAGCGATGTATTTGCCATTGGGGCAAATGCTAGGCTGAGTGAAGGTGCGGTATTTCTTGTATTTCAGCTTCATTGGATCGGTGGGTTGGTTGGAGAGCAAGGCTCCATAACGTGCCTTGTAAAACTCAAACCATTCTTCAACCAAAACTTTGTATTCCTTGCCGGTAACATAGAGCAATGACTTTTTCACGTTTTGCGTGCTTTCGGCCAAGGTCAGGATATCGTTGAACGACTTGCTGCCATATTGTTCGTCAATGAAATTCCAAAACGAATAGCCAGCAATCAAGGCGTCGTCATCGCGCAGATGGTTAATCTTCTTGTAGTTGCCCGACATGATACCGCGTTGTAGTTGGGCTTCCTTGTGGCAGTCCCAATTGCCGGCGATGAAGGCCACCAAGCCGTCTTGGAACCATTGTGGTATGTCGTAGCGGTAGGAACTGCGTAGCTGTGAGCCTATCGAGGTGCCGTTCATCACCTGGCTGAACAGCAACCTGGCTATGCCTTCGCGGATTTGTCCTTCGAAGTGGGTATAGTCGCCGTCAAAGTAGAGGATAACCTTCGAACCAATGATTTTAGTGATGCCGCCTGTGTTGCCGTACTCCTCGTCCTCCAAGTTGATGTTGCTTTGTTTGAAGTCTCCCTTGCTATTGAATACAATGAACTGGATCTTCTTTCCGAAGCGGCTGTTGAGGCGACTCTCCAGCTGTGGGATCTGGTCTTTGGCGTAGGCTTGGGCATATTGGGCAAGGTCGTTGCCACCTTGGTAGAAATACACGTCGAAGTTGTCGTTCATGTAATATGACCAATGAAAATCGCCATATTGCACACGATTCTTGCCGAAGGGCATGTTCATGCCATTGTAGAACTGGGCATGGCCCCATGGAGTTATGGCCAGGAACAGTAATAATAGAATCGCGTATCTTTTTGTCGACAACATTAATCCAAAATTAGCGGACAAAGATAGGCAAATTCTTTAGAATGTGGTGGAAAAACCCTACCTTTGCGCCGAAATATTGAAATCATGCTCAAATTCGAATCCTTTGTCTTCAATCCCTTTGGGGAAAACACATACGTTGTTTACGATGATAACACCAAAGAATGTGTCATCATTGACCCGGGCTGCTCCAATGTGGGCGAGGAAAACGAACTCTTCGGCTTCATCGACAGTCATCGCCTCAAGCCGCTCATGGCCATCAATACACATGGCCATATCGACCATATTGTAGGCAATGCAGCAGTGAAAAAACGTTACGGCATCGAGGTGGCGGCGCATCCCAATGTGAAAAGCGATTTTCAACGTTCACATCAGCAGGCACAGATGTTTGGGCTGCCTTTTGATGGCGAGAGTGAGTTGCCGGACCGCGACCTAGAAGATGGCGAAATTATCAAGATAGGGGAGAGCACCCTTGAGGTCATCAGCACGCCAGGTCATGCCATGGGTAGCATCAGCCTCTACGCCGAGATTGAGGGTTGGGTCTTCACAGGCGATGCGCTCTTTTGTCGTAGCATTGGCCGCACGGACTTTCCCGGTGGTAACTACGAGCAACTCCGCACGAACATCATCGAGCGCCTGTTCCATTTGCCCGACGACACCGAGGTTTATTCCGGCCACGGTGAAAGCACCACCATCTTTGATGAAAGGAGATACAATATGTTTCTTTGATGAAGAGACTATTTAACATATTGGTATTCTTGTCTTTAGCTTCTTTAGTTTTAGGGCAAGACGAGACTAGGGCTATTGATAGCCTTGAAAGCGTTATGGCTAAGCAGGAAGGGCGCGAGAAGGTGCTGACGATGATTGAGCTTTCCAAGGCTTTTTTCGATTTCTCGTTTGACGACTGCATCGATTGGAGCGAAAAGGCTATCCAACTCTCCCATGAAATCGGTGATATGGAACTCGAAGCTGATGCCCATTTTTCTCTTGGCATTAATTATGGTTATCATGCCGACCTTGATTTAGCCCATATTTATCTAAAGAAGTCGTTGGACCTTTATCAGAGATCGGGTAACGAAAACAAGTCTTTTGAATCACTGTGGAATCTGGCCTATTTTGAATTAATTTTAGGTAATATGGATACGGCTTGCTTGGCATTTCAGAAGGTGCTTTCAGTAGCGGAGCAGCGTCACGACAGTTTAGCGTATGCTCAAGCGAGCGATAATTTGGCTTATGTTCAATACCAAAGAAATGATTTTGACGGGGCAATCAAAGCCTATGAGGCAAGTAGAAAAATATATTCTATGCTTAATGATAGCCTTGCTGTGACACATACCAATTTGAATCTGGCCATTATTTTGAACGAGTGCAGGAGGACGAAGGAGGCACGCGAATTGTTTGCCAAGGTTATCCCTCAGTTGGAGGCTTTTCAAGAGATTGACATGATGCTGACAGCCTATAAGAATTATGGTATGCTTTTCGCCCGCGATTTGGTCAACTATGATTCGGCTTCTTATTATTATGAAAAGGCATTGGCATGCCTTGAATCGGAATCATTATCGCGTGCCGACCGCCAGACTATGGCTTATTCGAAGGTTGACTTGTTGGTCGAGATGGGGAATGTTGCTGTCAATTGTCACGATGAAATGACGGCGAAGAGCCATTTTGAAAATGCGTTTTCGTTGGCGGAGGAAAATAAGTACCATTTGGGCATGATGCAATCGGCATTAAGCCTTGGCCAATTGTATGCTTCTCAAGGAAAGGCAACGATTTCAATGCATTATCTTGAAATCTATGCAAAAGAAGCGAAGCAATCTGGTATTACCATGATGGAGTCTGCCGTGAAGAAGCCTCTCATTATTAATTATGCTCGACTTGGGCGGTTTGAGGAAATGGCTTCGGAACTCGATGCATTTGATGAATATAGGCAAGCTCTCCAACGTGAAAACAATGATTTGTACGATCAGATAAGTACCCTTCAAGACGAATCACAAGGCCTTCTCCATCAATACGAATCCCAATCTGAACAAATCGAAACTCTCCAATCCCAACGAAACCATTATCGTTTAGCTTTCTTTGGCCTGCTAGCTATTGTGCTTTTTGTAACGGCTCTACTAATCGCCTACAAAATTGTTCGGAAAAAACGGTCAAAAGTGTAAAACCTTGAAAATAAAACCTTACCTTTGCACGAATTTTTGAATCTTAAATCTTTAAATTTTAAATAAACAACAATCATGATCGAAAAAATCACATCATCACAACAAGCTATGGACCTGGAAGCGAAGTACGGTGCCCATAACTATCACCCGCTGCCGGTTGTCCTCGCCAAGGGTAAGGGCGCCAAGGTGTGGGACGTCGAAGGAAAAGAGTATTTTGACTTCCTTTCGGCTTATTCCGCAGTCAACCAAGGCCATTGCCACCCGAAAATCATCAAGGCCATGACCGACCAGGCCGAACGCCTCACCCTCAGCAGCCGTGCTTTCTATAACGACGCACTCGGCGTGTGGGAGAAATATGTGACTGAATATTTCGGCTACGACAAGGTGTTGCCCATGAACTCGGGCGCCGAAGCCGACGAGACGGGTCTGAAGCTCGCCCGTCGTTGGGGTGTTGTCAAGAAAGGTATACCGAATGATAAGGTGAAGATCGTGTGCTGCGAAGGTAACTTCCACGGCCGTACCATCACCATCATCACGATGAGTAACGACCCCGAGTCGTATGCCAACTACGGCCCCATGACTCCAGGTTTCATCCGCATCCCTTACAATGACCCCGATGCTCTGGAGCAAGTGCTGGCCAAGGAAGGTAAGGAAATCGCTGGTTTCCTGCTGGAGCCTATCCAAGGTGAGGCTGGTGTCTATGTGCCGGATGATGGCTACCTGAAGAAGTGCTACGACATCTGCAAGAAGTACAACGTGCTGTTCATGGCCGACGAGGTGCAGTGCGGTATCGCCCGTACGGGTAAGATGCTGGCCTGCGACCACGAAGGCGTGCGCCCCGACATCCTCATCCTGGGTAAGGCCCTCGGTGGCGGTGTGGTGCCGGTCTCCTGCGTGTTGGCCGACGACGACATCATGCTGAACATTAAGCCCGGTGAGCACGGCTCGACCTTCGGCGGCAACCCGATCGCTGCCCGCGTTTCCATCGCCGCCCTTGAGGTCATCAAGGAAGAACACCTGATGGAGAATGCCGAGCGTCTCGGTAAGATTTTCCGCGAGGAAATCGGCAAGATCAAGAGCCCGATGATTGAGAAGGTTCGTGGTAAAGGTCTGTTGAATGCCGTTATCATCAAGCCTAAAGACGGCAAGGAAGCTTGGGACGTGTGCCTCAAGATGCGTGACCTCGGTCTGCTGGCCAAGCCCACCCATCAGCATATCATTCGTTTTGCTCCGCCCTTGGTCATCACCGAAGCCGAGCTCCGCGAAGCCATTGAAATCATCAAGAAGGCCATCGCCTCATTCGAATGATTTGAAAGGTGATCCTCAGATACAATGCCCGCCTGTTTAGGTGGGCATTGCTTTTTTTTGCTGATATATTTTATTTGACTATTTTTGTCTGGTCAAAACAACACTATTATGAACAAAACCTCATTATTATTTGCATTGGTCATCACCTTGTTTTTAACCTGCTGTGGCCAGAACGAAATTGCAAACATCAACAACGAAGAAAAGACTATGAGTACCACAATGAACGACCTGCTGACACGCCGTAGTGTCCGCAGCTACACCGAAGAAGTGCCCCCTATGGAGGTGATTGAAGAAATCTGTAAAGCTGGTACCTACGCTCCAAACGGTATGAATCGCCAAGCGCCTGTTATCGTGGCCGTTACCAATAAGGAAGTGCGTGATCGTTTGAGCAAATTGAACGCCGCCGTCTTTGGTCCCGACAACGACATGGATCCATTTTATGGCGCCCCCGTGGTGTTGGTGGTCTTGGCCGACACAACTGCAGCCAGGACTTGGAAGGAAGATGGCTCACTTGTGATGGGCAACCTGCTTAATGCAGCTCATGCCAAAGGTTTGGGCTCCTGCTGGATACATCGTGCCAAAGAAGTCTTCGAGACCGAAGAAGGCAAAGCTATCTTGAAGGATGCTGGCATCGAGAACGAGAATCTGGTTGGAATTGGCAACTGCATCCTCGGATATACTGCAGGCGAATATCCTGAAGCTGCGCCACGCAAAGACAACTACATTTATTGGATCAAGTGATGATTCGGAGGGTGTGAGACCTGAAAACCGTTTCCACCGCTTCCTCATAATCCTTTAGAGCATTGATTTTTTTGATCTTGCGCCAAATGTCTTGTGGCTCATCGAAAGAATACATCAGGTACGACCATAGTTCTTTCATCCTGCCCAATACCTTTGGACTTCCACCAGCATGACGGAGGCGGTCATCGTATAAGTCGATGACATAATTATGTAATCTATTGATCTTGTCGTCGGGTACGTCGTTGCGAGGCACGAAGTAATCCAGAGAGTCATTTCCCTGGATTGCTTTGTCGTCCCTCCTCGCAATGACGGAGGACTTGATGTCCTCCGCCAAAAATGGATTCGCTAGAAGGCCACGTCCAAGCATGAATTGGACTATGGTTTTGCAGGTTCCTGAGCTTATCGAAGGGCCGCCGTTCAGTGTTTTGTGAATCCTCTCAAAACTTTCCACCGATATAATATCCCCATTATATACCACGGGTGCATTAATCTGAGGCATTAATTCCTTAAAGCGTTCCACGTTGGCTTCGCCCTTGTAGAGTTGTTTACCGATGCGCGGATGAATGATTAATTCACTAAAAGGAAACTTGTTGAAAATCGGAATGATGGCATTAATCTCCTCTGGACTAAAATACCCCAAGCGGCATTTCACGCTGAACTTGATGTCGATTTCTTCAAAAACTCTGTCCAGCATGGCCTCTATCTTGTCGGGGTAGGGTAGTAGGCCACAGCCACGTTTCTTATTGGCTACCCTTGGAAACGGACAGCCCATATTGAGGTTGATTTCCTTGTAACCCAGTTCCTTGCATTGTTTGGCAAAACGCAAAATCTCCTCAGCGTCAGTGCTGAGGATTTGTGGCGTAAGTGTTTCCACATCGTTGCACCTTGGGTCGATTTCTTCGCCTTGCAGGTTCTTGGCGTGGTCTTCTTTATGGATGCCTGTGAAGAACGGCGTATAGAATTTGTCGATGCCACCGAAATGCCGCTTGAACACATTGCGGAAAGGCGCGTCGGTGATGCCTTGGAAGGGACCTAAAGAAAGAAGAGGTTGGTTCATTTCTTCTTTCTAGAGCTAGTTTTGGCTCCCTTCCTGTTCTTGCCAAGGTCTAAAAATGACTTGGCAATCCATGTGATGAGTAGCACGAAGGTGACATACACCGCAATGCGGCTGAGGTAGTCGCCATTCTTGGCATAGAAAGTGACCTTTGAGTTTGCTTTCAAAGTGGCCTTGATGGCATCGGGTTCCCAATATTTTGTTTGTTGCAGCACATCGCCACGCTGGTTGAAGAAACCCGATCGACCCGTATTGGCCGAGCGAGCGATACAGCGGCGGTTTTCGATGGCTCTCAATTTGGAGAACTCGAAATGCTGCTTATAACCTGGTGTGTCGCCCCACCACCCATCGTTGGTGATGACAAAGATTAGGTCGGCGCCTTTCTTGCAGAAGCTGCCGACATACTCGCCGAAAGCCGACTCATAGCATATCGGCACAGCCACCTTATGCCCGTCAAAAGTCATGACTTTCGATTCGGGGTCGGTCTTCAAGGTGCCACGAGCTATGCCCATGGTGAGGCTGAAGTTGCGTAGGAAGCCCATCCATTCGGGAATGGCTTCCACGGCTGGTGTAAGCTGTGACTTATTGCGATGCTGCAAGCCGTCACTACTGATGAGCAAGGCTGAATTGTGGCAATAGTAGTATTTGTCTGTGCCGTCAATATGTCGTGCCGGGAAATCGTCCTCCATGCCTTTAGGCACCCACTCGTAGGTGGTGCCACCAATGACGAAGGACAATTGTGAGAACTGTGAAATGTAGTCATTTAAGGTTTTGAGAGCCTTGACTTTTTCGGTTTCATGCAGCCAGATACCTTCCTGGATGGCCGATTCACTGCTGACGATGAAGCGCGTGTTGGGTGTCACCAAGGGCAGCGACAAATTAATGTTGTTTTGGATGACTTGGTCGTAGAAATGGCTGTCAAATTGTTCGTTCCATGGGTCGCAGTTTTGCTGCACGACGATGACTTCCGTGTCGTTGCCTTGATCTTCATAGTGCTTGTAAACCCTTGTACTGATGATGATGGGCACGAGGAGAATAACTGCTTCGAGGCCGATGCTGATCAAGATGGCCTTCGCCTTTTTGGTTTTGAAGAACTGAAGGGTGTTGGCGATCAGGATGTTGGTCATTAATACCCATAGGGTTCCACCAGCTACGCCCGTGTATTCATACCACTGCACCCAGCTGACTTGGCTTGAAAAAGCATGACCCAAGTTGAGCCATGGCCATTTGATGGCCCAGTGATAGGTGAGCAGCTCAAAAGCCATCCAATAGGGGATGAGGATGAAATTGCCCCATGGATTGTTGCAAACTTTCTTTTTTGTGAGGTGGAACAGCCAAAACACGGTGGCCATAAAGAGCGCATTCAGTATCCAAGCCAATATGGCGGCAGGAGTGGCGTTCCATACCCACCAAGTGGTGGCTGTATTCCAAGTAAAGAAAGCCAATAATGAGAGCCAAAACACTTTTCCATGTTCGCCTTGTGCAACACGACCTTCTGTTAACAGCAAGGGAACAAGGGCTATGAAGATTACGGGGGTCACACCCCAAGTTGGCCATGCAGCCGTTAGCAATCCACCAGTCAAAACGGCCATTAATATATTGCGAAACCGCGGTTTTTGCGCGGTTTTTGAGCTTGCCGAAACACCATGTCCAGAAGTCTTGCTTTCTGTTTTCTTTCTTTTCATTGTTATTTTTCCATATAAAATCGTGCAAAGGTACGATTTTTTGGCCTATCTTTGCACAAAATTTAGTCCGATGAAGAGAGTGTATCAAGTCGCAGGTCACAGGTTTGCCGTTGTCATGCCCGACAACCATTTGGCATGGAGTGAGATGAAGCCATACGAACCTTTTCTTACAGATAATGATAGTGACTTGGTTTTCTCTGCCGAGATGATCGACGTGATGCCTGATACAACAGACAAGCAAAAGGTTACGGTAAGTTGCGAGGGCCCCGATATGCCTCGTGTCGAGCTTTATGATTGGCAAGGTCAATGGTTGCTAGAAATTGCACCTTTGTTAGAAGCTCCTGTTAGGGCATATCTCATTACAGACAAGTCTTTTCACATGTGCCAATTTAGGATTCTTGGGAGCATGAGGTTCTCTTTGAATACGATTATCATGCTGATGTTTGCCTTTACGACGGCTCAAAAAGACACTTTACTGATGCATTCGTCGGTGACGGTGAAAGGCGGAAGGGCTTATCTCTTTTTGGGTAAGAGCGGCACGGGTAAGAGTACACACAGTCAGTTGTGGTTGGATAATATTGAGGGTTGCGAATTGCTCAACGATGACAATCCTGTATTGCGCGTCATGGATGATGGCTCCGTGCATGTCTTTGGTAGCCCCTGGAGTGGAAAGACGGCTTGTTATCGTAATGTGGATTACCCTGTTGGTGCCATTGTTGATCTACATCAAGCCAAGGTGAATAGCATCAGAAGACAATCGCTGTTGGAAGCCTATGTCTCCTTGTATGTGTCATATTCAGGCTATCGCTTTATTAAGGAAATGGCCGACGGACTCCATGTTTCCGCTGAGAAGATTGTTGGCACGGTGCCTTGCTATACCTTAGATTGTCTTCCCAATGCTGATGCGGCATGTTTGTGTTATAATACTGTGGCCCAGTGATGGAGATGACAGAATCAGCAAATGCCGAATTGTTTGAACGACTTAATGAAGGAAAGGTGATACAACTCACGCCAAAAGGCATAAGCATGCTTCCTTTCATTCAAGGAGGACGCGATAAAGTGCGGATTCATAAGGAAGAAAGCGTAGACGTGGGTGATATCGTATTGGCACCTCATGACGGCCGTTTGATCCTCCATCGGGTCTATGACATCAAAGGAAACCGGCTTACGTTGATGGGTGACGGCAACTTGAAGGGCAAAGAGATAGTAGACAAGTCGGATGTGTGGGGTACGGTGTTGGAGATTGTAAAGGAGGATGGATGTCTCCTAAAGCCACATAAAGCTTGGCTTTGGCGGCATGCATTGCCCTTGAGAAAAATAATGTTGAAGTTCCGTCGTAAATGGTACAAAATGAGGGGATTGAATCCTGAATAAACAAACAATAGAAATACAATTAATTATGAAAACAAAGAAAGGTTTTGTCTTGCGCTCGTTGGGTAGAGAGTTTATCCTTGTTGCAGAAGGCCTTGAAGCTGCCGACGTCAATAAGTTGATTTCGATGAACGAATCAGCTGCGTTCCTATGGAAATCCGTTGAGGGTAAAGAGTTTGATGCCAATACATTAATTGCTCTCCTTATGGAGGAATACGGCATTACGCGTGAAGTGGCTGAAAAGGATGTCACATCGTTGTTGGAAACTTGGAAACGAGCTGATATTATTAATTAATAAGGTGTAGAGGAATGTCTGCTGCCGAAACCCAATATTTCTCCCTATTGCGTGCTGCCCTTTGGGGTGCGCCTTTCGCTATCGATGGTCCCATTGACTGGGAAGCTGTCATGCAGATTGCGGACTTTCACGGCAATAGCGTGCTTTTAGCCGATTTGGCCGCAAAGATGGATGACGATAACTTGCCTTCGCCTAAAATGCTGGCCAAGATGCAGACAGTCATGCGTGACAACCTGGTCCATCACTTGCGTTTGAGGCAGATTTTGGTTTCTGCAGTAAAATTGCTGCGTGAGCATGGCATCGAACCTATATTGTTAAAAGGTTTCGGTTTGGCTTCGCTTTATCCCAATCCTAGCTTAAGGCAGTTTGGCGATATCGACATTTTTGTTGGACTTGATGATTTCCATGAAGCTTGTGCATTGCTTCGCACCTTGCCAGGAGGCTATAATTGGGGTGAGGAGGTCGATTCAGGCAAACACTACAATATTGAGTTTGGCCAATATCCCATGGAGATTCATCGTGTCAGTTCCGACCTTGAGGATGCTAAAGAACAATCTCTTTATGCCGCCATGGAACAGGAAGGACTTTTGAATCATCCTCAGCGCTTCGATTTCGATGGCTTTGAGATCTCGATTCCTTCCAGGGAGTTTGCTGTGTTTTTCACTTTTTACCATGCTTGGCACCATTTCTTGACTACCGGTGTGGGCTGGCGACAGCTTTCTGACGTTGCCATGGCACTTCATGCTTATCATGGCCAGCTCGATATCGAAAAACTAAGAAGATGGCTAGACTCGTTGCATTTGATGCAACCTTGGCATGCGTTTGGCTATCTGATTGTCGATCGCCTTGGTTTGCCTGCAATTGAGATGCCTTTTTATGATTCCGCTTATCGGCGAAAGGCAGCCAAGATCTATCGGTATATTATGAAAGAAGGCAACTTTAAGCGTGTTAATAGTTTTAAGAACAAGAATCCTAGACGTCGTGTTTGGCGCAAAATACACTCCTTCATTTGTATTTTCATCGATTTTTTCCACCGCGTGGGTGTATTTCCTGTTGTTGCATTTAGGGAGTTAAGGCTGGCTTTTAAGGTGGGATTGAAGAAAAATTTCAAAAAAAAATAGATTTTTTTGCTTGCATATGAATTAATTACTTATTTTTGCAGCGTCAAACAGTAAGAAAAGGAAAAACGAAAACACAATCAATCAACAATAAATCAAACAATTAAAACTAATTTAAAATGAAAAAGATGAACAAAATGTACGAAGCCCCTAAGGCTGAAATGATTGAAATGCAGATGCCTGTCGTCCTGATGGGTTCTACCACGCAAACCACTACTGGCGCCGGTGAAGACGGTGGATGGAATAATTAATCATTTCAAGAGTAAAAAGTCAAACAATCAAAATTATTAATTAATGATGAAAAAGACGAACAAATTGTTTCTCACGATGTGCGTGGCTGGCTCTTTCGCCTTGCTTTTCGGCTCGTGCAAGAAAAAAGAAGAAGTGAAAGAAATCGCTATTAACTTGCCTGCATTCCAGGAAGAAGTTGATACTAGAGCTTACATCGACTATGGCAACAGCTGCCACTTTATGTGGAACAACAACGACGAGGTTGCTATCTACAATCTTGACCAAGCTGGTGTTGCCTCTGAGAAGGCTATTTTTGCCACCACTGACGATGCAGAAGGTCGTGCTCAGGCCGTTTTCACCAATACCGGTGAGAACCTGTCAGCCAAAATGTATGGTTATTTCGCATTCTATCCTGTTGCCAAGGTGGAAGCTGATCTGCAAGAAGGTAACTACCAGACCTTCACCGTTCCTGCAACCCAGACCTACACCGTTGATCCCGCTGGCACTCCTACGGTTGATCCCGCTGGTATGGCTTTGGCTTGTGAACTTCCCAGCCTTGAAGAAGGCTTCACTTTGAAGCACATCTTCGGCGCTTTGCGTCTCAGACTTACTGGTGCTGGCAATGTGAACAAGATTGAAGTGGAAGATGCCAGATACAATCTTGCTGGTAACGCCACGATGAAGCTGCACGAAGTGAATATGACCACCTTCACCGAACTCCAGAACACTTTCATTGGCACTGAAGATCCTGACAATGATGTCAATTTCTATGGTGCTTGGAATGAATACAAGGAAACCTTAGATTGGTCAGCCGAAGGTGCTGGCAAGGTTATGACCTTGAACTGCACTGAGAGCGTTGCTTTGAGTGAAGATGAAGCCCCCTTCGTTATTGGTCTCCGTCCGGGTGCCTTGAAGTATGGTTTCACTGTGAGAGTTTATCTCGATGGTGAAAATGCTCCTCGCGTGTTCGACTACACTGGTGCCAACAACCTTCACTATGGTATCAAGGCTGGTGTCACCAAGAACTTGACCCTTAACGTTCAATAAGGTTTTGACCTAGAGTCATCAATTAAAAAAAGCGCTTCCTTGTGGAGCGCTTTTTTTGTGTTCTATTTGTAAAAGGTGATTAATCCCGTTTCAATTTTGGGGCATAAAAAATAGAGACGCAGTACTGCGTCTCTATAAATGTGGTACCGACGGGAATCGAACCAGTGACACGAGGATTTTCAGTCCTCTGCTCTACCAACTGAGCTACGGTACCTCCGTTTCATTGATTCTTTCGGAATGCGGGTGCAAAAATACAACAAAATTCCTTATTGACAAGAAAAAATCTTCAAAAATTGTGTTTTTTTTATTTTTTCAATTGTTTTTCGTTGATATTCAGTTAAATAACATATTTTGCTCGTAATAATGGCAATAAAAACTTGCTAAACGAGTTAAAAAATCGGATATTTGCACGCCCTAAACATCGGCTTTCCCTATGAAGGGACGCGCAAAAGATTGCATTGTTTATGAGAATATCTTGGATTAAAAACATATTGTTTGTTTGCCTGATGGCAGGCTATGTCTTGAAGGTTCAGGCTCAAGCTGACATCGACTCGCCCTATTCATTGTTCGGGCTTGGTCAGGTGAACAATAGCTCTATGAACGTTAGACTTAAGGGGATGGGAGGTTTTGCGAACGCTATGTATGGCAATGGCCTTATTAATGTGGTGAATCCAGCTTCGTATGCCAAAATCGACTCTTTGTCTTTCCTTTTTGATGCTGGATTCTACTTGAAGTCTTCAACGTTTAGTACCTCTTCTCTTTCTGAAAAAGCAAACAACGCCTCGTTCGACCATGTGTCGATGTGTTTTGGTCTGTTGCCTTGGTGGAAGATGGCTTTTGGTGTTCAGCCTTTCACTACTTCAGGTTATAACATATTGGTCGATTCCTATGAGAATGGTATAGGGAAAACCACAACACGTTTCAAAGGGAAGGGTGGACTCAACCGAGTCTTTTGGGGCAATGCTTTCAAGATAGGCAAACATTTTGCTGTGGGAGCAAACGCTTACTACGTTTTTGGTGATAGTCAGGCTGAGACCTCACTCTATTTTCCGGATTCTGCTTATTATATTGGGTCGCGTCGCAGCATCGATGTGATGGTACGTTCCTTTATGTTTGATTATGGTTTGTTATTCAACACGTCTGTGGGTGACGATATGGAGCTTGGATTGGGCTTCACTTATACTCAAAAGATCAACCTGAAAGGAGAGCAGACCTTATGCATTCGTTCGTTTGAGGAAGATATTGACACAGAAGTGGAGTATACTATTGACACGATTGCATACGGAGTCAGCGAATCGAAGACTACGTTGCCTCAAGGTTTCGGCATCGGAATATCTTTGCAAAAAGGCAACGATTGGGCATTGGGTGCCGATTTCAACTGGTCGCAATGGTCGCAGTTTGCACGACAAGGAAAAACTGAGGACCTTCAGAATTCCTGGAAAGTATCTGCTGGTGCTGAATATACGCCCAAGCACACTTCCATTTCAGGCTATTTTTCGCGCGTCACTTATCGTTTTGGCGGTTTTTATGAGCATGGTTTTATTAGTCTGCCTGGCAACGATGGTTTGGACCATTCAATTAATAAGGTAGGCGCCACAGTCGGCATGTCATTGCCCCTGCCACGCACCCTTTCGAAGGTCAACTTGGCGGTTGAAGCTGGACAGTATGGTACCCGCGAAGGCGGTTTGATACAAGAGCGTTATGCCAAGGTAAATTTTGGCATTTCGGTGTTTGAGCATTGGTTTATGAAACGTAAGTATAAATAAGGAAAACTCATGCGAAAACATTTTGGAATGATATTTGAATAAGAGCAAACAAGTCTAACACTAAAAATAAGAAGAGATGAAAACGAAAAGATTAATGATGATTGCCGTTATCTTTGGAATGGCAATGAGCGTATCTGCCCAAGAGGTGTCAGAGTCGAAGTACGGAACCGACAGCGTTGCGTGCGTGACAAATCTGTCCATCTACGGTGAGGCTTACAAGCAGTGGGAAGCGGCCAAGTTTGCTCCGGAAGCTGCCACTAGTGAGATGATCAACGCCTGGAGAGAAGTCTTCCTCAACTGCCCTCGTTCCAGCCAACTTATCTATACGAGAGGTGAGAAGATCATGGACTACTTCATTCGCAAGAATCCTGCCCAAAAAGATGCCTATATCGATACCATCTGCATGATGATGGACAACAGAGCACAGTATTTCCCGGTTGACCCGAAGACGGGCAAGTCGCAAGTGGCCGGCATCATGGGCCGTAAGGGTTTACTCATCTACACTTACAACAAGAACCGCTACGAAGAAGCCTACAATGTTTTGAAAGACGCCGTCGCACTTGATGCTTCTCAGTTGCAAGGCGCTTACATCGACGCTTATTTCAAGGCCACGATTGACATGGTGAACAACGGTAAGGCTGAAAAGATGACTATCATCAATGTCTATCAAGAGCTCTCCGAGGTGCTTGATAACAACATCGGTGCTTTGGCAACGACTGAAACGGAGCTTGAAACTGCCAAGGAAGAGGCAGTGGCCAGTGGCGATGCCGATGCAGTGGCTGGCTTCGACAAACAGCTGGAGAAGAATGAGAAGAACATCAACATCAATAAGGGTGTGAAGAATAACCTCGACAACCTGTTCCAGCCCTTCGCTTCATGCGATGACCTGATCAAGGTGTTCAGTGCCAAGATGAAGGAAACGCCCGATGACGTCACCCTGCTCAAGCGCATCACCACCATCCTTGATAAGAAGGACTGCACGGAGTCGAAGCTCTTCCTCGATGCAGCTGTCAGACTCAACGAACTGGAGCCCAGCCCCGAGGCTTCGTATAGCTTGGGTATCAAGTTCTTCAAGGATAAGAAGTACAGTGAAGCTGCTACCTTCTTCGAGCAAGCCACGAAGACCGACAACAACGACCGTAAGTATCGTGCCTACCGTAACTTGGCCATGTGCTACCAGAACATGGGTAGCTTCGGCAGAGCCCGCGACATCGCGAGAAGAGCCGCACAGGTTGACCCGACCGCAGGTGAGCCTTACCTCATCATCGCCCAACTCTATGCCTCAAGCGCCTCGCAGTTCAGCGGCGACATCGAAAGTAAGGCTGTGTACTGGGCCGCTGTCGACAAGTGCATCAAGGCCAAGTCCATTGACCCCTCAATTGCTGACCGCGCCAATCGCCTGATAGGTTCCTACACTGCCGGCTTCCCGTCGATGGAGACTATCTTCTTCAACGACTATAGCGAGGGTCAGACCTTCCATGTCGGTGGCTGGATTGGTGAAACCACCACCATCAGAGCCAGAAAGTAATTGAAACACATCCTGAAAATAGGAATCCTACTCAACATCACAGCCTTCGTGGCTGTGATGTTGTTTTCGTGTTCAAACCCCGATGCCATCGTGCAGGCTATGGGATCTGATGACACGCTGTCGGGTATTATTGCCGATAGTGTGGTTTTCTATCGCAGCGATTCTGGCCAAATTAACCTTGAACTTCATACGCCGCGAATGGTGCGTTTTGAAACCGAAGACGATATTATGGAATTTCCTCTGGGCTTCGATGTCTACATGTACGACAAAGGAGAAAAGACCACAGAACTCCATGCTGATTATGGCAAACATTACGGTAAGATGCAACTGATTGAAGCCTGCGGCAATGTCATTGTGCAGAACTTCGGTAGTAATGAGACCATGTACTCTGAAAAGTTTTTCTGGTATCAGGCCACCAAAATGATACGCACTCGCTCGCACGTCAAGATTGTTACCCCTGACAAGCAGATTGAGGCTGACAGCCTTGTCGCGACTGAAGATTTCTCGGAATATACGATGTATTCGGGTAGTGCTCTGCTCGATGTGGATGAGGAGGAATGAGGTATGAGTAGTTGGATTGTAGTCGCCATAACCTTATTCTTCTCCGCACTTTGCTCAGGGCTCGAGATCGCCTTCAACAGCATCAACCGTTTGCAGCTTGAGGTGGAACTGACGAAAAACACATTTTCAGCTAAAATCATTAGGCTATTTCTGAAGGATCAATCGCGTTTTATCACTTCATTGCTTTTAGGCAACAATATTGCGCTTATTATCTATGGCATGAGCATGTCGCAGCTGCTTGATGTCCCCGTCAACCATTGGCTGCATTACATTTCTTTTGATAATGATTTCATGGTGTTGTTGGTGAAGACCATTCTCGCCACGCTTCTTGTGCTGTTGGTTGCTGAGTTTCTGCCTAAGATGTTGTTTCGCATTAATCCCAATGCTATACTTTCCTTCTTTGCCCTCCCCACTTTTGCCGTTTATTGTTTGCTTTATCCACTGATTCTTGTCTACACCGGTATCTCTGAGTTCATCATTCGGTATCTCCTTCGCTTGAAGGTTGATCGCCAAGAGTATCAGTTCACTACTGTTGATCTCAATGATTACATCGCTGAATACGCCGACCCCGAAGAAGCTGATGAGGATATGCAGCAGGAAATACAGCTGTTTCAAAACGTGATGGAGTTTCGCTCGGTGAAACTTCGTGAGTGCATGGGACCTCGTAACGAAATCGAATCAGTGAAGCTGACCGACAGCATCGAAAACGTGAAAGCCCGTTTTGAGGAGACCAAACACTCGAAACTGATTGTTATTGGCGAAAGCATCGACGACATTGTTGGATACGTCCATCTGAACGATGTATTCCGTATTGTGGCTGAGCATCGCGAGGCTGTCCTGCCTGACATTATACGTAAGATAGACTTTTTCCCTGAGACTTATACTGCCGACCGTCTTTTGAAACATTTCATCCAACACCGCCAAGGCGTTGCAGCTGTTGTCGACGAGTTTGGTGGTACGGCGGGAATAGTGACAATGGAAGATGTGGTTGAGGAGATTTTTGGAGAGATTGATGATGAATATGATGTGGAAGAGGAAGTGGAAAAAGTGGTTGACAATAACACTTTTGTTTTTTCTGCTCGCCTTGAAATCGACTATCTCAACGATACATACAAGTTAGACCTTCCGGTTTCTGACGATTATGAGACTTTGGCAGGTATGATTTTGCATTATTGTGAGAGCATTCCTGAACAAGGACAAGTGCTTCAAATTGGCAATTATAAGGTTAAAATACTGAAAGCCTCGCACATGAAATTGGACGAAGTGGAATTACAAATCCAAAATAATTGATTGGTATTCAGCTTGTTTTGTTGGTGATAAACGAGAATTATTGTTGTTGATAAATAAAATTCAGCCAAAATTCCCATTGAGTTGAAATCTTTACTAAATTTGCACGCTCAAAATTGAAGTTTAATAGTAATTAGAAAATAGAATTATGGCAGCAATTGAAAAAATCAGAAGACGCTCCGGATTGTTGATTGCAATCATCGGTATCGCATTGTTAGCGTTTGTCTTACAAGACCTTTTCCAAAGTCAAGGAGGAAACACGGGTCCCTCGGTGGCCGTCGTTGATGGCGAAAAGATTACGGTGAGAGACTACGAAGAGGCAAAGGAAGTGAATGTAGGCGGCAGGAATAACCTTACATCCGACCAAACTTATGAAATCTCCAATAGTACTCTTGAGCAGATGATAAAGGATAATATCATGAACAAAGAGTACGAAGCCGCTGGCTTTGGTGTCACCACAGATGAACTTATGGATCAGTTGACGGGTGAAAAGCCTCACCAGTGGGCTGTACAAAACTTTGGTGATGGCAATGGCAAAGTTGACAAGCAGCGTGTGAACGATTATCTTCAGAATCTTAGCAGCATGCCGGCTGAGTATTATAACCAATGGGTTGAGATTGAAAAGTATTTGAAAAAGGACCGCTTGGAGCAAAAGTTCAACAACTTGGTGAAGGCTTCCTATTTCCTTCCCACAGCTTTGGCGAAGAAGTATTATGAAAATAAGAACATGAAGGCTTCGGCTGATGTTGTTGCTTTGCGTTACAGCACCATCCCAGATTCGACAGTGACTATTACCGATGCTGACAAGAAAGCCTTCTATGACGAGAACAAGTCGCGTTATGATATGATTGAAAGCCGCGATATTGAGTATGTCGTGTTTGACGTAGTTCCTTCGTTGGAAGACCGTCAGGCTGCTTTGAAGCAGGTGCAGGATTTGAAACCGCAATTTGAAGCCACTGAGGATCCTATTGCTTTTGTGAACGACAGTTATAATTCCTCGAAGCGTTATGACAGCACATGGATGGGTAGCAATGACGTTCCCGAAGTGATTGAGAAGGCTGTTTTTGAAAATGGAAATGGTGTTGGATATGTGTATGGACCATATGAAGATGAAGGTGCCTTTAACCTGGTGCGTATCGTTGAGATGGAAAATCGTCCCGACTCGCTGCGTGCTAGCCATATCTTGATTGCCTACAACGGTGCATTGAGGTCTACTGATACCGTCACCACCAAAGAAGAAGCTGAGGCAAAAGCCAATGAACTGCTCGCCCAGCTGAAAGCTGCTAAGAACAACGATGAACTGTTTGCCTCTTTGGCTTCTGAGTACAACACCGATGCCACAAAGGATAAAGGGGGCGACCTTGATTGGTTTACGGATGGTGCAATGGTTGATGCCTTTAACCAATATGCACTTAACAACCCAGTAGGTTCTTTGGGCGTTGTGGAAACTCCCTTTGGCTATCATGTCGTAAAGGTTACGGGTAAGACTGAACCTAAACCCAAAGTTCGTTTGGCATATGTACAGCAGGAAATTACTGTTTCCGAAAAGACGCGTTTGAATATCTATGCCGAAGCCAATAAGTTCGTCACGGAAAACAGAACTTATGATCAGTTCAATAAAACCATAGAAGAACAAGGCCTTACTAAACGTACCAAAGAAGGCATGAACAAATCGACCTATCAGATTCCAGGTCTTGAGAATCCTCGTGAGATTGTCCGCTGGGCTTTTAATGAGAAGACAAATAAGGGTGACATTTCTGACAAGATCTTTGAACTCGACAACAAACAGTTGGTGGTAGCTGCCCTTACGGGTGTTATCCACGAAGGCGAGGCTCCTATGGATGGTGTCATCGAACGTAGCAAGTATCAGCTCCTAAACAAGAAGAAAGGTGAAATGGCTGTCGATAAGATGAAGGCCTGCGGCAACGACATCAATAGAATGGTCAGCGAACTGGGCGCTGAATCAACCACCGTCTCCGATGTCAATATTGAGTCTCGTGTGTTGGGCAATTTCGGTGTTGAAGCTGACATCGTTGGTAAGATACTTGGTATGAAGGAGGGCGAAGAGGTCGGTCCTGTTGCAGGTAATGCTACGGCTTTTATCATCAAGAATGTGAAGTTTACCGCTCCTGAAGAAACCAATGACTATAGCAACATCATCAGAGAGAAGACCAGCCAATTCACTAACCGTTCAATGAATAATGGTGTGTATGGCGCGTTGAAAAAGAAAGTCAAGATTAAAGACAACAGAACTGAGATTTTCTAAAACCTAGGCTTTTATGTCTATTAAATACAAGGGTGCGTCGAAATTGTTCGGCGCACCTTTTTTTGAAATCACATAATAAGAGAGACATGTTTGCGTTATGTTTTTAGATTTACAGGATTAAAACACTCATTTATATGAAACATTTCAAATACTTTTTGTTGGTTGCAGCTGTGGCTATGTCTTTTTTCAGCTGCCAAAAGAACGTTCAGGTGTCGTTTGTGAACGGCACACAAGAGATTGATGCCCAAGGAGACTCAATTGAGATTGGGCTGAGGTCAAATGGTGAGTGGACTATTAAATCCACTGCAGAATGGATTACCATTTCTCCTATGTCAGGCAATGGTGATGCAACGTTGACCCTTTACGCTGAGGCCAATACTACGGGAGAATCCAGAATGGCCGAAGTCAGAGCTATTACCAAGGATAACGCATCTGTGTTGACTCTTACACAGGGCTTCTCTGAGCCAGAGAAATATGTCAAAGTAATGCCAAATGAAATTCTGTGTGATAGTGAGGGTGGCGAGTTTATTGTCATGTTGACAGCTAATGTGAATTGGTCTGTTTCCACTCCTACATGGATTAATTGTTTGCCGTCGGAAGGCTCTGGGGATGCTAGAATCACAATAACTATCGACCCAATTGATAGTGACATGCATGAATCCCGTGAGATGGATGTGATTTTTGGTAACTCGAATGTTTTTGAAAAGGTTCACGTCGTTCAAACGGTGGCTCCGGTTTTGGATATCGAGCTCGCTCCCAATAACCTTCAATTTGTTTGTACAGGTGAGACGAAAACTATGACTGTAACCACCGAAGATAGTTGGATGGCTTCTGTCGAAGACGATTGGGTGTCTTTGAGCCAAACCGAAGGCCAAGGTGATGCTGAAATCAGTGTGACTGTTGGGGAAAACCCAATTTACTTGAACAGAGTGTCCATAGTGGTCTTTACCACTGCTGGAAATGTCCAAAAAGTACTTACAATCCTTCAAGAAGCTACTCCCAACCCGCATTTCCTTGAGGTCTCACCACGTGAGATTGCATTTGGGAAAGAAGGGGGCGAAAACGAAATCACTATTAGCTGTGATGCAGATTGGGAATTTGATTTGGATTGTGATTGGCTAATGCTTTCTCAGTTGTCTGGTTCAGGCAATGGCTCCGTGATTTTGACTGCTGATCCAAATTTGCTGACAGAAACTCGTTCAGCGATGTTCCATGTCAAATCGGGCACGCTTTCGTATGGGATAACTGTCAGTCAAGCAGC
Source organism: uncultured Bacteroidia bacterium (assembly GCA_902794155.1). Classification (GTDB taxonomy): domain Bacteria; phylum Bacteroidota; class Bacteroidia; order Bacteroidales; family F082; genus Limimorpha. Next base: position 73,557 of record CADBGN010000003.1, read on the forward strand.
TGGTGACGTTCCCATTGAGGCTTCTTTTGAACCTGACACATTGTTTGTTCCCTATACAGGCGGTCTACAACATGTGCAGTTGACCTGCAATACATCATGGACTCTTCGATTTAACACTTGGATTAGCATTTACACTGCCACCTCGGGCGAAGGCGATGCTTCTTTTGATGTCATTATCGACAGCAATACAGACTCTAATAGCAGGACAGGCTATGTTAATGCCATTCATAGTGGACAAGTGGTGGGTTCTTTGGTCATCGTCCAAGAAGGTAAAACGATTGGTCTTGAGACTGATGTCTTGCAACTCGATGTTCATCCAGAAGGTGGTGAATTTGAGGTTCATGTGACCTCCAACCAAGCTTGGACAGTTCATGCTGATTCAGATTGGCTGCATTGCAATCCACAGAGCGGTTTTGGTAATGGCAGTTTCACAATCGAGGTAGATGTCCTATCTTCGCCTCGCCCTCGTGAGGGACATATCAAGGTGGTAGGTGAGATGGGATCTGAGGTTGTCATTGTAGTAAGTCAACACTAATGATAGACAAAAAAACGGAGAGCAAAACTCTCCGTTTTTTTGTTTGCTTTAGAATCCCATTCCGAACCAATACCAAAACTTGTTTTCCATTTCCTTCCAGGCTTGTCTCGTAGAGGCGGCGAAGTCGGAGGTGTATTGGTTGAGGAGCTCGGTGGCTTCCTTGTTTTTGCCTTCCGCAATCAAGGCTTTGGCACGGGTTTCAAGGGCGGGGATTTCATCGAATGCCTTTTGTTCGAAGCGGTTGGCGGTACCTAGCAAAGTTTGTTTGGTGCGGCCCCATTGCACGGTGGCCAGTTTGTTGGCTTTGCGGTAGTGCCAAATCCAGGCTTCATCGCGGTAACGCAGTTGGCCGCATTTGTCGAAGCCTTCGGGCAGGGTGGTGGAGCCTGAGAAGATAGGAATGCGAGGGCTTTGCCCTGGGTTGTCGCAGGCCATCCAACAAATGGCGCCGATTTCGTCAGGCATCCAACTGCGGCATTGGATGATGTGGTGGTAGCTGCTCCAAGCTACGGCCACGGTGCGTTGGAAATTGATGGTGCCAGGAGCGAGATAATTAATGGTGTTCATCATCGCGCTACTTACCCAGGGGTTGGCCACGGGGCTGATGATGGTGTCTTCAACTACGCCGTCGTCTGTGCGTTTCTTGGCGACCATCTTCACGTTGCGGGTCATGTCCATATCGGTGCCCTCGTAAGTGCTGCGGAATAGTTCCATCACTTTGCGCACGTCAACGTTTTCGTCGGGCTTCACTGAGAAAGGCAGCTCAGGCATATCGCGGTTGAGGTTCAGTGAAGGTGCCAGCTGATTGAGGATGAAGAACTCGCGGTCGCTGTAGTTCTTTCCGCCGCCATAGGAGGCACGGAAAGCCTTCCAGAAGACGAATTCGCCCTTGCCGTCCCAGAGGCCATATTTCTTCGCTACAGCCTCGCAGTTGTCGGAGCAATAAAAGTCCTTGCTCTTGCGCTCCAGTTTGCCAATACGGGCGATATTGGCCGAAACGCCCACCTCGTCGTCGGGGATGCGCTTGGCGGCCCACACGCCACCGATTTTGTCGGGACCTTCGCCGAGGATTTCCATTTGCCACACTTCGTTTTTGTCGGCGATGGTGATGCATTCGCCGCCGTCGCCATAGCCGTATTCCTTCACCAGTTTGCCGATGAGTTGGATGGCGTCGCGAGCGTTGTCGCAGCGCATCAAGGCCACGCGTTCCAGTTCTTCAATCATGAACATGCCTTTGTTGTTGACTAGAGTGTCGGGACCGGAGAATGTGGTTTCTCCGATGGCGAGTTGTTTCTCGTTGAGGCAGGGATAAGCCGTGTTGAGGTAGGCATAGGTGTGAGTCACTTGAGGGATTTCGCCCGCCAGTTCCACTTTGCGGTTGTCGAAGGGGTCTTCGGTATGCATGGTGCCTTTGTAGACCTTATGCATTTCACCTTTTTCATGATCGGCGGCAGGCTCCCATTGCATCCAAGTGCGGTAACGGCCATCGCAGGTGTGGGAGGTGATGACAGAGCCATCGGTAGAGGCTTTCTTGCCCACCATAATGCTGGTACAGTTGGCGCCGACGCGTTGTTCGTTTTCGTCTTGTGCCATCGTGTTCAGACCGATGAGCAGAAGAGCGGATAGGAGTAATGATTTGAATTTTAACATGTTATTTTATTAATTGATGGTTCTTTAATATCGGCCCTTCGACCCTTCGAGTGGCTTCAGGGGCCTCGGACTCAGGGACCTTGCTGTCAAGGTTATTTGGGAGTTCAAAAATAGGAAAGAATATGGTAGGTTGAGAGGTTTGTGAGCAAAAATCTACTTATTCCCAAAACAATTCTTCTGCCACGCCATCGGCGAAGAGCATTTGCGCGTCGGTGAGGTAGAGGAATTCGCGTGTCTGTGAGAGCCTGCCTTGGGCTATCAAGGGCTGGGCGTGTTGTTCGCAATAGGTGGAGAAACGTTCACCCATTTCGCGTTTGAGCCATTTCAGGTCGATGCCCCAATGGGTTCGTAGGCGCAGCATGACGTATTCGTCGTAGAGTTGTTCAGGACTGAGGGTTTCTTTTTCTGACGCGGGACACGGGACTTTTTGGTCTCGTAGTCTCGCAGTCTCGTGTCTCGCGTCTATGTATTTCTCAACGCTTGAAACATTCCATTGCCGTGAGACCCCATCGAAGGAATGCGCAGAAGGCCCGAAGCCTATGTATGGTGTCCCGAACCAATAGCTGGCGTTGTGTTTGGAGTGCATCCCCGTTTTACAGAAATTGGAAATCTCATAATGCAGATATCCATTTTCGGCAGCACGTTGGCATAGGATTTCATAATCACGTAAGGCATCCTCCTCGTTGACGGGAAGTACCTTTCCTAGTTCGATTTGTTTGGTCAAAATGGCATTGGGTTCCAAGGTAAGTGCGTATGCCGAGAGGTGGGGGAGACCCAATGCGAAAAAGAGGTCAAGGTTGTGGTTCCATTGTTCAGCGTTTGAGATGGGCAGACCATAAATCAAATCAATGCTGATGTTGCTGAAGCCCGCTTGTTTGGCCCAATCGATGCATTGTCGGGCGTGATTTGAGTCATGGCGACGGCTCAGATACTTTAAGTCGTTGTCAAAGAAACTCTGTATTCCGATACTGAGTCTGTTGATTCCATGTTGTCGCAAGCCTTCAAGATATTCCAACGAGAGCGTGTCAGGATTGGCCTCAAGGGTGATTTCGGTTTTTTCTGCGACGGGATAAGTCTCTTTAATAAGGTGTAGCAACTCACCGATTTCCTTTATGGATAGTAAGGAAGGCGTGCCGCCGCCGAAATAGATGGTGTTGATGGTGGGCATGTCGTGATTACCCTTCAGCGCGGGCCTCATTGCGGGCTTGACCCGCAATCCCCCGCGCTGAAGGTACTCCTCTCGTTCCACAATCTCCGCTTTCAAAGCCACCAAGAAGCGCTCTTTCAGCTTCAAGGAAGGTAGTGAATAAAACCCACAATAGGCGCATTTCGAGTTACAGAAAGGAATATGGATGTATATGCCAGCCATGATGCAAAAATAAGAAAAGTCCTGCATCTCGATGCAGGACTTTCTTTAATTATGCTAAGCAATGCTTATTTTTCGCACTTCTTGCAGCCGCCAAGGCACTTGTAAGCAAGACCAGCGAGGCCGGCGCCAACAAGCGGAGCCACGATGAACACCCACAAGTGGCTAAGAGCCGAACCACCAGCGAAGATGGCCTGTGAGATGGAACGGGCAGGGTTGACCGAGGTGTTGGTCAGCGGGATGCTGATGAGGTGGATGAGTACCAGGGTGAGACCGATGGCCAGACCGCCGAACTTGCCGTTGGCGTGACGATCGTCGGTGACGCCGAGGATCACAATCAAGAACACGAAGGTCAGGACGGCCTCAATGATCAAGGCACCCCACATGTTGATGTCCCAATAGTTAGGACCGCACTTGGCGAGGTCGGCACCAAAGTCGTTGGCAGCAAAGTTGCCAGGTTCAATGTTACCGCATTTCACAATACCATAGATGAGAGCAGCGGCGCAGATGGCACCGATGATTTGGGCCACCCAGTAGATGAGCATGTCTTTGAAACTCATGCGGCCATTGGCCCAAACGCCGAAGCTGACGGCAGGATTGAGGTGGGCACCCGAGATGTGGCCGACACCGTATGCCATGGCCACAACAGTCAAACCGAAGGCGATGGAAACACCAAGGAATCCAAAGGCTCTACCGGCGAAAACGGCGGTACCGCAACCGCCAAACACCAAAACGAATGTGCCGAGCAATTCGGCGAAGAATTTGTTACCTGTTTTCATAACGTTTTGAATTTTAATTAGTTATTTTAATGAAATGGTTTGCCTTCCGATATATTTTCTTTTAAAAAAGACTTTTATGATACTGCAAATATACAAAAAACTAATCAGAGGACAATTTTTCTTGATTTTTATCATTTTGGTGTTTTTTTTCTATTTTTGCGCTTGATAACTAATGTATTATGGTGGTTTATAAGAAGATATTTCTATCTGTCTTTCTTGTGTCTCTTGTGTTTTCGGGTATAGCACAAGAGCATCAGTCCTATCGCTTTACGTTGGAGGACTGTTTGCGTTTTGCTTTGGCCAATAGTTATGAGCGCAAGACGATGGAACTGACGGGCAAGTCGCTGGAGACCTCCTACGAGCAATCGAAACAGCAAAGATTGCCTAGTTTGAGTGCTTCGGTGGGACAAAATTTTTCGAACAACGAAAATGGCTGGTCCACATCGGGCAACGTAGGTGTAGGCTCCTCAGTGACGGTTTACCAAGGTGGCAACATCAACAACACCATTGAGCAGAACCGTCTTAACGTAGAGCGCAACGAGGTGCAGCTGCAACGCTACGACAACCAACTCACCTTGCAAATTCTGCAGAGTTTCCTCACCATCCTTGGTAATCAGGAGTTGGTGAGTTACCAACAAGAGGTGCTCAACACCAGTCGTGCGCAATTGAAGCAAGGTCAGGCGCGTCATCGCTTGGGCACCATCCTCGAGAGCGACCTTTTGCTGCTTGAGGCGCAATACTACAGTGACTCGAACAACGTCGTGGACACTCGCATCAACATCGAGAATAACCTGCTTGACCTTAAAGTGTTGCTGTCGATGAGCCCATCCGATGATTTGGAGATTGTTGCTCCTAGCACCGATAACCTTGAGATGTTGAAAGAGACCTTGCCGACCGAAGAGGAAGCGGTCAGCCTTGCTATGGAAACCATGCCCGACCTGCGCATGAGTGGCTACGACATCCGATTGGCTGAGAAGAGCGTCGACTTGGCGCGAGGCAATTATTTCCCTTCCATCTCGGCCAATGCCAACGTGGGCATGGGCATTTTGTCGTACGACAGCGAAGGCAATTCGAAGTGGTATGGCACACCGACCGAGTCAGTAGGCGTTTCGATGAGTATCCCGATTTATAGCCGTGGACAAACCAAAGCAAATGTGAAGAAGAGCCGCATCGCCTTGGAGCAGGCCCAATTGGACTACGAACAATCGACACTCGCGGTGCGCCAAGCGGCAGTTCAGGCATACAGAAACGTGGTGTCGGCTTACAATGCCTACCAGGTTTCGCAAGTCAAGGAAAACGCCTACAGCAAAAGCTTCAATGCATATAACATGCAGTATCAATACGGTAATATCACCACCGTGGAGCTCCTGCAACAACAAAACAATTATCTGAACGCGCTGAATTCCTACATACAGAATAAATATTCCCTGTTGATGAAACGGAAGATTTTGGATGTCTATATGGGCAAGCGGATAGAGTTATAAGTTTAGAGTTGAGTGTTTAGAGTTTAGAGATGTAGTGCTGTCACACCGTGGCAGCCGGAATATAAACGAAAATCGAATAATACGATATATGAAGAAAAAAAGAAAAATATGGCTGATTATCTTGGGCATCGTCGTTTTGGCCATTGCCGCGATAGTCATCGTCAAGTTGACGAAATCAGCGAACAAGGAGTTGGTAATCCGAACCCATGTGGTTGGAGAGTATACCGTTGAGAATACCGTCACTGCGACGGGCACCATTGAACCGGTGGAGACCGTGGAAGTTGGTACTCAGGTGTCGGGTAAGGTGGAAAAAATCTATGTCGACTTCAACGACGTGGTGAAGAAAGGTCAGCTGATGGCCGAATTGGACAAGCAGACCCTTAACCAGAGCCTTAGCCGTGCCAAGGCCAGCCTCACCTCAGCTGAGAGTCAGCTCAACTACGCCAAGCTGACATACGAGCGTACCAAACAACTCTATGAGGCGAATGCCGCCACCTTGGCCGCCTACCAAGAGGCGCAGAACTCCTACACGCAGGCGCAGATGAGCAAGCGAAACGCTCAAGCTTCATACGACCAGGCGCGTGTTGACTTGGCCTATGCCGAAATCTATTCGCCCATCGATGGCATCGTACTTGACCGTGCCGTAGAGGTGGGCCAGACTGTGGCCGCCTCATTCAGCACACCTACATTGTTTACCTTAGCCAATGACCTCACCAAGATGCAGGTGGAAGCCGATGTCGACGAGGCCGACATCGGGCAGGTGAAAGTGGGACAGAGGGTGACCTTTACCGTTGACGCCTACATGGACGATGTGTTTGAAGGCACCGTGAACCAAATCCGCATGAAACCTACTACCACGAGCAATGTGGTGACCTATACCGTCATCATCGAGGCCCCCAACCCCGATCAAAAGCTCTTCCCTGGCATGACTGCCAGCGTGACCATTGTCACAGAAGAGCAAACGGGTTTGGCTGTACCCGCCGAAGCCTTCAATTTCACACCCGACGAGGCAGTGTTAAAGGCCATCCGCAAAGCTGACAAACCCGACGGTCAACGTCCCGAGCCACCGCAAGGTGAACGTCCGCAGATGGACAAGTCATCGGCAACAAGTCATTCGGTGGTGTGGTTGAAGAAGGGTGCCGATATGATGCCGCGTCCCGTGAAAGTGGGCATGAGCGATGGCGCCTACAAGATTATCGAGCAAGGCGTGCAGACTGGCGACTCTGTCGTGTTGTCGGCACAATTTGTCGCCAAGGAAAAAGCAGTGAAGAAGGGAGAGAATCCTTTCATGCCCGGCCCTCCTGGTAGGAATAGGAACAATAACAGCAATAAAGGTGGCAACTCAGGTGGCCAGAAATAATCATGAGCGAGCGGCAATCCATCATCAAGGTTGAGAACCTCAAACGGACGTTTGTCGTCGGCAGTGAGGAGGTGCATGCCCTCAAGGGAGTGTCGTTCGACATCTGCCAGGGGGAGTTTGTGAGCATCATGGGCTCGTCGGGCAGCGGCAAGTCGACCTTGCTCAACATCCTCGGTTGCCTCGACCAACCTACGGCAGGCGAGTATTACATTGATGGCATCTCGGTGAGGACGAAGACCAAAAACGAGCTTTCAGAGATTCGTAACCGTAAGATTGGTTTTGTGTTTCAGTCCTACAACCTCTTGCCGCGCACCTCGGCTTTGGAGAACGTGGAGCTGCCTTTGGTCTATAATCCCGATGTGTCGCACCGCGAGCGTCACGAAAAGGCGCAACATGCCTTGGAATTGGTAGGCTTGAAAGACCGCATGGGACACATGCCCAACCAGCTCTCGGGTGGTCAGCAGCAGCGTGTGGCCATTGCTCGTGCCTTGGTCAACGACCCCGTCATTGTTTTAGCCGACGAAGCCACGGGTAACCTCGATACCCGCACCTCCTACGAAATCATGAGCCTTTTCCAAAGCCTTCACGAGCAGGGGAAGACCATCGCCTTTGTGACGCATGAGTCTGACATTGCGGTATTTACCAGTAGAACGATATTCTTGCGCGATGGTCACATCCTTCGTGATGAGTCCGTGGCGACCAAATCGGCGGCTGAAGCGTTGGCTGCATTACCTAAAGATAACGATTATTGATATGGATATACTGAATCTCATAAGGATTTCGGCGAAAGCCCTGCTGCGCAACAAGACGCGCACCGCTCTTTCCATGCTCGGTATCGTGATCGGCATTGCCGCCGTCATCGCGGTGGTCAACTTAGGCGAAGGACTGAAGCAGAGCACGGCCAACCAGCTCTCCGACATGGGCACCAACCTCATCATGGTGATGCGTGCCAACCAAAGGCGAGGTGGCGTCAGCATGGGTTCGGGCAACGTGCAGTCGCTCAAGGTCAGGGATTGTGAGTTGATAGCCAAAGGCGCCAAAAACGTTACTATGGTCAGCCCAGTGGTGAACAGCGCAGGTCAGTTGGTGAACGGCTCCAAAAACTGGTCGGGGACAGTGTATGGTGGCTCTCCGGACTATCTGGAAATCAGGAAATACGAAATTGCCACCGGCGTTAACTTCACTGAAGAAGATGTGAAAAAATACGCCAAGGTTGGCTTGATAGGCCAAACCATCGTCGAGAATCTCTTTGATGACGGTGAGGATCCCATCGGAAAGACCATCCGTGTGGGCAATATGCCTTTCAAAGTCATCGGCACCTTGAAGGAACGTGGCGAGAACGGCATGGGCATGGACCAGGACGACCTTGTTGTGATGCCTTACAGCACCGTGCAAAAACGTATGTTGGGCGTTGATTATATTCAACAGATCGTATGTTCGGCGGCTTCCGAAAACGTGGCTGAGGCTGCGGTTGAGGAGGTAGAAAGCATCCTGCGTGTTTCGCACAAGATTCCTGAAGGCGGTACTGACGACTTCGAGGTACGCACCCAGCAGGAAATGCTGGAGATGATGTCGTCGATGACGGGCATGATCACCACAGTGTTGGTCGCCATTGCTTTGATATCGTTGCTGGTGGGTTGCATCGGCATCATGAACATCATGTATGTCACGGTGACTGAGCGCACCAAGGAAATTGGCCTGCGCATGTCCATTGGCGCCAAGAACTCTGCCATTTTGATGCAGTTCCTTACCGAGAGTATCATCCTGAGCCTTATCGGTGGCGTGATTGGCCTTTTGCTGGGCTTGTTGCTCTCTTATGTGGTTTCATTGGCCATGTCGATGCCTTATATCGTCAATGTGCCATGGATGTTCATCTCCTTCGTATCGTGCGCCATTTTAGGTCTCATCTCGGGATTCTTCCCGGCTTTGAAGGCCTCGCGTACCGACCCCATCAATGCTTTGAGGTACGAATAACAAACCATTTGTGTTATGAATAAACACACAATTAATACGGTCGACAACTACCTTTCGCTGAAAAGGATTGTTATGATGTCTCTTGCTATAACGATTGCCTATTATGCTCTGTTTGCACTGAGTCACTATTTTGGACGGCCCTCTTTTGCCAGTTCAAACGAAGAGGAAGAGGTTGAACCAGAAAAAGAGCATGTGGTTGGTCAGAACGAACTGGCATTTGGTGAGATTCAAAAACAATGGCCTGCCCTTTTTCAGGCCGATCGGTTCCAACCTGGCTATAAATTTGTAAAACCGAAATTTTCGACCATCTTGTTGTTCAATATCCCGTTTACCTTTTTGATGATTTTTTCAGTGTTTCTCTTCAACAGGTGGGTTATGGGCAGGACCTATAGACGGCATCGAGACGAGTTAATGCTTAATGTCATTGGCTCATTGTTGCTTGCAAGTATATTAAGTTCCATTTGTACGCTTGTGCAATTGTATATCTGGCCCTACGGGCCGGGTCCGCAACGCTCGTTGATGGGATATATCAGCCGTGGCATGTTGGGCGACTTCATGTTGGTGGCCATCGCATTTGTGTTCAGCTATCTGCAACGTTCCCTTTATTATGAGAAGAGAATTGCGGTTGAAAACGAAACACTGCGTGCCGAAAACCTTAACTCGCGTTATGAAGCCTTGAAGAACCAACTCGACCCCCACTTTCTCTTCAATTCGTTGAACACGTTGTGGTCGTTGATTGAGGATGATGCTGACAAGGCAGAGGACTTTATCCACCAGTTGTCGGGCGTGTTGCGCTACACCTTGCAAAACAAGGAGGTGGTGACCTTGGCTGAAGAACTGGATTGTGTGCGGTCCTATTGTCGAATGATGAAGATGCGCTATGGTGATAACCTGCTTTTTGACCATGGTATCGACCATGACATCTACGACCATTATTATGTCTTGCCGCTTTCCATACAAGGACTTATAGAAAATGCCATCAAGCACAATGTCATCTCATCAAAGCAACCTCTTACGGTGTATATCCATACTGATGAAGATAATCATTTGATAATCAGTAATAAAATCCAACAAAAAATTGGTAAGGAAGAAGGAACAGGAATTGGTTTGGCTAATTTGGCGGAGCGTTATCGGATAAAATGGAACGAAAATGTGGAAATTTTCAACGATGGAAAGATTTTTAGTGTAACTTTGCCTCTTAAACAAAACGATCAAACACTATGAAAGCACTTATAATTGAAGACGAAGTGATGGCTGCCAAGACGCTGAAGAAGCTTCTTGTAGAAGTCAACCCGGGTATCGAAATCGTTGGCATACTTGAATCCATCGAGGATAGTGTGGATTGGATTGCGAGCCATGCCATGCCCGACTTGATGTTTATGGACGTCCATTTGGCCGATGGCTCCTCGTTTGCCATTTTTGAGCGCGTCACCATCACCTGTCCGGTCATTTTCACCACGGCATACGACGAATATGCTCTCAAGGCCTTTGAAGTGAACAGCATTGACTATTTGCTTAAACCTATCAGTAAGGAAGCCTTGGAACGTGCCTTGAACAAATATCATGCATTGGTGGAGAAGCCTGTTGGCAATAGTCAGATTGAAGCGCTCTTGACCCAATTGAGTGAGAAAAAGAAATATAGGAATTATTTCCTTCTGCCCGAGCGTGACAAATTCATACCGCTTCCGGTCAGTAATATCGTTTACATATATATTGATGCCAAGACACTGAAGATTGTGACCACGGACGGTAAGACTTTCTATATGAACCACACTTTGGACGACGTGATGAGTGAGCTTGATCCACACGAATTCTTCCGTGCCAACCGTCAGTTTGTCGTCTCGCGTCAGTCTATCAAGGATGTGTCGGTATGGTTTGGCAACAAGTTGGCCATTAATTTGAATGTCGAAACGCCCGAAAAAATCATTGTCAGCAAGGCGCGCGTGGCAGAGTTTAAGGTTTGGTTTACAAAACAATAAGTTGGTTTTCAACTATTTGTGGTAAATAGTGATTTTTTTTGAAGAAAAATCATTGTGGGAACGAAAAAAGGTTGTATTTTTGCACCCACAAAACGATGCTTCCGTAGCTCAGTTGGTAGAGCACCTGACTCTTAATCAGGGTGTCCAGGGTTCGACCCCCTGCGGGAGTACTTCAAACAAGCAAACCCTAATTGATGGTCAGTCAGTTAGGGTTTTTTCATGTCTATTTTTGGCGTGTTTTTGGCCTCATTGTAGCTTAAACCCGCATTCACAGCAGAATTTCGAATCTCCAATGATGGCATTGCCGCATTGTGGACACACCGGCCCATCTGACGGAGCCTGGTCTTTTGTTTCTTCGACCTCCTGGGGTGATGGAGTGTCTGTTTGATTTGTTTCTCCATATTCTTGGGGCAATATGAAGGCGCCTCTAGGGTTTTGTCTGTTGCTTAACACATAAACATCAGGACTTTTGGCATAGATCCCATACAAATCCATTCCGGTGGATTCTTCCATTTTGGTTTCTTCTTTTTCCATATTGATTTTTAATCTATAACGCTAAACCCTTCTGTGGCATAGGTCTCCAATTCGTTTTTCTCGTTAACGTAGATGTAATACGCTTCCACACCGTCCATGCTCTCAATGAGTGGCAGCGACTTCTCCAAGCCCATCACCATGCAGATGGAAGCCAAGGCGTCGGCCCAGACGGAGTTTTCGGCCAATACAGTCACACTGAGCAGCTGATGCTCGACGGGATAACCCGTGTTCGGGTCGATGCAATGGGAATAGCGTTTGCCGTTGCGCTCCACGTATTTGCGGGTGCTGCCCGAGGTGACCAAGCCCTTGTCGCGCAAAGCAACACGGGTTTGCACCACCTGCTCCGAGTCCCAGTTTTCGGCAGGCTTCTCGATGCCCACAATCCATGACTGGCCGTTGGGCTTGCATCCCTTAGCCATGATCTCACCACCCGTGTCAACCAAATAGTTTTTGATACCGCGGCTATCCAAAAATGATGCAATCAGGTCGGAGGTGTAGCCTTGCGCAATGGCGTTGAAATCCAAGGTCATGGCAGGATTGGCTTTAATGACTTTTCCGTTCTCGATGCGTATATTGCGGTAGTCGACCAATTGCTTTAGGCTGTCGATGAGTTGGGGCGTGATGCTGTCGCCATGTTTGTAGCTAAAGCCCCAAGCGGCCACGATGGGCGAGATGGTGGGGTCGAAATAGCCGTCGGACAGTCGTGCCGCCTCTTGGGCGATATTGAAGTTATCGATAAAGATGGCATCGAGCGTGACCTCCTCGTTACGGTTGACCTTGGAGATGACAGAGGTGTCGACCCACAGGTTGACCGAAACGTCCACAGCATGGAAGATGGAGTCGATTTCGCGCTGGAAGTTGCGGCCCAACGAATCATAATAAGTGACAGCATAGTAGGAGCCTTGCGCTTGGCCTTGGAGCACCATCTTTTTAGGCTGTTTTCCACATGACGCAAGAACCGTCAGCCCTATCATCAATAAAAGTATCTTCTTCATAACTCTAAGCTATAAACTAAAAACCGATCGAAGCACTGTATTTCCATGCAAAGTTATCCCATACATTGGGCAGGCTATAGGGTCCGTAACGATAGAACACGCCTAAACCCAACTTGGCCATGGGGTTGGCCAGAAGTCCGTCGATGACGATGCCGCTCTCAAAGTAACCCTTTTCCATGGTTTTGAAATTCTTGTCGGGACAGGCCTCGGCGCGACGCATGTCGCCCCAGCCGATGTTGGTGACGATCGAGAGCTCTGGCTTGAACACAGGTGAGTTGGTCTTCCAAAGCATACCGCTGAAGTTATGGCTCAGATAGAGGGCAACGAAGCGGTCGCAGAAGAACTCATCCAGGCGTATCGTGCTGAAACTCCCCGAGGAGTACATGCCGAAGCGCTCGTAGGTGCCCAAGATGTTGAACGTCTCCATGACAGGACAGGTCTCGGTAGCATAACCGGCTTGCAAAAGGACCTTGGCGACACCGAGATAGGGGGTGTAGAAATTCTTCGACGCCTCAAACTTGAAACGGTCGTATTCATACTCGCCACCCAACACGTTGGGGAAGGCATGTTGGTAAGACACCCAAACGATGGGGTAGAGCGTGCCCAAGGAGCGGATGCCTTGTGGGGTGCTGAGGAACTTCTCTTTATAGGCAAATCTGAGTTTAAGCTCTGCGACGGTGAAGCGGCCTTCAGTCGGTGCTTCGGAAGGGTTGAGGTAGAATTGTTCTGTATAGTGTTTGCGGCTCCTGCTGAGGTTGAGAAAAGCCTTGAAGTGTTGGGCAAATCGGGTTGAAAAGGTGATGTCGAAGCGGTCTCTGCGAGTGCGGATGTTTTCGTAGAAGGTGTATTTGTAGTTGTCGGTGGAGAGGATGGAGCCATTGTCCCGTTCCAGCATGCCGCCAAATTCACCCATAGGTTCCGACCTGTGGCTGTATTGGAAGGCAAGTTCCATCTGGCGCTGACGGTTGAGTTTCAGCTTCATGCCACCACCGTAGTCCCAGCTTTTGATGCGTGTCCAATAGCCGAATGAGCCATTGATGCTGAACCAGCGTGAGAGTCGGTCGTTAGTGTTGCCTCCTAAACCCAGATACACACCTCTGGTACTTGAAATGTTGATGATATGGTCGAGGTCAAGGTTGAAGTATCCGAAGGGAAGGGCGGATTCGGTCATCAACTTTTCAGTCATGCCAAGGACGCGGTCGAAGATGTCGGTGCCCTGAGTGAGGGAGTCGACTAGGATGTAGGTGGCTTTCACCCGTTCCGTCAGCGAGTCGATGCGGTGCGCGTCCCAAAAAGTCTCATCGCGGAAAGCAGCGTCGGGGTCTACTTTGACTTCGATGTCGGAGAATTGTCGTTTGCTGATGTCAGGATTGATTTCAATGTCGTTCAAATAGCTCTTTCCGATGGCAGCCATAGGGAAGGAGGCATCGTCCATGCTGACCACCATGCTAGGGAATATCAGGTTGAGGTTCAGTTGCTTAGGAAACCATTGTCCTTCCACTTTTTGGTACAGCTGTTGGATGTCGGCCTTGAAGAGCCCGTCTTGTACGTCGGGGGAGGCTTTCACGCTTTGTAAGGCCCAGCCGTCGCTGTTGACGGTCATCGTGCCACGAAGACCATTGAAAGAGCTGCCGCGCATAGGGTGAAACGAAATCACATAGAGCGAGTCGCCTTGCCCGATGGGGTTGACCGATTCCAAAGTGAAGAAATAGCGTGTCTTGCTCCCGCGGCTGATGGGGTTGACGTAGTCGGTGCCTGTGATGCTGACGGTTTCGTCGTAGAAACTGACGCTTTGCATGCTGCTGACCATATACATGAAAGTGGGTTCTTTCATGCCTGCAATCTTGGTGCCCAGCACGTGTTGCAGCTTGCGGTCGGGCGCCATGAACATCACTTCCGAGGCCGTCTCCATCACCATCAGGTCGCTCTTCTTCATGATGCTGTCGAAGTAGTGCAGGTCGGCCATCTGCATGGCCGTGTCGTTGGCCACGGCCTGGCCGAAGCTACTGCTGTCGACGGTGATGACCATCTTGTCGTAGATGTGGTAGCTATAAGAATCGAGTGAGTTGGGATTGTTGGCCTTGCGATGGGCCATCAGGCTGTCGATGATGCGGTGGGCGGGGTTTTCGCCGGCTTCGACGGTGACTTCGCCCAATTCAAAAGTCTTGGGTGTGAGTGCGACATTGCACTTGTTTTGGCTGTCTTGCAAGTTGATGTCTTTGGGCTCGTAGCCGATGGATGAGAACTTCACCTTCGTGATGGGCTCGTTGGCTGTGATGCTATATCGACCGTCGATGTCGCTGATGACGCCTTGTTGCCCGTCGTTGATGACCACGTTGACGAAGGCAAGGGGCTGACGGTTGCGTTCGTCGGTGATTTTGCCGCTCAAAGTATGCGATTGGCCGAAAAGTGTTTCGGCTGAGAAGAGGATAATAGCGAGGAGAAGGAGAGGAAGGACCCTTATGCAGAAGGAAGGCTTCATTCTTTTGTCTCAATTAGATAGATGACTTCGTTGTCGCGCTTCATCAAATACTGCTCGCGGGCCACTTTTTCCATGGTGGTAGTGTCGGTTTGCAAGGCCTCAAGATAAGCCTTGCTTTCTGGGACTAGCTTTTCGTAGTATTCGATCTGCTGTTTCTTGTCTTTCAACGAACGGCTCAGTTTGAATTGGTCGAAGAGGTTGAACTGGTCGATGAAGAGGATGACGATCAGAAACAGCAATGTGGCGTACACGTAGCGGTTGTTGAGTTTTCGTATGACTTCCCTAAAGGTCATAAGGTCTTTGTGTTTTTCAGTGTGCAAAGGTAATATATTTCGATAAATGCGATGAGCTTTTTTCTTATTTTTGCGCTCACAAATCCAATAAAGTTATCAACAATAATTCAAAACCCCTTTAATCATGAAAAAAGCTATCGCAACGACAAAGGCTCCCGGAGCCATTGGTCCTTACAGTCAGGCTGTTGAAGCCAACGGAATGGTGTTTATCTCGGGTCAGCTGCCCATCAATCCTGCCACTGGTGAGATGCCTGAAGGCGTCACCGCCCAGACCGAGCAGAGCATGAAGAACCTTGAGGCCATCCTCAACGAGGCAGGCTGCACCTTCGACAATGTGGTGAAGTCGACTTGCTATTTGGCCGATATGAGTTATTTTGGTGAGATGAACGCCGTGTATGCCAAGTATTTCACGGGCGACTGCCCTGCTCGCGCCGCTTTCGCCGTGAAAGAGCTGCCCAAGAAGGCTTTGGTCGAAATCGAAATGATTGCCGCAAAATGAAAATCGTCTTTTTAGAGCCATTAGGCCTGAAGGTCGCTCAGATTGAAGCGGCCTGCGAAGGCCTGAAAAAAGCAGGCCATGAGGTCGTCATCTATCCCGACCGCAATGAGAATCCCGATGAGTTGAAACGTCGCGCTGAGGGCGCGGAGGTCGTCATCGAGAGCAACATTCCGTTGCGCAAGGATTTTTTGGATGCTTGCCCCAACTTGAAGATGCTCTCCATCGCCTTCACTGGCCTGGACCACATCGACATGGAAGAATGCCAAAAGCGTGGCATCATCGTGAAGAACGCTGCGGGCTACAGCACCGAGGCAGTGGCTGAACTGGCCATCGCCATGATGGTTGACGTGTATCGTAAAGTGCTCGAAAACGATGCGATTACGCGTCAATGTCAACGGAAAGGCATCATGCCTGGACGTGAAATCGGTGGCAAGACCATCGGTATCATCGGCATGGGCAACATCGGGCAGCGTGTGGCTAAGTTGGCCAATGCTTTTGGTTGCAAGGTGTTGGCTTGGAACCGCACGCCCAAACAAGTTGAGGGAGTCACTTTCGTAGACAAGGAGACTTTGTTGAGGGAATCTGACATCGTCACTTTACACATCGCTTTGAACGCCGACACCCGCGATTTCATCACCGAGAAGGAATTCGCCTTGATGAAGCCAAGTGCTATATTGATCAATACCGCACGTGGTCCCGTCGTCAATGAAATGGCTTTGGCCGATGCCTTGAAACAAGGAAAAATCGCTGGCGCGGCTACGGATGTCTACGGCACTGAGCCTCCTTTGAAACCTGAGAATCCTCTGTTTGGCGCTCCCAATCTCGTCATGTTGCCGCATATCGGCTTTGCCACCGAGGAGGCTTTTGTCCTCCGGCTGGGCATCGTGGTCGAGAATGTGATGCGGTGGATAAACAAAGAATGACGCAATTGCGTCATTCTTCGTTTTTGTTCATGTCGATTTTCGGTTTGAAGATCTTGTCTTGTGTGACGAAGGCCTCCTTGAAGCGTGGTTTGATTTGTCGCAAGCATTTCTCGGCTTCCACGCGGTTGCGGAAGTCGCCGGCGCGCAGGCGGAAATGCGGCTCCACGTAGGTCAGATAGATAGGAATGTCGGGGAAGGCCCGCTCAAACTGGGCTTTCACTGCCTTGGCGTGGTCAAGGGCCTCGTTGCCGATTTCCATGAAGATGTGGATGCGGTAGCCGTTATACGAGCTGTCGACCTTATAAAGCGAACGCTGCTTGGCGATGAGGCTTTCGATGCGACTGTCCTGGTCAACATGCAGTGAACCACGGCTTTGCGCAAAGCCAAATGTGACCGACGCCATGAATATGATCAAACAAAGGATGCGTTTCATAACCTAAGAGTTGAGACTGCAAAGATACATTTTTTTGATGACATGCAAATTTCCGATGAAAGTTGTATCTTTGCACACAAAATTGAATGATGAATAGCAATTTAGACGCCAACGCTTCCCATCTCTCCAAGGCCGAGAAAGACCTCGAAAACGCCTTGCGTCCTGATATGTTCGACAGTTTTGCCGGACAGAAGCAGGTCGTCGACAACCTTCGCGTTTTCGTAAAGGCCGCTGCCCAGCGTGGCGAAGCCCTCGACCATACTTTGTTGTACGGCCCTCCGGGTTTGGGCAAGACCACTTTGTCGTATATCATCGCCCATGAGTTGGGAGTCGGCATGAAGATGACCTCGGGACCCGTTCTCGACAAGCCGGGCAACCTTGCGGGTCTGCTTACCAGCCTTGAGCCTAACGATGTGCTGTTCATTGATGAGATCCACCGCCTCAGTCCTGTGGTGGAGGAGTATCTCTATTCCGCCATGGAAGACTTCCGCATCGATATTATGATTGAGACGGGACCAAGTGCGCGTAGCATCCAAATCACGCTAAATCCTTTTACCTTGATTGGCGCTACTACTCGAAGCGGCATGCTGACGGCACCCTTGCGTGAGCGTTTTGGCATCAAGCAGCGTTTGGAGTATTATGACGCCAAGACCTTGTCGAAGATTGTGAAGCGTTCGGCAGGTATTCTCAACGTGCCTATTGACGACACGGCAGCTTTTGAGATTGCGCGCCGTAGCCGTGGCACACCGCGTATTGCCAACATGTTGCTGCGTCGCGTGCGTGACTTTGCTCAGATCCAAGGCGACGGTACCATCACCTTAGATATCGCAAAAATCGGTTTGAAAGCTCTCAACGTAGACGAGCATGGTCTTGACGACATGGACAACAGGATTCTCACTACCATCATCGACAAGTTTAAGGGTGGTCCTGTGGGTGTCAATACTATCGCTACAGCCGTGGGCGAGGACCCTGGCACCATCGAAGAGGTCTGTGAACCGTTCCTCATCCAGGAAGGCTTCATCATGCGCACGCCCCGTGGCCGCGAATGCACCGATTTGGCGTATAAGCATTTAGGCAAGACGCGGATTAAGCCTACGGGAGAGATGAGTTTGTTTGATTGAGATTTTCTTCTTCAGGTTTGTATCCAATCCGCTTGCGAGGTTGGGCTTTTGTTTCCCTTAATTTGTCAAGGGCATCGTTGAGGGCTTCTATTTGTATGGCAATTTCCAGATTGGTTTGTTCCTGTTGCTCATTGATGTCGTTTTGGTCATGAAGTATTTCCTCGATATAGGCGTTCAACTGATCCATCTTGTGTGAGAGCTGTTCATATCGCAGTTCAGACACCTGCAATGCGGCGACGGCTTGTCTCACAGCAACAAAAGCTCTCATAATATTAATGTTTACTTGAATGGCAATTTTACTGCGTAGTAATCCTGAAAGCATAGCCACACCTTCTTCTGTAAATGCAAAGGGTGCATATTTGCTGTGCTGTCCTCGTCCTGTTTTTAAGATGCCATTTTGGCACCTTAGAGAGGAGACTTCGTCGAGTGTCAGCTCAAACATGAAGTCTTCAGGAAAACGTTCAATATTACGGCGTACCTGTCGTTTGAGTTGTGCCACTTCAACCTCGTACATATCAGCAAGGTCGCTATCCAACATTACCTTTTGGCCGCGAATCTCATAAATCACATTCTTGATGTTTTCGACGTTTCCTGTTTGCACATCATTTGGGATGATTTTAGTGGGTTTTGGAGTTTCCATAACGATACTATATTTAGTTATTACGCAGCAAAGTTATGTCACTTGTCAAGAGTTATCCGTTGATTAAACGTTTGTAGTCGACTGTAGTCATTTGTAGTCGTTTGCTGTCGGATAAATTGCAATTGATCAATATTTTAGTTGTTTCTTGCTTAAAAAGTGTGAGTTGATTTGTAGTTTTTATTACGGGCATCAATCGTAAAACAAATTTTCCCTATTTTTGCAGTTTCTTTAGAAACAGCAAATAACATCGCTATTATATGGATTACAACTTTACCGAAATCGAGAAAAAGTGGCAGCAGTATTGGCGCGACAACAAAATCTATAAGGTTGATATTGACCACAGTAAGCCGAAATTCTATGTCTTGGATATGTTCCCGTATCCTTCGGGAGCTGGCTTGCACGTGGGACATCCGCTGGGCTATATCGCCTCGGATATTTATGCAAGATATAAAAGGCTGAAAGGCTTCAATGTGTTGCATCCGATGGGCTACGATGCCTACGGCCTGCCCGCTGAGCAATATGCCATCCAAACCGGTACACATCCCGCCGTGACGACTGAGAAGAACATCAACCGCTACCGCGAACAGATGGACAAGATCGGTTTCTGCTACGACTGGGATCGCGAGGTGCGCACCTGCGAGCCAGGCTACTACAAATGGACGCAATGGACTTTCCTTCAACTGTTCAACTCGTTCTACTGCAACGGCTGTCAGAAAGCCCAGCCCATCAGCAAGCTGATTGCCCGCTTTGAGGAAAAAGGTACCGAAGGCCTTAATGTGGCCGAGAGCAAGCCGCTGAGCTTTACTGCCGAGGAATGGAAAGCGATGAGCGAGAAGGAGCAACAGGAAGTGCTGATGAACTATCGCTTGGCTTATCAAGCCGAGGCCATGGTGAACTGGTGCCCAGGTTTAGGTACAGTGCTCGCCAACGACGAGGTGGCCGACGGCCTCTCGGTGCGTGGCGGCTTCCCCGTGGAGCGCAAGTCGATGAAGCAGTGGCAACTTCGCATCACCGCCTACGCCGACCGTCTGCTTCAAGGCCTCGAAACCGTAGATTGGAGCGAGTCGGTGAAAGACCTGCAGCGCAATTGGATTGGCAAGTCTATGGGTGCTTCGGTGATCTTCAAGGTGGACGGTAAAGATATCGATTTAGAGGTATTCACCACTCGTGCCGATACTTTGTTTGGTACGACCTTCATGGTGCTGGCTCCTGAACACGAGCTGGTAAAGGAAATCACTACGCCTGAGCAACGCACCGAGGTGGAGGAATACATCACCCGCACCAAGAACCGTAGCGAACGTGAGCGCATGGCTGAAGTCCGTAAGGTGAGCGGTGCCTTCACGGGTGCCTACGGCATCAACCCCATCACGGGTGCCAAGTTGCCGATTTGGATTGCTGACTACGTGCTGATGGGTTATGGTACGGGTGCCATCATGGCTGTACCAGCCCACGACAGCCGCGACTTCGCCTTTGCCCGTCATTTCAACTTGCCCATCATCCAAGTGGTGAAGAAACCTGGCACCGAGGCCACTGATCCTTCCACATGGGAAGAGAGCTTCGATGCCAAGGACGGCGAGCTGGTCAACTCGGGCTTCCTCAACGGCTTGACGGTGAAGAAAGCCATCGAGCGTATGATTGAGGAACTGGAGAAACTCGGTGTCGGCACAGGCAAGACCAACTACCGCTTGCGCGATGCCATCTTCAGCCGTCAGCGTTACTGGGGCGAGCCGTTCCCGATTTACTACAAGGACGGCATGCCTTACGCCATGGACGAATCGAAACTGCCGCTTGAGCTGCCTGCCATCAGCGAATATAAGCCTACCGAGACGGGAGAACCGCCTTTGGCCCGCGCCAAGAACTGGGTCACCGAGGAAGGCTATCCCATCGAGACCAACACCATGCCGGGCTTTGCTGGTTCCAGCGGTTACTATTTCCGCTACGAGGACCCGCACAACGACAAGGAATACTTCAGTCGCGAAGCCAACGACTATTGGCAGAACGTCGACCTCTATATTGGTGGTGCCGAACACGCCACTGGCCACTTGATTTACAGCCGCTTCTGGTGCAAGTTCTTGTTTGATATTGGTTTGTCATGCAAAGATGAGCCTTTCCAAAGGATGATCAACCAGGGTATGATACAAGGCCGTTCCAGTTTTGCCTATCGCGCCAACATGGAGAAGCTCTGCGAATACGGTGTCTGGCGTCTCATCAAGGACAACAAGTTGGGCGTGAAGTTCGAAAAGGACTTCAAGGATGGCCGCCGTCGTTTCGACTTCTTCTGCCCTGAGAAAGGTATCTTGATTGAGATTAACCGCATGGGTAACCTCGAAAAGGTGGCCGAGCCGTGGATGGATTATGCTGCCGAGAAAGGTTACAAGCTGTTACTTGTCCCGATTATCGATGTGGTGAATGACTACAAGAACGGCACCGACTTTGTTGAGCAACGTATCAAAGATCTTATCGCAGGAAAGGATGTTCCCGCATTTGTCGAGGGCGAGGCTTACGATGGCACTCCTATCTTCATCTCGAAGAATCTGGAAGGCCGTGAGCAGTTCAGCGACCCGATCCATGTGGATATCAACATGGTGCGCAATGACATCCTCGATGTGGAGGCGTTCCGCCTGTGGCGCGATGACCTGAAAGATGCCCAGTTCATCTTCGAGAAGGACAAGGATGGCAACGATATCTTTGTCTGTGGCAACGAGATCGAGAAGATGTCGAA
>CADBGN010000004.1 GCA_902794155.1 uncultured Bacteroidia bacterium
CCAAAGCCATACGACACTGGGTTTGACGTTCAGTGTTGATTTCTAAAGACACGAGTGTATGAACTTTTTGGATAACCTCTTCCATATTGAATCCATAGAAGAAGCCGAAAACGGTTTCGCAGCCCTTTTGTGCTGCAACCCCGAGCATTTGATCTATCAAGCCCATTTCCCAGGCAATCCCATCACTCCGGGAGCCTGTTTGCTACAAACTGCAGGAGAGGTGCTGCAACAAAAACTTGGCCGTCCGCTTTTCCTGAAAGCGTCGAAGAACGTCAAATACCTCAACGTGCTGGTTCCCGCCGAGGGCAAAGAGGTGCGTTTCACTTTTTCGAATCTTGTTGAGAGCGAGACCGAATGCAAAGTCCAGGTGGTCATTGCCGACGAAGCTTCCGTCTACACCAAAATGTCGCTAACCTTTAGCTATGAACCCGTCTGATGCCATAGCGACACTGAACCTGATGCAGCAACGGAAAGTCTGCACCATAATGCCCACCTACAACAATGGCGGCACACTGCGCGATGTAGTGGAAAGGGTGCTGACTTATTGCACCGACGTCATCGTGGTCAACGACGGCTGCACCGACAACTCGCCAGAGATTTTGTCATCATTCGGCGAACGCATCACCGTGGTCGACTATGGCCGCAACCGAGGCAAAGGCTATGCCTTGAAGCAAGGCTTCAAGAAAGCCAAAGCCATGGGCTTCGACTATGCCATCACCATCGACAGCGACGGACAGCATTATCCTGAAGACATCCCGCTGTTTGTCGAGGCCTTGGAGCAACACCCCGGCGCCTTGATTGTGGGAAGCCGCAACCTGAAGCAAGAAAACATGCCGGGCAAGAACAGCTTCGCCAACAAATTCTCGAACTTTTGGTTTAAACTTCAAACTTGGATTGATTTGCCCGACACACAAACGGGTTATCGCTTGTATCCTTTGAAAAGGTTGCCCCAAATTTTTAGCGCACGCTATGAAGCTGAATTGTCATTGTTGGTCTTTTCCGCTTGGCGCGGCACCGATTTGGTGCCCATCAAGGTCAACGTGCTTTATCCCGAAGACCGCGTCACGCATTTCCGTCCGTTTTGGGACTTCTTCCGCATCAGCGTGCTCAATACCATCCTCTGCCTTGTGGCCATCGTCTACGGTTGGCCTTCGCGATTGATCCATAAACTGTTTAAACCGAAAAATCATCCGTGATTTTTCATCTCCAATTCCCAACGAACTTCAGTATTTAATTCTCTAATTCTCTACATTCTTGACAAAAAATAACGCGACACTTTCATGAACAAGTTCTTCCTTTCCATCTACGACTACTTGTCGAAACACAAGGCCTTCTCGATAGCCTTATTGCTGGTTGTCACGGCCCTCTGCGTGTTTTCGGCATTGCGTCTGGACTATAAGGAGAACATCGCCGACTTCCTGCCCACCGACCCCGAGAAAGAACGCTATACCTCGGTCTACAACGATTTGGGCAACCAAGGCCAAATCACGGTCATATTCTCTGCCGATACCACCCAGTTGGCTGGCGACGAGGCCATCGACGCCATCATGGAAGCCATGGATGCCTTTGAGAGCCATTGGAAAGCAACAGATACCGCCCAAATTGTCAGCGACTTGCAATGTCGTGTCGACGGCAGCCAAGTATTTGACGCCATCGACTTCATCCGCGAAAACCAAGCCCTGTTTCTTACGGAGAACGACTACCAACGCATGGACTCCTTGTTGGCTAATCCTGAGCATGTAGCCACCAGCATGGCCAACATCAAGCGGATGCTTTCCATGCCCACAGCGGGTTTTGTGGTGGAAGGCATCAAGGCAGATCCACTCAACCTCTATTCGCCCGCTTTGCAACGGCTTAATGCGCTCAATCCCACACAGAACTACCGCTTGGAGGACGAATACCTCTTCAACGAAAGCGGCGACAAAGGCTTTGCCTTCTTCTCATCGCCTTTCTCGGGCAGCGATACCCAAGGCAACGCCAAAATCGTCGATTTGATCGATAAGGTGACCGAACTGACCGAGAGCGAGCATCCAGAAGTAAAGATTTCGGCCGTTGGTGCGCCTACCATCGCTGTCACCAACGCGCGGCAAATCAAGCACGACAGCTATCTCTCCATCGCTTTGGCCTTGGTGCTCATTTTCGGCATTTTGATGTTTACCATGGCGCGCAAGCGAAACCTGCTTTGGCTCGGCATCGCCATCCTTTTCGGTTGGATCTTCGCCTTGGCGGTCATCGCCCTGTTCAAGTCGAGCATCTCCATCATCGTGGTGGGCATCGGCTCGGTCATCGTGGGTATCGCGGTCAACTATCCCTTGCATTACCTCGACCACATCAAGCAGGAACCCAACAAACGCGAGGCCTTGAAGGATGTCATTCAGCCTTTGGTCATCGGCAACATCACCACCGTGGCTGCCTTTGCCTGCCTTGTTTTCGTGAAGGCCGAAGCCATGCGCGACTTGGGCCTCTTCGGTGCTTTGACCTTGGTGGGTACGATACTCTTTGTGATGGTCTTCTTGCCTTTGTTTGCCGTGGTACCGAAAAAGACCAAGAAACTCTTTGTCGACGACGGCAAGGCACAATCGGAATGGTGGCGCAAGGTCAAACTATACGCTTTCTGGCCTTTGGTAATCATTACATTGATACTCAGTTACTTCGGTAAAGAAGCCACATTCGATGCCGACCTGCACAACATCAACTACATGACCCGCCAAGAGCAGGAAGACTTGGCCTTGCTGAGCGAGTCGCTGCAAAAGGAAGGGGAGACAGACTTGATTTATGTGGTTTCGGAAGCCGAGGATTTCCAAGAGGCCATCAAGCAAAACGAAAGTATCATAAACCATTTACAGCAGTCGATTCCCAACAGTGTGGAATACAGCATCTCGGGCATGGATGGCCTGTTGCCTTCGGTGGAAAGACAAGAGAAATCGTTGGCATTGTGGCAGGAGTTTTGGCAACGCCATGCTGATTTGGTCGAACAAGTCAAAATTGAAGCGGTGAAGGTGGGTTTCACTGTAAACGCCTTTGCTCCTTTTATCGAGGGCATCACCAAGGACTATCAGCCTTTGGCTGAAAGCGAGATGGGACCGCTGTTGGGTTTGTGTGACAACTATATGTTGCAGCACGATTCGGTGGCTCGGGTGGTGAATTTTGTGCGGGTGCCAGTAAAGGATTCGGAGGCGGTGAAGGAACAAGTTAGAACGGTCCTTCGACAGGCTCAGGGATCTCAACAAATCGGCCCTTCGACCCTTCGACAGGCTCAGGGCTCAGGGACCTTAATTGATGGCTTCGCTTTCAGTATCAGCGATGTGGGCAATAATTTGGTGAGTGCGCTATCAAGCGACTTCGACTACATCCTTTATGTGTGCAGCATCGTTGTGTTTTTCTTCCTCTGCCTCTCGTTCGGGCGACTTGAGCTTGCGCTACTGGCCTTCTTGCCGCTCACAGTCGGCTGGGCCTGGATCTTGGGCATCATGAACCTGGTCGACATCAAGTTTAACATCATCAACATCATCTTGGCCACCTTCATTTTCGGTCAAGGCGACGACTACACCATCTTCATCACCGAGGGCTTGCTATACGAATACGCTTACGGCAAGCGAATGCTGAAAAACTACCGCAACAGCGTCATTCTTTCGGGCATCTTGATGTTCATCGGTATTGGCACTTTAATCTTCGCCAAGCATCCCGCCATGCGTTCCTTGGCCGAAGTGGCCATCATTGGTATGGCTACGGTGGTTCTGATGGCCTGCTATCTTCCACCTATCGTCTTTGGTTGGCTGACCAAGAAAAAAGGCCAACTTCGCCAAGTGCCGTTGACCCTGAAACGACTGATTTATACCCTATTATCCTTGTTAGTCTTCGTCGTTTTCGTGTTCTTCATCTTTACGCCGTTTACTTTGGTTTACATGATTCTGGGCCCCAATACCGAGAAGAAACGCTATCGTTTCCATCAGTTGGTAGCGGCTTTCATGCGCATTGCCTTGAAACTGTTGCCTGGCGTAAAGTTCGATTTGGTCAACAAATACGGCGAGACCTTCGAAAAGCCTGCCGTCATCATCGCCAACCATCAATCGCATCTCGACCTGCTGTGCACCATCATGCTCAACCCCAAGGTGGTATTGCTGACAACGGACTGGGTATGGAAAAACCCGATTTATAGTTTGGTCATCCGCTATGCTGAATACTATCCCGTTTCGGACGGTTACGACAAAAACCTGAAACGTTTGCAGAACTTGGTGGAACGCGGCTATTCCGTGGTGGTCTTCCCCGAAGGCACACGCTCCGAGACGGGCGAAATTCTGCGTTTCCACAAAGGAGCGTTCCAATTGGCGCAGTCGCTTCAATTGGATATCTTGCCAGTCTTTATTCATGGTGCCAACCATGTGATGCCTAAGAAAGATGTAGTATTGCGCGAAGGGCAATTGCATGTGGTGATCGAGCAACGTAAGCCATACGAAGAATTGGCCACAATGGAAACACGCGCCTTGACGTCGCAGTTCCGCGCTTACTATACCCAACATTTTGCCGAACTCAGAAACCAATTGGAAAACACGGAATATGTGTTGCCTTTTGTGCGCTACAAATACATCTACAAAGGTCCGGAAGTGGAACGTGCGTGTCATCGCAACTTGAAGAAGATCAAGGCACATGCTTCGGAAATTGACGTCATGGAACAAAAGTCCATTTTGATCCAAAACAGCGGCTATGGTGAACTGGCATGGACCGTGGCTTTGGTGCATCGCGATGCCCAAATCTATGCCGTTGAGGCGGATGAAGACAAGTTCCTGTTGGCCTCGCATTGCAGTTATATCCCCGAAAACCTGCATTTTGTGCAGCAAGGCGATGCCGTTCCGCAATGTGAGTATGTTATTGAAACCCAAGAATTTTTGAAATGAAGAAATGCATCATCATTGGAAGTGGTTTGGGCGGTCTTTCGACAGGTGTCATCCTGGCGAAAAATGGTTACGAGGTCACCATTTTGGAGCAGGCCTCGCAGGTGGGCGGCTGTCTGCAATGCTTCACCCGCGATGGGGTGAAGTTTGAGACAGGGATGCATTTCATCGGCAGTCTCGATGACGACCAGGTGCTTTCGCATTATTTCAACTACCTCGAAATCAAAGATAAAGTCCAGTTCAATCGCTTGGATTCTCAGGCCTACGACATGGTGTCACTGCAAGGTGAGCGTTTTGCCTTTCCCAACGGTCGCGAGGCCTTCGTTGAGCAGTTTGCACAACGTTTTCCCGCGCAAAGGGAAAACCTTGAGCGCTATTGCGACTTGGTGGAGCAGGTGGCCAGTTTGTCGCCTTTTCGCGACTTGCAGCACAGTGTCGACGAGAACCGTTTTATTGACGACAAGTTGTTGTACCAAAGCCTGAGCGAGGTGATCCACCAAACCATCACCGACCCTTTACTGCGCGAGGTGCTTGTAGGTAACCTTTCGCTCTATGCCGCCCAAAAGGACAAGACACCCTTTGCCACTCATGCTTTCATTTTCGATTTCTACAACAAAAGCGCATTTCGCATCGTGGGCGGTAGCGACGCCATCTTGAAGGCCTTGCGTCAGGTGCTTGAGCAATATGGCGGCACCATCCTGACCCGTCACAAGGTGAGCCGAATCTTGGTGGAAGGCAAGAAAGCTACGGGCGTGGTGACGGAAAATGGCAAGACCTTCGCTGCCGATGTGGTCATTTCGGATGTCAATCCCAAGCAGTTGGTGGAATTGGTGGAGCCTAGCATCTTCACTGAGGCTTACAAATCGCGTATCAAGGGCATTCCTGATACCGTCTCTGTGTTTTCCTTGTTCCTTCGTTTCAAGGAAGGGGCGATGCCTTATATCAACTCCAATTTCTATGGTTTCCACACCGATTCGCCATGGAAGATGAGCGGAACCATCGACGACACTTGGCCGCAAGGCTATCTCTATATGCACCATTGCCATGAGCCTCACCCCAAGACCGCCCATGGAGGCGTCGTCTTAGCCTATATGTCGATGGATGCGGTGAAGCAATGGAGCGAAACAACCATTGGCCGTAGAGGTAAGGCCTACGAGCAGTTCAAACACGACATGGCCGAACGTCTTATCGACGCCGTGGAGCAGGATTTCCCCGGTTTCCGTGCGTCTTTGGCCGATTATTATGCCGCCACCCCGCTGACCTATCGCGACTATACGCTGACGCCCCAAGGCTCCATCTATGGACTGGCCAAAAACGTCAACAACATCGCCGACAGGGTGTCGTTTAAGACCAAGGTATCCAACCTGCTTCTTGTGGGGCAAAACATCAACTCACATGGCATGTTGGGTGTGTTGGTGGGCACGATGACGGTGTGTCAACACCTGTTGGGTGAAGAGAAGGTACGACAGCAGATGGTGGAGGCCAACCGAAAGACCGTTGTTGTCATCGGCGGCGGCTTGGGCGGATTGGTCTCTGGTGCTTTGTTAGCTAAGGAAGGCTACAAAGTGACGGTGTTGGAGAAAAACGCCATCATCGGTGGCGGCCTTCAGAACTTCAAGAGAAAAGGTGTCAGTTTCCCCACGGGCATGCATGTGTTTGGTGGTTTCAATGAGGTGGGACAATTGCGCAAACTCTTCTCCTATCTCGGCATCATGGATCGTCTCTCGCTTCGCGCCATGGACGAAGATGGCTACGACGTGGTGACGGTGCTTGAGGATGGTACTTCCTATCGACTTCCCAGAGGCAAAGAACAATATATCAACTATTTGGCTAAATTTTTCCCCGCTGAAAAGGACAACATCAGAGCCTACGTTGAGAAGATGTATGCCCTTTCGGAAGAAGAAGATCTCTTTTATTTGCGCGAACGACCCTCACAGATGTTTATGTCGGTGTCGGAAGACGCCATCCTGCCTTACGATGAATTGATGGACCGCTATATCAAAGACCCGAAGTTGAAAGGCTTGTTGTCATACATCAGTCCGCTCTTTGGTGGGGTGGCAGGGACGACGCCCGCTTTTATGGCTGCCTTGTTGGGGGTGCTGCACATTGGTGGCACTTACCAGTTTGTCGGTGGTAGCCAACAGATGGCGGATTTGTTGAAAGAAGTCATCGAAGAGGCTGGCGGACAGGTATTGGCCAACGAAGAAGTCGTCCAAATCGAGGTGGACAACCACGAAGTGAAACAAGTGGTCACCCAAAAAGGCCACACTTATCGTGCAGACGGTTACATCTCGGATGTGCACCCCGATGTGCTCTTGCGCTTGGTAGGCGACAAGGCTTTTCCGGTTTCATTCCGGAAAAGGCTGCAGTCGATTCCCGAGACCTATTCGAGCTTCAAGGTCTACGTGAAATTCAAGGAAAAAGCTTTTCCTTATGTCAACCATACCAACTATTGTCTTTCCAAGTACGATTCGCAGTTAAGCCTTAATACCTTGAGGCAGGAAGACTGGCCTAATAGCCTGATGTATTACACCCCTGCTGTTGAAAACCAAGGTGTGTTTGCCGAGACCATGGTTATCATCGGCGAGATGGACTACGGATGGGTCAAACAATGGGAAGATAGCAAGGTGGGCCATAGGGGAGAGACATACGAAAAATGGAAACAGCAGATGACGGAACAAGTGCTCGATTTCATGGAAAAATGTCATCCTGGATTCCGCGACGACATCGATTTCGTCATGGCTTCTTCGCCGCTTACCATCCGCGACTATTACGGCAACAAGGAAGGTTCCAATTACGGCTTTTTGAAAGATAGCCACAATATCATGCTCTCGCAAATGTCTGTATTTACGAAAGTTAAGAACCTGTATTTAACGGGACAAAACGTAAATATACATGGTCTATGCGGTGTTTCACTTACCGCGATACAGACGGCGGAGGCCTTCTTGGAACCCAATGCCATAGTCCGCAAAATCAACAAAACAGAATAGCATATATTTTTTTTGTATTTTTGCAGATTCAACAAGATGAAATGGAAACTATAAAACTGAAACTTATTTATCCGAAGTGGAACAAACTACCGGGCCAAACGACGTTCAACCTACCGCCTCATGGTCCTGTGGCTTTTGCTGCCACTTTGCCCGAATATGTCGACATTTCGTTCACCGACGAGAATGTTGAGCCTATTGATTTTGACGAGGAGTGCGATCTTGTGGCCCTCTCCATGATGCTTACCACACAGGTGAAGCGCGGCTGGGCCATTGCCGATGAATACCACAAACGCGGTAAAATCGTCTTGGCAGGAGGCATCTCGACCATGCTGCATGCCGAGGAGATGGTGAATCATGTCGACAGCGTGTTTTTGGGTGAGTCGGAAGGTCGTTCGGAGCAAGTCATCCAAGACTGGAAGAATGGCTGCCTGAAGAAGATCTACAACTACATTGGCAACATGCCGGATATTGCAACAGTGGGCCCCTGCCGCCGCGACCTTTACAAGCGTGACCTATACAACCACAAGGGTGTGCAGATGGTGGATCTTTTCAATGCAAGTCGTGGCTGCCGTTTCAGCTGCTATCCTTGCGCTGTTTCCTATCTCGGTGGCCGTAAGTTTCGTCCGCGTCCTGTCGACAAGGTGGTGGAAGACATGGCAGGCATCGATAATAACCGTCTGTTCATCGTCGACAACTCATTGGCGCAGGACAAACAGTGGGAGATGGACCTTTTCCGTGCCATCGCGCCGCTGAAGAAGAAATGGATTAGTCATACTATCGAAGACGACCCCGAGGTGCTCGACCTGGCCGCCAAAGCAGGTGCTTGGTATGTGTATCAAGCTGTTTACGACACCTCTGACTACATCAAAGAGCGCGTGAAGCGTTACCACGATTACGGCATCGGAGTGGAAGGCACCATCCTCTTTGGCCTCGACAACCAGACCGAAGACGACATCAAGCGACTCATTGATTTCTTGGGTGAAATCGACCTCGACTTGGCCGAGTTCACCATTTTTGCGCCCTTCCCGCACACCAAGGGTCACGACGATCTGCTGCGCCAAGGCCGCATCTTCGACTTCGATTGGGACCACTATAACGCCGGTCAGGTGGTGTATCAGCCCAAGCACATGACACCCGAGAAGTTGCAAGACCTTTACGAGTATGCTTGGAAGAGCTTCTATGCCAGCGAGAGTCAAGAGGCGAAGATGTTCCGCTTGTTCTGCAACGTGGCCTTGCGTGAGATGGAGGACGGCACCTACCGTCAACGCGACCGCCGTTTGATCAACAAATCGTTTGGCCGTGATGTGGACCGCAGCAAACGGAATGTCAATGTGAGAACCGAAAGTCAAAAGCTGATCGTTAGGAATGCTGAATGAGGAATGCTGAATGCTGAATGAGGATCTTTGAATTATCAATTTTCAATTATCAATTTTGAATTCATGAAAGTATCACCAGAATATTACGACGAGATATTTCCCTTTAAAGGTGAATGGGACATGGAATCGACTTGCGGCTTGAAGATTAGGGAAGCGGAAGGCAAGACCTATGTCATCGTTACCGAGTTGTATCAAGACAATCCTGGCACTTCCGTGACCTATGCAGGTCGCAAGTTGGCCGACCAGATTTGTGAAGCAAAGAATCTGAAATTGGAAGACATCGTCTATTTGGAATGCACCCCCAATACCAACTCGAAGCTGTCGTTCTACGACGAGGAGTATTTCCAAGTGGATTTCTTTGCCGACATGCAGCACAAATACCGCCAGCTCTCGAAGGAAGAAGTGATGAAAATACTAGGTAGATGAAGAAATTAATACTTGTATTCAGTCTATTATTGTTAACAGGGATGGCGAAGGCACAGGTGAAGATTTGGGAAGGATTGGACATCAGCTATGGTAGACGGGTCAAATTGACGTCTTTCTTGGCCGATGAAAATCCCACAGGCACCGCCGTCATCGTTTGTCCTGGAGGAAGCTATTATTGGCTTGACAAGAAAAACGAAGGCGATACCGTTGCCATGTGGCTGCAAAGCCAAGGCATCTCTGCTTTTGTGCTCGAATACCGAGCCGCAGGTATTCCTGCGTTTGCTTACCGCCACAGAGCCATCTTCAGAGGACGCCAACACCCTGATATGATTACCGATGCACAACGAGCCCTGCAATGGGTGCGTACTCATGCCGAAGAATACCATATCAACCCCGACAAAGTGGGAATGTTAGGCTTCTCGGCAGGTGGCCATCTGGCGTTGTCGACGGCTTGGTTCCACAATCACGACTTCCTCAAAGATGCTGGTGTCGAAAACGAGACCAACCTTCGCCCTGCTTTTGTGGGCGCCATCTATCCTGTGGTGACCATGGTGAAACCATACGTCCACAAGCGTTCACGCCGTGGACTGCTCAGCGAGAAGCATCACCGCGATCCGGTGATGTGTGATTCGCTCTCACTGGAACGTCATGTCCCGGCCGACTGCCCGCCGGTTTTTCTCGCCAACTGCGTTGACGACCCTGTGGTTGACTATCGCAACTCAGTGGTCCTCGACTCGGCCTTGACCGCAGCCCATGTGGACCACCGTTACATCCAATTTCAGACAGGCGGCCATAGCTTTGGCGCCAGCGAGAAACGAGGCACCGCTGAGTGCCGCGAATGGAAGACGGAATTCCTTAAATGGCTCGCCGAAATCAAGTTTTAACCCAACTTTTTGAACGATGATCAACAACGACATAGAATACCAGTCCGTAGAACAGATTAAGGCCTATCAAGAAGGCTTGTTGCACGATGCCTTGGTCTATTTGGAGGCACATTCGCCCTACTACCAGAGGATGTTCAAGAGCTATGGCATCCAAATCGACAAGATCAAGCATATCGAGGACTTGGTGAAGATCCCTTTCACTGAAAAGAAGGACCTTCAGCTCTTCAACGATGAGTTTTTGTGCTGCCCGAAAGATAAAATCATCGACTATATAACCACGTCGGGCACTTTGGGCGACCCCGTCACCTTCGGCTGCTCAGAGAAAGACTTGCAACGCTTGGCCTTCAATGAGAAGAAGTCGTTTGAATGCGCTGGCGTACATGCAGGCAATGTGGTGCAGTTGATGACCACCTTGGACAAGCGTTTCATGGCAGGTTTGGCTTATTTTCTCGGTCTTCGTGAGTTGGGCGCGGGCGTCATTCGCGTGGGCAATGGCATCCCTGAGTTGCAGTGGGACACCATCCGTCGCATCAAGCCCGACACCATCATGTGCGTGCCGTCGTTTATCCTGAAATTGATCCAATATGCCGAAGAACACGGCATCGACTATAAGAACAGCAGCATCCGTCGTATCATCGGCATCGGCGAGGGCTTGCGCGATCAAGACTTCAACCTCAACCTCTTGGGCAAGAAGATCAAGGAGAAATGGGATGTGCAGCTTTTTGCCACTTATTCCTCGACGGAGATGGGTGCCACCTTCTCGGAATGCGAGTATGGCCTCGGCGGCCACGTACACCCCGAATTGATTATCGTGGAAATCATCGGTGAAGACGGCTTGCCCGTTCCCGATGGTCAGCCTGGCGAAATCGTGGTCACCACCCTTGGCGTGGAAGCCATGCCGCTGCTGCGTTTCCGCACGGGCGACATTGCCGCCAAGATTGTCGAGCAATGCAAGTGTGGACGTAACTCCTACCGCCTTACGCCGCTTGTGGGCCGTAAGAACAACATGATCAAGTTGAAAGGCACCACGCTCTATCCACCTGCGATCAACGATGTGTTGGACAACACCGACTATGTGGAGAACTACGTCATCGAGGTGCGCCAGAGCGAGGCCGGCACCGATGATGTGGTGGTGAAGATAGGCCTGAAGTACCAGCCTGATTTTGATGTTGTCAAGGTGTTGAAGGACAGTTTCCGCTCGCGCATCCGCGTGGCCCCTGCCATTGAGATTCATCTTGTGGACGAAATCAGACAGATCAACTATCCCGCCAAGAGCCGCAAACCTATCAAATTCATCGACTTAAGAAACAAATGACGACCAACTTCGACGATATTAGACCCTTCAACGAGGATGAGATTTCTGCCGCCACGCAACGCATGGCCGACAGCAATGTGATCCCCGCTATCGCCCAATATCTCGGTGTCCCAGCAGAGGCCCTTCGTGACCGCATCAGGAGCATTAAGACCTTACAGGAATTCCAGTTGGGCCTGCTCAAAGAGGTGATTGAAATCTTGCTGAAAAAGACCACCACACAGTTCGATTGGACGGGGGTGGAGAACATCGACGAGAAGAAGCCTTATCTGTTTGTTTCCAACCATCGTGACATTGTACTCGACGCGATGTTCCTACAATATATCTTGTGCGCAGCCGGACAAAACACCTGTCAGATTACCTTCGGCAGCAACCTGATGTCGCATCCTTTCGTCATCGACTTTGGCAAGGTCAACAAGATGTTCCGTACCGAACGAGGTGGTTCGCCCAAAGAGTTCTATAACAGCATGATGCACATGTCGGAATACATGCGTCATGTCATCACCGAGGTACACGAGTCGGTATGGATTGCCCAACGCAACGGCCGCACCAAAAACGGCATCGACGCCACTGACCCCGCCATCATCAAGATGTTCGGCATGAGCCGCCGCGATGACAGGGTGGTCTCGTTGGCTGAGCTCAATATCGTACCTGTGGCGGTGTCCTACGAATGGGAGTCGTGCGACAAATTGAAGACCTTGGAACTGTACCAGACCAAGAAAAACGGCCATTACGAAAAGCAGCCCAACGAAGATCTTAACAGTATCTTGACCGGCATCATGCAGCCCAAGGGCCATGTGCATTTCCATGTATGTCCTCAAGTTACCAAAGCCGACCTTATCGCCATGAACGACTGTCCTTCGGGCGAGTTCTACAAGCGTGTGGCCGAGCTGATGGACAGCCGCATCAATCCGCATTTCTATCTCCATCCGAACAACTACATTGCCCACGACCTGCGGAGCGGCAGCGAAACATACGCTGGGCATTATACTAATGAGCAAAAAGAAACATTCATCAAATATATGGATTGGATGAACGATTATCCTGATTTTGACCGTTCAGAATTGGAGGAAATTTTCTTGGGGATTTATGCAAATCCGGTAGGACATTGAGTTTTGCACGATTTTTGTAGTAATTAGTAATTGCTATTAACTATAAATTCATTGATTATGAAAAAGTTATGCTTTTTTCTAATGATAATGATTGCCAGTTTTGTAGCCGTGGCACAGGAAACTGGTACCGTTGCCGAACAAGGCGAGATGGTGCGCAAAAGATCAAAATTGTGTTTCCTTAACGGCACCGAAAAGGTAGTCATCCCAGAAACTGATTTGAAGCAACTTCTTGACGAAGAGGCTTATGATTCATACTGCGCTGGCAGAAGGCTTTTCAAAATAGGAACAGGACTCACCTATGGTGGAGTTGGCGTTGTTGCGGCTGGAGTGGGAGTAGCGGTGCTTGGAGCACATTATATGAGTACCAGTGACACTCCTCATAGTGAAGATGACCAGTATATTATGGGTAGTAAGGTATTTGTGTCGGGTGTCGGGTTTTGTATTTATAGTAGTATGATGATTATTCCAGCAGGATTGGTTCTTCATGGCATAGGGGCAGGGAAAATCAGTGGAATTGCCGATGATTACAACCTAAACAATAAAAAAACGGCTGTTTCTTGTCGTTTTTCCCCTGCCATTATGCCCGTAAATGTTCCGCAATCACAGGGCAATATGGCGTACGGAATGACGTTCAGCGTCAATTTCTAGTCTTTGATCAGTTTTTTGTAATCAACCTTTCCGTTGCCGTTCATCGGCAAGGCATCAATGAATTCGATGGCCGCTGGAACGAGGTGTACTGGTAAGTTCGCCTCACAGTAGGCTATCAGTTCTTTTATGGTGGCTTGGGTGTCGGAATCCTTCAGCACCACAAACGCCTTCGGTAAATGACTTTCTGAATGATTGGGATCCTGCATGGGCACCACGGCACAAGCTGCCACCGATGGGTGCTGCATCAAGCAGTCTTCAATCTCCACGGGAAATACTTTGGAGCCGTCGTGACGGACAATCATGCGCTTTTTGCGACCGATCACGAAGATGTTACCCTCTTCGTCCACATAACCCATGTCGCCCGTGTGCAGCCATTGATGGCCATCGGCATGGGTCTGGATGAGATTTTTGGTGGCTTCCTCGTTTTTATAATATCCGAGGAACTTCAATTCCGATCGCACGCAAATCTCATCATCAAAGGTCTTGACTTCGTAACACTTCACGGGTTGGCCCGAAAAGCCTTGTTTGTATTGGTAAGGGCTGCCTTGCGGGGTGAATGAGATGACGCCTGCCGTCTCAGTCATGCCGTAGGCTTTCGTGACGTCGTAGCGGCAGCCACCTTGATGCAGGCACTCATTGATGCGTTTTTCGAAGGCGGTGTTTAAGATGTCGCCTGCTACATTGATGGATTTCAGGTAGGAGAAGTCTTCATTGACCTCTTTTTTCTCGTTGACGAAATCCCAATAGGCTGGCACCGAGAAGACATGCTGCGGCTTGTATTGGGTCAGGAGTTTGAGGAATTCCTCGCGAGGTGCGATAGGGATGACGACGACGCGCATGCCTTGGAACAACGGAAGCATCAGGGTGTTGGCCCCAAAGAAAGCAAAGATGGGCAAGATGCAGAGCGCGGTGTCGTCGCTCGAAATGTTGTTGAGAACAGGTGGGTCGGGGAACATGGAGTGCATGATGTTCTCAGTGGAGAGCATCACGCTTTTCACAGTACCCGTGGTGCCGCTGGTCTGGAATAGGGCAGCCATCTCGTCGGGAATCCAATGGTATGGCTCGGTTTCGTCCCGGCCTTGTGCCGTCTTGTAAAAGTCTTTCCAATGGCAGAATTTCTTGTGTTTCCTGAACACTTTTCTCCTTCCGTTGAACCACTCGCCTACGCCGAACCAGAACGAGGCAACCGGGATGGAATCGGCACCCGAGCACACCACGACTTTCTCCACATTAAGCTGAGCGTCGGCGGTAGCTAAGCTGGCCGAGTAGAGACCCATGACAAACAGCATCTTGGAGTGTGTCCTGTCGACGATCTTGCAAAACTCTTCGGGCGTGTATCTGACATCGATCATGCAGGGGATGGCGCCGATTTTGTTCAGTGCCAGGAAACACATCAACGACTCGGGCATGGAAGGTAAAGCCAGACAGATGATGTCGCCACGTTTCACTCCATGTTTTCGGAAAGCCAAAGCCGTGATGTCAACGCGTTCCAGTAACTGCTTGAACGTCGTCTCCATTTTGAAATAACACAAGGCAATTTTATCGGAATACTTTTCAACAGCCTCCTTAAATGTTTCATACAAACCTAGAGTTTCTTTCGTACTGGCGGTCATGATTGCTGTTCCTATCAAAATTGGTTGGCAAAGATACAAAAACTTCTTAATAGTTTAGAAAAGGCAGGGTTTCGTTGGAAAAAAGCAGCAAATGAATTAATAAAAAGAAAAAGTCGTATTTTTGCGCCAAATTATCATAAATCGTCAAAAATCATGGCCATAGAAAATTATCCTAATCAGCGTAAGAAGCACTGCGAGACAGGTACGCTTCTGAATATGCTGAAATACTATGGCTACGAAGGAATGAGCGAAACCATGGCCTTCGGCATAGGTTCGGGATTCAATTTTGTTTACTCACCTTTCTTGAGGATGCGTGGCGTGAAGTTGCCGATGTTTCGTATCCGTCCCGGACTGATTGCAAAGAACTATTGCGAAAGAATGGGCATCGGTTTCCATTATGAGGAATTTGGCAACCGTGTCAACAAGTCAATGAAAGCCCTTGACGAATTGGTCGACCAGCAGATACCGGTTGGCCTTGTGGTCAATGTGGCTCGTCTTCACTATTTTTCGCCTGTGGTCAACGAGTCAAATTTCAATGGACATGTGCTCACGGTCATCGGCAAAGAAGGGTCGAATTACACCATCGCCGACTCCGACACGCGCTTGACCACCGACGACTACGTTTTCTTGACTGAAGACGTCATGCGCAAGAGCCGTTTTGTATCAGGCTTGGCAGCCCCTCATGGCAAAATGTTCTATATCGATCCGCTTCCTAAAGGTTTTGGCGAGAACAAAGACCTCAAGCCTGCCATAATACAAGGTCTTGAAGAATCGTGCCGACGGATGCTTCGGGTACCCGTGCCTTTCTATGGCTGGACAGGTTTGAATTGTTTCGCCAGAAGCCTTAAGATGTGGAAGGTGTGGTTCTCCGAGAATCTGATAGGTTTCATTTTGCTTTGGATTTATCGGTTGATTGAGACGACGGGCACTGGTGGTGCCGGCCATCGTTACATGTACGCTGACTTTCTCAACGAAGCCGCCGAGTTGTTTGACAGTGAAGTGTTGGCCGACTGCGCCAATCTGATGAATGCCGATGCCGATTCGTGGCGCCAGTTCTCGCTCGACAGCCGTCGTTACATGAAGAGTGATAACATCACCTTGAGGGAGATGTCAGAGTTGCTGGAGACGATCGGTCAGCAGGAAAAACGGATTTTCGAAAAGATCGACACAGAATTCTTGCACTCCGACTTGGTGCGTAAATATGCATAAATCAAACAGAGAATAACATCATGGGTCCGCTCATCCAAAAGACATCGCGTTGCGCCGTCATCGGACACGGCAGTTGGGCTACGGCCATCACTAAGGTGTTGATCATGAACGAGTCGTCGGTCTGCTGGTACGTCCGCAACCAGGAAGTGCTTGAGTCGCTGCGCACCGAAGGTCGCAACTGTCGCTACCTCTCTGATGTCGAGTTCGACATGAGCCGCATCCACCTCACTGATGATGTGAACGAGACCGTGGAATGGGCCGACATCATCTTTTTGGTGACCCCCGCACCTTACTTGAAGTGCTATCTCTCCGACCTGAAGACCCCTTTGAAAGACAAGATGGTGGTTTCGGCCATCAAGGGCATCATACCCAAGGACAATCTGTTTGTCACGGACTATCTGAAGCAAAACTATGGCTTGACGGATGCGCAGTTGTGCTGCATCAGTGGCCCGACGCATGCCGAGGAGGTGAGTCACGGAAGACTGACCTACATGACTTTTGCCTGTTCCAACATAGGTAACGCCCGTGTCATAGGTGAGAAGCTGAAGGCGCCCTTCGTCAAAGTGAATTGCTTGAGGGACATGAGTTATTTGGAGCATTCTTCGGTGCTGAAAAACATCTATTCCGTCATGGTGGGCATGGCGATGGGCTTGGGTTATGGCGACAACTTCATCGCCGTGTTGGTCTCCAACTGCATCAAGGAGATGTATTTCTTGTTGTCTCCCCAAAGCGTCAACGACCTTACCAAGTTCAACCCGTCCAATTTCTTTGGCGACTTGCTCGTGTCGTGCTATTCGAGCCACAGCCGCAACCGTCAGCTGGGTGTGTTGATCGGTCGTGGCAACACAGTGAAGACGGCCCTTAACGAGATGACCATGGTGGCTGAGGGTTATTATTCCTCGGCGATGTTGCCTTTCCTGCCCGAGGAGCAGCGCCGTCAGCTTCCTATTGCTGAAAAAGCATACCAAGTCATGCATCAAGGCATGTCGGCACGCAAGGCCATGAAAGACCTTGAAGACCTTTTGGAATAATATCTAGATAAGTTTACAGCAGATAAGCCAAGGCTGCGATGACACCGATGATGGCAAGGATGAAGAGAATCACTCTCCATGCCGAGACGGGAGCCTTGCCGCCCACCTTGCCTGTTTGACCATTGACCGCAAACTGGTACACCTTGTCTTTGTATTTGAACGAAGAAATCCAAGTTGGGACAAGGAGATATTTGTAGGTGATGTTGCTGTAGAGCGTCGAAAAACGAACGGAATCGGAGCGGTCGGCGTTCCAGTGTCTGCGGACGTAGGATGAAATACTGGATGACAGCCGCGACTGTATGGTCTTTTGAGCCGACGCCCAACCATCCTTAAGACCTATGGAATAACGTTCTGCAACGAAACCAGCCACCACTTGCGGGGAATAGGGCACCAGTTTCGAGAAATCGAAAGGCTCGCAAGCACGCACACCCGAGTCGGCTTGACGTTTCGAGGCCATAACAGTCACATCGTCGAAAAACTCCTGATAAATGCCGCTGACATGCCTCCAGTCGGTAACCGTTTTTCTGTTGCCGTCTCTGTCTTTTACGGTGCGGTCGTAACCAGCACGTGCCGTGAAGTTGGACGTGGTCTGTGCATCGTAGGTCCAATAGGGGAGATATACGCCTTGAAAAGCATCGGGACGGGCGTTCTGTTTGGCTTTTCTGGGGGCAAACAGCTTGCCTTTGAGCCATTTGGTGAAGCGTTCTCCCGCTTGGTCTTTGGTGATCGAGAAGGGGCAGACTGCACCAGGAGCGATGGTGTTTTCGGTGGCAGCTGGCATTACGCTGGTGGAGCCGCAGAAGGGACACACGGCAGCGGTTTCGAGGGCGTCATAGACCGTCACCGCACCGCATTGCTTACATTGCACCTCTTTCTTCTTCTCACCCCAGTCGAAGCTTTCGGTGTGAAGCGCCGATTCAAAGTCCATCTCGCAGATTTCGTTGCCTTCTTCTGGTTTTGGCAGCTCACAGGAGTATCCGCAATAATCGCAATGCATCTTCCCCAAGGCGGGGTCGAAGAAGACCGTAGCACCGCAGTTGGGACATTTCTTATCGGTTTCTTTTTCAGTTTTTTCTGAATAATATTGTTCTTCAGGGTTGTATTCTGACATAAGCGTTTGTTTTGAAAAAAATTTGTGTGCAAAGATAGGAGTTATGGAATTATTGGTCAAGAAAAACAGAAAAAAGGTATTTGACTAATAGGAATAATTCCTATTTTTGTCCCCAAAGTAACAAACAATTAGTGTATGAACAGAAAAACTCTACTTTTTCTATTTCTCGCTCTGATGTTTTTGCCGTTTGCCGTTCATGCGCAAAGCTTGACGGTGACGGGTAAAGTCATCTCGAGCGATGATGGTTATGGCCTTCCTGGTGTCACCATCCAGTTGAAAGGTACCTCTGCCGGAACAGTGACCGACATGGACGGCAACTATAGCCTGAATGCCGACAGCAAAGGTGTGTTGGTGTTCAGCTTTGTAGGTTACAAGACAAAGGAGGTCGGTATCAAAGGCAAGAACAAAATCAATGTCACCCTTGAATTGGACTCTCAGACTCTCGACGACGTGGTGGTCACGGCCCTCGGCATCAAGCGTCAGAAGCGCGAATTGGGTTATGCCACTGAGGAAATCGGCGGAGACTTGATTGCCAAGTCGGCTACGGGCAACGTCATCAGTGCCTTGAGTGGTCGTTCGGCAGGTGTCCAAATCATCAACCCCAATGGCGTCGATGGCGGTTCTTCGCGTATCACCATTCGTGGTAACAACAGCATTTTAGGTGACAACCAACCCCTCATCGTGGTCGACGGCGTGCCGATGTCGAACGAAGGCGGTGTTACCGACTGGAGCGGCGGTCGCGACTGGGGTACGGCCTTGAACAACATCAACCAGGAGGACATCGAGAGCCTCGACATCCTGAAAGGCCCCACAGCGGCAGCCCTTTATGGCTCGCGTGGCGGCAACGGCGTGGTGCTCATCACGACCAAGAAAGGTTCAAAACAACGCGGCCTTGGCATTAGCTATTCTGCTGGTTTCAAGATCACTACACCTTATCTCTACCGTACGGTGCAAAACAAATACGGCGCAGGAGGCCCCATCACCTTCCATACGCCGACTTTGACGCCCATCGAAGGCATGACCGATGAAAATGGCAACCAAGTGTATGAATATCCAGGCATCTACAGCGTCGACAACGGTCCTGCGGGTGAGCCTACCAATACCACCTTCGGTTACTACGGCGGTGCCCAAAGCTGGGGACCTAAGATGAATGGTGAGAGTGTCCTTTGGTGGGATGGTGTGGTTAGGAAATACGACCCGCAGCCCGACAATTTAAAAATGCTCTTCAAGAACGGCCATACGATGAATCACAATGTGGCTTTCCAGAATGCCGGCGACTTCGGTAGCGTCCGTGTTTCGTTCACCGACTCGCGTACCGATGCCATCATCGACAACTGTAATTTGAGGCAGACCACGGTCAACGTGGGTACCTTGATCAATGTGTCGGAGAAGATCAAAGTCGATGTGTCGTTCAACTATTTGGATTACTACCGCCTCAACTCACCTGAGATTGGTGAGTCGAATAGCAACTTCAACAAAGGTTTGCTCTACAGTTGGCCCCGTAGCTGGAAAGGCCTCGAAGTCACATCATACGAGAACCCCGATGGCACGATGAACCAATTTGACGGCTATCCTTATCAATACATCTACAACAGCACCTTCTGGACGTTCTACAACAACAATACCACCCTTGACCGTGACAAGATGTACGGCTCTGTCCGCTTGATGTACGACATCACGCCTTGGCTGAGTGCTTCAGCAAAAGTGGCTTTGGACTGGACCGCCGACAACTATACCACCAAGCATAAGCCCACCACCATCGATGGTATGGCGGGTGGCTACTACTCGAAGAGCAAGTCGAATGCGGTGACCCGTGACATGGACTTCCTCATCACAGCCTATAAGGACAAAATCTTCGGATCGAAATTCAACGTGCGCCTTTCGGCTGGTGGTGAACAGTATTACGGCTACCGTGATGGAATCGATGGCACCTCGGGCAAATGGGCATACGCCAATCTCTATGCCATCAACAACTACTCCAATGCCACGGAACGCACCTTCGGTGAATCGCGCTGGGAGAAGCAAGTCAACTCGGTGTATGCTTTCTTCAACATGAGCTACAGCGATTGGCTGTTCTTGGATGTGACAGGCCGTAACGACTGGTCGTCGACACTACCCATCACCAACAACAATTATTTCTATCCTTCGACCACTTTGAGCTTTATCCCGACCTCGGCCTTCAAGAATTGGAACTGGGGTCCGGTGAACTACTTGAAACTACGTGGTTCGTGGGCACAAACCGCAAGTGACACTGAGCCCTACCAGCTGACTTATACTTACAACACGGGCTCCTTCGGTCACCAGCTTTCGGCCACCTTGCCTACCACAGTTCCGCCTTTGGAGTTGAAACCACAAAGACAACGCTCCTACGAATTGGGTTTTGACCTCGGACTGGGCGCCAGATTCAACATGGACTTCACCTACTACAACATCTATTCTTGGGACCAGATTCTTCACTCACCGCTGGCTCCTTCATCGGGTGCCGATCAAGTGACTATCAACACAGGCGTGGTGACCAACAAGGGTATTGAGGCCATCTTGACCTACGACATTGCCCAAGGAAAAGATTACGGTGTTCAAGTGGGCTTGAACTTGGCCCGCAACAAGAACAAGATAGTTGACTTATCTGGTGCCAATATGTATCTGCTTTCTGAGATTTGGGGCTCCAATGGTCCTGCCATCGCCGTGGAAGAAGGGGAGGAGTACGGCACCATCTACGGATGGGACTATGTCTATGAATACACCATGCCCAACGGCACTGTCGTCGGCCCGTTCTATGATGAAAACGGCAAACCCTTGCCGCTGCTGAACGAAACGGGTACCACTTATCTGAAGACCGACAACCGTGTGCCGATTGGCAACTGCGCGCCTTTGGTGACGGGCGGTATTAACCTGAGGGCTTCCTACAAAAACTGGTCGCTCTACGCCTTGGTTGATGCCAAATTGGGCGGTCAAATCTATTGCGCTTCTTATGTAGTAGCTATGCAGACGGGACAAAGCCTCGAGACGCTCTATGAACGCGACGGCAACGGTCTACCTTATTACGAAAACGACGAGTTGCTTGGCAACTACGGTATCATCCTGCCGGGTTATTGCATCAACACCGAGACGGGTGAGGCCGTCGAAAACGAACACGTGGTGCATTACCTCTATAAGTACATGCCTAACTTCGGTGGTTGGGGAAACATCCTCAGCACACCGGGCATTGTCAACAACACTTGGATCAAGATGCGTGAACTCTCGTTGACTTACGATTTCCCGCGCAAGTGGC
This sequence comes from uncultured Bacteroidia bacterium, assembly GCA_902794155.1. Taxonomy (GTDB): domain Bacteria; phylum Bacteroidota; class Bacteroidia; order Bacteroidales; family F082; genus Limimorpha. Next base: position 21,876 of record CADBGN010000004.1, read on the forward strand.
TCGACAAGCAGAACCTCTTCAAACAGGCCTCTATCTCCCTCGTGGGTCGCGACTTGTTCTATTTCTACAAGACCCTGCCCGACAACATCAATCCTGAAGGCACCCAAGGCTCGGGCAATGCCCAAGGCCTCGAATATGCCTCCTATCCCGGCTCACGATCGTTTATGGTCACACTTAAAGTCAATCTATAATTAATCACAAAACACATAAAACAATGCAAAACTTCAATGAAACGAATAAGGTGGCTGCACAACCGTGTCACCGCCAGAAAGCAACCGGTTGGCGTGCTTTCCTCAACACAAAAAGTGTTTTGTCGGGTTTTGAAGGTTTTGTGACAAAAAAGAATATCACTATGAAAAGAAACATATTTATAATTTGTGCAGTATTTGCTTTGGCTTCATGTACAAAGAACTTCGAAGAGATGAATAAAGACCCGTTCTCACCGCCGGAAACAACCATCGAAGCGTTATTTAATGGTGTAGTGGGTTCGTTGCAACAAAGCATGAACGAGCAGTTCTACCTGCAAAACGAGATTTGGTATCCCGAGACGGAACTTGGCGCCTTGACGTCAGAGTCTTGGGGTAACTCGCAGATAGGAACTACAGAACTTTGGTCGAGCTATTACCTCATGTTGTCCAACATACGTGAGCTGGAAAGACGTTTCGATGCTTACTGCGAGGAGCAGGCCGACGATGCCGTATGCGACAAAGCGCGTGCCCAACTTAACATTATGAAGGCTTACCAGACCTTTAAGCTCACCGACGTCTTTGGCGACATGCCTTACTCGCAAGCTGGCCGTATCTGGGAAAACGCCTCTTCGCAGGCCACGATGAAACCCGAATGGGACACCCAGGAGAGCATCTACAAATCGCTTTTGGAAGAGCTGGTATGGTCGCGCGACCTCTTGCATGCCGACTCTGTTACCACTGTTGGTGGCAATGATTATTACAGGCTCCCCTACGACGTGCTGCTCAACAACGACTACACACTGTGGGCCGAGTTTGCCAACTCCCTCATCCTTCGTCACGGCCTGCGCATGTATGACAAAGATCCTGACTATGCCACGCCTTTGTTGGTAGGTGCCTACAACTTCATGTATTCAAAGATGAGTGCTTCGGGTGGTTCCTCCTTAGGAGGAGGCATCTGCTTGTGGCCCAGTGTGTTGGGTACAAGTTGGGACAACAACTGGTCGTTCCGTGAGCACAAGCACCTTCGTATGGGTGAAACCGTATGGAGTTGCCTTTCTTCGACCAACGACTTGGATGGTAGCGGCATCTTTGACTATCGTGCCTACCTCTTCTTCGACACAAGCCACAAGAACGACAGCTGTCCCGATGGTGCCTGGCGGCCTTACCCGCAGATTCGTACCCTTGAAACGCCCACAGAAGGCGGTTCTCCCTATGCCCAGAGCCGCGATGGTAACTATACCTTCAAAGGCCCCTCGTGCCTCTTTTCGCCCTTCAACTACTATCTCACCCGTGACGAGAAATATGTACCGCAGATTTTAGTCACCTATGCCGATGTGCTCTTCATGAAGGCTGAAATTGGCGCTCGCGGCATTGGCGGCATCATCCTCTCGGAAATGGAACTTGACCAGATGATTTTCCAAGGCATCTACCAGTCGTGCATCTTTTGGGCACACATTCCGCAAAACACGAGTCGGTGGACGTACTTCTATCCGCAGTACACCAGCTTTGTCGGTACTGGCGATATTTGGTCTTTGGGCCAGAGGATGGCTTCCAACGTGATGAACTATGCCGTGTACATGAACCCTGAATTCGACTATACGAACGAGGCCTATTTGACATTCATTTACCAGCAACGTTGGCTTAACCTCTTCCGTCAGCCGTGGGAGGCGTGGGCTTTGGCACGTCGCACCAAGGCGACACCCACCACTACCAACCATGCCAAGTTGACTTCTTTCCGCATGGAGTATCCCCAGAAGGAAATCGAGTACAATTACGAGAACTATACCAAAGAATTGGCAAGAATGTCGCATGGCGACACGAGGCAGACCAAAGTTTGGTGGAACGAATAAAGAGATTCCATTCCGGGAATGGAATCGCCCTCCTTTGATAAGAAGACAGAGCTTTCCATTCCCAGAAAAGAAAACTCAAATCTTTGAATTTTGAATCTTTGAATCTTTAAATCTAATATTATGAAAAAACTATCACTTATCCTTATGCTTTTGGCTTTCTCCTTCGGGATGAACGCCCAAGTCGAAAAGACCTTCGACTTCAACGATTATGAATATGGAGAGAACCCCAACCATCTCCTCAATGGCCAAGACGGCTGGTATGTTCGCGTGCACCACGCAGGCAACGGAGCTTTCACCCCGTTGTATACCGACTACATGGGCCACTTCTGGGGCACCACACCGCCTATCCCGACAGCCGACGAGACTATCGGTGTGTTCTCTGATGCTTCCGGTACCGCCTTTGGCGACATCGCCACTCACGACATCACCCAGTATGGTTTCGACTTCTCAAATGGCGGTATCATCGAGTTTGAGTGCGACATTCTGCGCCAATGGTGGGGCGACTTCTTCGGCATCGGCTATGACGGCGATGGCGATGGCTCGGTCCTCCCTCCTTTGCGTAAGGCCTCTTCTTCCAACGCTATCTGCGAACCTGTCTATCCCGACGAGAACAGCACGATTCCCGATGGCGGCATCTATCTGATGATGACGGGCGTCAACCCGAGCAACCCGCTCTTCATGAACGGCGTGGTGCTGCCCAACAACACCATCACCAGCAATATCCAGCCTATAGGATCGGAAAGCCATTGGTACCGTTGGAAGGTCTCCATCGACCTCGATGCCAACAATGGTCAAGGTGCCGTCACACTGTTTATGAAGTATGACGACCTTGATGCTGAATGGGAAGCCGTGCCGGAATGCCAAGGTGTCAATGCTGGTCTCACTCCTGGCAGCGGCGACAAATACGACCCAGCCATGTGGCACTACATTTATATGCTCAACAGCGGCTGGGGCGGTTTCGACAACTTCACCGTACGCCATATCCCTGGTGGACTGGCTGCACAGTTTATCGACTTCGCTGAAATCCCCGACCAGTTGGTCTATAATGCACCTATTACCCTTGAAGCCACTTCTACTTCAGGTCTGCCTGTGACCTTCGAGGTTGCCCAAGGTCCCGCCACCGTCGAAGGCAATATCCTAACCCTCACTGGTGAGGAAGGCACTGTGAAGGTGAAAGCCATCCAGGCTGGCGACGGCACGCAATGGCAACCTGCCCCCACGGTGACGCGTACTTTCTATGTGGTGGATCCAGAAAACTATGAACCCGAAATCACCATCCGCCGTCCTTACGAAGGCACCAAGGTGTATATGCCCGATTTCGAGAATCCTGTGATGGTAGTATTGAGTGCCTATATCGACCATGCCAATGCCATCAAATTTGAACAGGTGAAATGTGAGGTTGACGGACAAGAGTTGTATTTGAAGACCGACTATCCCGACAAACCGGAAAACGGTTATTGGTACACCACTTGGACCCCCTCGGGCGTAGGCACCTACAACATGACGGTGAGTATCACCCAGACGGGTGGCAAGGTCACCACGGCCTCCAATACCTTTGAGGTGACTACCGACTACGATGACATGGTGGTTTCCGCAATGAATGGCGAGATGGTGGCCACTACCTCACAGTTTACCGACCATGGCGAATACGCTTTCCCGACCCATGTCAATGCCTTCAACGCCATCAACCTGCATTATCTGCACAACTGCGTGAACGGCGACTGCAACGATTATGACCACATCAGCTATGTCCGTGTGAAGAACTACCGCGGCGAATGGGTGGAACTCTGCCGTTACATTACCCCCTTTGGTGTGGAATGCGTTGACGACCTGGATGTAACCGACTATACCTCCGTGCTGCAGGGTCTCGTCGAATTTGAATTCTATAGCGAACAATATGGTGCTGTTGGCTCGGGCTACAACCCCACCGCAATCTTTGAGTACACCAAAGGCACTCCGGAGTATCCTTATGTAGATATGCAGGAGATTTGGTATGGCAACTATGCCTTCGGAGATTATTCAGACCCATGTCCCATCCCGACTCGCAATGTCGTGTTTGACCCATGTGTTGAGAAGGCCAAGCTGCAAATCACCACTTCAGGACACAATTGGAGCGATACAGGCCACGGAGCTTACAACACGGGCAACGCCGCCGAGTTCTATCATGCCACACACAACATCAACATTAATGGTGCTACGAGCTACACACAAGATTTGTGGCAGACCTGCGACCCCAATCCCGCTGGCTGCATACCCCAATATGGCACATGGCGTTATAGTCGCGCCGGCTGGTGCCCAGGTAGCATGAGCATGGTGTGGGACTACAGCCTCGATGATTATCTCGCTAATGGAAGTGCCGATGTACTCTATGAGTTCGACCCGACTTACGTCGACCAATGCCACCCCAACTACCCCGACTGCGTGAGCGGCCAAAACAACTGCCCGGATTGCGACAACTCCAGCAACCCGATTTTAAGAGTCTCTGGTAAGGTGGTGACCTATAGCCACAATACCGACATCCTGACTGAAGTTCCTGAACTTCCCGATGTGGATGCAGAGCCCTTCCAAGTAACCATCACTCCTAATCCAGCTAGAGGCCAAATGACCATCACCACGGATTACGAAAAGGGTAGAGCCAGCGTCGTCATCATCAACCCGCAAGGTGTCAAAGTGCGTGGTTTCAGTGTTGATGGCCAACGCACCATCGACGTGAGCGACCTGCCCTCCGGCATGTACTTTGTCCATGTCATTGGTGGCAAGGTGGTGACGAGAAAGGTGATGATTCAGAATTAAAAAATTCCGTACCTTTGCAGCCGATTTGAAGGACTGGAGACTTCGAGACGCGAGACACGAGACGATAGAAAGTCCCGTAGTCTCGCGTCCCGTAGTCCCTTGTCAAATAATCGGTTAAACATTTTAATTACGTAATACTGAAATGAAAGTTGCAACATTATTAGGCGAACGTTTCAAGAAGGCACCGGCCGACTGCGTATTCGATAGTCAGGCGCTGATGGTGCGTGGTGGATATATCAAGTCGGTGGGTACCGGCCTGTTTTCCTTCTTCATGCCAGCCAAGCGCATCGCGAAGAAGATCGAGAATATCATCCGTGAGGAGATGGACCGCATCGACGGACAGGAAGTCATGTTCCCCGTCGTGATGCCGGGTACGCTGTGGCAAGAGTCAGGGCGTTACAACAGCATCGGCTCGGAGCTGCTTCGCTTCAAGGATCGTAACGGCATCGACATGGTGCTGGGCATGACCCACGAAGAAGCCGCCGTGCAGCTGGCCCGCGACGCCGCAAAGAGTTACACGCAGTACCCCTTCATGATCTACCAGATCCAGACCAAGTTCCGCGATGAACCTCGTTCACGCGGTGGCTTGATCCGTACCCGTGAGTTCACGATGAAGGACGCCTACAGCTTCCACACCTCGCAAGAGGACTTGGAGCAATACTATGCCAAGGCTTACCATGCCTATGACCGTATCTTCGCCCGTGCTGGCGTGCCGCAGGTCGTGGCCGTCAAGTCCGACTCGGGCATGATGGGTGGCCGCATCTCCCATGAGTTCATGCTGCTCACCGACATTGGCGAGGACACCATCGTCATCTGCCCCGAATGCGGTTACCGCTCCAACAGCGAAGCCGCCGACTGCATCGTTCACAATGAGGAATACCCCATCGAGCCTTTGGAAGAGGTCTACACCCCCGAACAGAAGACCATCGAGGATGTGTGCAACTACCTGCACAAGTCGCCTCTGCAGTCGTGCAAGGCCGTGCTCTATCAGCGTAATATGGATGACTCGCTGGTCATTGTTTTCTTGCGTGGTGACCTTGAGGTGAACGAGACCAAGCTCCGCAACCTGCTTTGCGCTGAGGTACATGCCGCCACCGTCACCCCTGAGATGGGTATCTGCCCTGGCTTCATCGGTCCCAAGGGCTTGCCGGAAGGCATCACGGTGGTCTATGATGAGTCGCTGAAGACCTTGAACAGCTTCGTGGCGGGTGCCAACAAGGAGAACTACCACTACAAGGGCATGAACATGGCCCGCGACCTCGGTGAGGTGAAGTACGACAGCGTGGCCAAGGCCACCGCCGGCGGCATCTGCCCCGTGTGCGGCAAGCACAGCATCACCATCAGCCGCGGTATCGAGGTGGGCAATATCTTCCAACTCGGCACCAAATACACCGAGTCGATGAACATGCAGTACCTCGACAGCGACAATACGCTGAAATACCCCATCATGGGTTGCTACGGCATCGGCGTGGGTCGTTTGATTGCCTCGGTCTGCGAGGTGAGCCACGACGACTACGGTCCCATCTGGCCCATCACCATCGCCCCTTGGCAGGTGCAGATTTGTGCCCTGCGCATCGCCGACGAGAATGTGCGCCGCGTGGCCGACAAGCTCTACGAAGACCTGAAAAAGGCAGGCGTGGAGGTCATCTACGACGACCGCAACATCAGCGCGGGCGTGATGTTCTCCGATGCTGACCTGCTCGGTGTGCCGCTGCGCATCGTGGTCAGCCCGAAGACGCTGGAGCGCAACGCCATCGAGTTTGCCAGCCGCGACAAGAGCTTCAAGGCCGACCTCAATCCCGATAATGTCGTTGCCGAGGTCAAGGACAAGATTGCTGAGATGATTGCGGCATTAACGCCCGAGGATTAATCATGTAGAGACGTAGCGCGCTACGTCTTTACGGTAATGACAAAAAAATCCGACAGAATCACTCTGCCGGATTTTTTTCTACCTCAACGACCTTCTTGTTCTTTCGGAACCACTCCGTGATGTCCTTCACACGGCCGTCGGCTAGGCGTTTCATCATGCGTTGGTTGGTGGTGGCACTGTCCAGAGGCCCGAGCTCGGCCACATATCGACCTACTTTTATGTAGTCGAAATGGTCGGTCGAAACGTTCTGTGGCAATTCGTTCTTGCCCGAATACCAGGCCACCTTGACGCCATAGTCCTTCTTCACCTGATTAGCCAATTGTGCGACCGACTCAGGTTCGTTGTCACCGCCCATGAAACACACACAGGTGATGCCCGTCTTATATTGATCCACAAGACGATACAATTCATTGGTATCCAACTGTTTGCCGCTGTTTTCCCACAAATATTTGCTGTGGCAACCAGGACATTGGTTGGGACAGTTTGTGATATTAATAGCAAGCGTAACCTCTTCCGGAACTTCCTGGAAGACGATATCAAAATTAGCGTACTTTAACATCTGTCCATCTCCATTTTTCCATAGTAACGGCGGCCGGCTTCTTCTTGACGCGGCTCGCTGAAATTGCTGACGCGCTTCAGGTAACCGATGATGCGGGTCAGGTAGTCGATGTTGTGGCTGTGGCACTCAGGGCATTCCTTCAGGTAACGCTTGTCGATGTGGCCGCAGTCGTTGCAAATCGTGTTCGGGATGTTGAAGGTGAAGTAGTTGCAACCTTCGCGGGCAGCTACGCGCAGCAGCTGGCGGTACTGTTCCTTGGTGAGGTGTTCCTCCAGGTTGCAGTGCAAGGCCGAGCCACCAGTGAGGTGCTTGATGTACTTCTCGCCGTGGAGACGGAACTTATCCAACACGTTGGTGTTGGGGTCTTCCACGATGTAGAAATAGCTGTTGTAGCAGTCGCGGTGCACCTCGTAGCCGTCCTCTTTGTCCCACTTGGCGTGCTTCACACCCACATTCTCGGCAGGGATCATCTCGCAGTTGAACATCAGGCCGTCCTGCTTCGAGTAGTACTTCTTGTTGTAACGCTCGATGAGGCCTAACACATCCTGCACGAACTTTTCGTAGTCCGGGTTGTCGGAGATCTTGATCTTCAGGAATTCGGCGGCTTCCACGAGGCCGTTCACGCCGATGGTAAGGTATTGGCGACCCAAGTTGATGTATCCGGCATCGAACAACGGCAACATACCTTTGCTTTGCAGGTCCTTCAGGTTCTCGTTGTAGCAAATCTGCACCTTGTGGCAGAGGTCGACAATCTCCTCAAGGAAAGTCAGGTAGTGCATGTTATTGCGTGCGGCATACTGGATGCAGCGGTTGAGGTTGATGGTCAGTACGCTCTTGGAGCCTGTGCTGACGCCACCGGCGCCGAGGGTGTAGCTGAAGCCATTGTCTTGGATCTCGTTGCGCAGGCGGCAGCACGACGACAGCGAGTCGGCGTTGTCGCTGAGGTAGGTGAAGAAGGAGTGTCCTTCGGCGTACATCTCGGCGGTGAAGTCACCCCATTCCTGGTCGATGACGTCGCCATCTTTCGAGAGCAACGCCATCGTCTCCACCGGGAAGGTGAGCACGCTTCTCAGACGCTCGGCGTTAAACCACTTCATGAAACGTTTCTGGAGCCAGCTCAACGACTCCCAATCGGGCTGTGAGCCATCAGGGAAGTAGAAATTGCCGAACAACGACTCGAAATAATACTTGTCGTAGTAGGCGATGTTCCAGAATACCGACTGGTAATTCCTAGCACCTGCAGGTTGGTTCAAGGAATACACGATTTGCTGGAAGCAGTCGGTGATGACCTTGTCGATAGTGCGCGGTTTGAGCGAATGGTCGACGATTTCGTCGGCGCGCTTGTAGTAGTCCTTGCCATAGTCAAGACCGATGAAGTAGTTCATGTACATCAGGAACTCCGGCGTGGCGCAGGCACCCGACAATTGCGAGGAGACCATGAACACCATATTAATAAAACCACCGCAGAACGAGCGCAACTTGGTGGGGGCGGTGCTATTGCCGCCGATCGAAGCCGTGCCTTCGTTGAGCCATGGATACATGGTGATGGAGGCGCAGTAGTTGGCCAAACTGGTCTCGTCGTTTTTGTAGATGAAGTGGTTGTTGAGCAAATAGAGGTAGCGGTCAGCAAGTTCCTTGCCGTATACCGACTTGATGCGGTCCGTCAGCAGGCGGCGGTTGATGCGGATGAAGCTCGACTTAGGCAGCTCACCAATCAATGTGGCGATGTTCTTCTTCTCCACATTGGCGTTGGCGTCGTACTTCGAGCCAGTGGCGGCGTTCGAGGCATTGACGTAGTTGCTCAAAAAGTCGATTTTTTCGCGGATTTCGCGATCTTCGGTGTGCTTCTGGCGGTACAGGATGTAGTTTTTGGCCACAGTGTAGTACTGTTCCGCCATCAAGGCCGTCTCCACTTGGTTTTGGATTTCCTCCACGGTGATGCCGTTGGTCACGCGGACACGGCTCAAGATCCCATTGAGGTCCTCGTCGGTGGCATAAAAGCCAGATGCTAGAAAGGCTTTACTGATGGCTACTTTGATCTTGTCAAGGGAGAAGGCTTCCTGCTTGCCGTCCCTTTTGGTAATGTACAATCCTCCGTTGCTCATATAATGTGCTCGTTTTCAAATTATTGCGTTAAAAAACGCAGAATATGACTCTTTTTCGTATTGTCTGCACACTTCCCTTACTTCCCGAGGGCCATAGTGCTCATTAATCACAAGGCAGGTCTTCTGACTCGCTCCCGCTCAAACTGCCTTCCCGTCGAGGTCATCCCACGACAGTGGCGGGGGTTGTTCGGCGTTATCTGAAGCTCACAGCTACGGGCATAGTCCCTGATTTTCACGGGGTTCCCTATTAATCTCCTCCGAAGAACCTTGTTTTGCAAAGGTAGAGTATTTTGATATTTCCCTACAAATAAAATCTTGATTATTTTTTCAACAAAATTATCAACAGGGTTAATTGTGTGATTTCATTATCTTTGCAGCGAAAATTTAAATTGAATCGAAATTAATATGCCAAAAAAGAAAAAAATCGAAAATAAACTCAGCACTTTCACGAGTGTGATTTTGGGCATTTTTGCCGACCAACCTTTCCGCCCGAAAAACTATAAACAGGTCTGCAAAATCATGGGTATCAAGGACCAGGCAGGGAAGGATGTGGTGTATAACTTGCTCATTGACCTAAAAAACAAAGGTTTGCTGCAAGAGGTGCGCCCCTACAGCTATGTGATGGGTCCCGAGGGCATGGCGCAGTTCGGGCCCAAGACGAAGTATGTGGAGGGTACGGTGGAGATGAAGTCGACAGGCAAGGCTTACGTAGTGCGTGACGACGGCGAAGGTGAGGACATCTTCATCGCTGCTCAGGACACTTACAAGGCGTTGCATGGCGACCGCGTGCGCGTGGCCATGTTTCCCAAACGTAACAACAGCAAGCCCGAAGGCGAGATAGTGGAGGTGCTCGAACGCAAACATACTGAATTTGTTGGTGTGTTGAGTATCACGCATGGCTATGTCTTCGTTCGTCCCGATGTGGACTGGATGCCTGTGGATATCTTCATCCCGCGTGGCGACCTCAATGGTGCCAAAGATGGACAGAAGGTCATTGTCCACCTCACTGACTGGCCCGATGGCTCAGGCAACCCCTTCGGCGAAATTGTCCGTGTGCTCGGCAAGCCTGGCGAGAATGACGTGGAGATGGAATCCATCTTGGCGGCTCATGACTATCCCATAGAGTTCCCGGAGGACGTGGAGCGTGAAGCCGCCCAGATTCCTGTCAAAATCAGTGCAGCCGAAATCAAGAAACGCCGTGACTTCCGCAAGACCTTCACCATCACCATCGACCCAGCCGATGCCAAAGACTTCGATGACGCCATCAGCCTGCAGAAGATGAGCAACGGCCATTGGGAGGTGGGCGTCCACATCGCCGACGTGTCGCACTACGTGCGGAAAGGCTCCGCCATCGACAAGGAAGCCCTCAACCGTGGCACTAGCGTATATCTCGTTGATCGCACCATCCCCATGTTGCCCGAGAAGCTCTGCAACAACGTCTGCTCACTCCGTCCCGACGAGGAGAAGCTGACTTTCAGCGTGGTCTTCGAGATGGACGATGATGCCAAGATTTATGATAAATGGATTGGCAAAACCATCATCAAGTCGTGCCGTAGATATACCTATGAAGAGGTGCAGACCATGATTGAAGGCGGAGAAGGTGATTACAAGAACGAGATTTTGTCTTTCAATAGTTTAGCGACCAAGCTGCGCGAGAAACGCATGGAGGCAGGCAGCATCAACTTCCACTCGGAAGAGGTTCGTTTCATCCTTGACGAGAACAAGAAACCTATTGACACCTACGTGCGTGTGCAGAATGAGTCGCATGAATTAATCGAGGACTTCATGCTGTTGGCCAACCGCACCGTCGCTGAGACCTTCGGCAAGCCGGAAAGCAAATGGCACAACGACACGTTTGTCTACCGCGTTCATGATGAGCCTAACCCAGAGAAACTGAACAAGTTCATGCTGCTCATCTCGCGTTTGGGCTATTCGATGAATCTCAGCAACCGCACGACCTTGGTGAATTCCTACAACAAACTCTTCGAGGATGTGGAGGGCAAGGGCGAGAAGAACCTCATCCAGACCGTCGCCCTGCGCACTATGGCCAAGGCCGTCTACAGCACTGAGAACATCGGTCACTATGGCTTGGCTTTCGACTACTACACCCACTTCACCTCGCCTATCCGCCGCTATCCCGACCTGATGGTGCACCGATTGATAGAAAGGTATCTCATTGAGGGTCAAGGTTCGGTCAACAAGAAGGAATACGAGGAGATGTGTGAACATGCCAGCGAGATGGAGAAACAAGCCGAGGAAATGGAGCGTCAGAGTATCAAATACAAACAAGCTGAATATCTGCAAGATAAGATTGGACAAGTGTTTGAAGGATTGGTTTCAGGCGTCAGCAAATGGGGTCTTTTCGTGGAACTGAAAGGCAACAAATGTGAGGGTCTGGTGCGCTATGAGGACCTCCCTGGCGACTACTATTACCTTGACGACGACAATTTCCGCGTCATTGGACAAGACACGGGGCGCATCATCCAACTGGGCGACGAAGTACGTATCCGCGTGAAAGCCGTCGATCTCTTCAAGCACAAGATGGACTTCGAGATGCTGGCTGATACATTGCCATCTGTAAGGAAGCCAAAGCAGAAAAAACGCTTATATTGAGAAAATTATGTAATTTTGCACTTTAAATCTAACCGAAATGAAAAAGCATATTCATCTTTTGGCCGTGGCAGCCTTACTGCTCATTGCTGCCTCCGCGTTAACGGGCTGTGTAAAAACCTACAAAATACAAGTCCCCACCAACAACCTTTGGTTTGGCTTGGATGCTGGTTCACAGACTCTTGACTTTACTGCCAACTGCGAATGGACCATCACCAGGAATGACAATGCAGATTGGTACACCATTAGTACAATGAGTGGAAAAAACGACGGATCGCTTACCATCACTGTCGAAGCCTTGGAAGATGGTGATTTTCGTGGTTCTTCTTTTGTCATCAATTCGCCTGGCGGACACGTATATCGCACGGTCTTCGTCTCGCAAAACAAGTTAGATTTTGACGGTCTTTATAATAAGGTGTTTGGGGTGTCAAGTAGAGAGACTTGGAACACAGACTATATGGATCAGATGATTGAGGATTCATATAAGCATAAGATATATGATCCATACGACACGGCTACGGGTTATACCATGTATTTCCTTGCTGACGGAACAGGGGTGCAGATGGACCATCATAAAGATACGGCAGCATATTATGCCTTTAGGTACGAGTATGATCCCATCAACCAAATCCTACATATTGAGTTTGAAACGGTCAACGATGCGCCTGAAAACTATGCCCCACAGGTGCTGACGGCCAGCGACTCGTTGTTCCGTTTCATCCACGAATATAAGGATCACTGGTGGGAGCGTGCCGACATGCGCAAGATAGGTACAATCAATCCAAATGCCAAGGCTATTCTTAAGCACAAGGCCATTAAACGCAAGGGTGGTGAACCCATTTTCCAATTCTGATGATTTGTTGTAGAGACGGTGTCACACCGTCTCTACAATTATACTCCCATCACCCTATGAAAACAAACAAAAAATACCTCATTTTAACAATCATGGCCTTGTTAGGCCTTGCAAGTTGCGTCAAAGACTATACCATCTTGGTGTCATCTCAAGACCTGCGTTTTGGGTTGCAATCTGAGAGCCAAACCATTACCCTAACTGCCAACTGCAAATGGACCATCACCAAAAACGATGATGCCGACTGGTATACCATTTCGCCTATGTCGGGTAGGGCCAAAGACAGCATCATTACCGTTACGGTAAGCGATTACAGCGATGGTGACTTCCGCGGTTCCTCCTTTGTCATCAATTCGCCTGGCGGGCACGTACACCGCACGGTCTTCGTCTCGCAAAACAAACTGGATTTTTATGGTATTGTGAACAAGGTGTTTGGCGTGATGAAGCGTGAAACGTGGGCCACGGATTATGCCGGTCAAATCATCGAAGATGAATACAAAATGAAGGAGTATAACCCGTATGATACCACAAAGGGATACCTCATGTATTTCTATGAGGACAGCATCGGCTGGCAGCGTGACCACCACACTGACACGGTGGCTTGGTGGCCGTTCAAGTATTCATTTGATCTTGACAGTCTCATACTTCATATTGATTTTGAGACCATTGATGGTGCCCCTGAGAGCTATGCTCCTAATGTGCTGACAGCCAGCGACTCGCTTTATAGGTTTATTCATGAATATAGGCCTCACATGTGGGAACGCGTTGATATGCGTAAAATTGGTACCATTATTCCAGGCAAGGAAATCTTACTACAACCTCAAGTCAGCAAACGTAAAGGAGGAGAATCGATCTTTTTGGATTAATGTCAAAGAAACTGACCAGATATATTGCGTTTTACGGCATCGGCGTTTATCTGTTGGCGCTACTGGTCATCAGTGTGGCATTTCGTGAGCATGCCTTGCAACTGAAATGGATGTTGTGGGGCATAGGTGAGGTGCTGTTTTTCTTTGTGCTGACTACCGTTTTTTATCCCCGTTGGAAAAATGACGATCCCAAAAAATTCTGGCGCAAAGTGTTTTGGACGGCATTGGCCATTAGGATGGTATATGCCTTCGTGATGTGCTATTACTATTATTGGGAGACGGGCAAAGCTTTCGAATATGATGCTGCCGACAGCATTTGGTATCATCCTGCGGCGGCTTATCTCTCAAAATGCGTTCGAGGTGGTTATATCTCATACGTTTTTAAGTATTTGAATGCCTATACCATGGGCTATTCCGACCAAGGTTATGTGCTTTGGCTAACTCTGGTTTACACCATTTTTGGCCGTAGTTGGTTGGTACCAAGGCTATTCAAAGCCTTAATGCATGCCTATCTGTGTATTGTGGTTTGGAAGTTGGGTTCACGTACCATGGGCGAGCGCACAGGTCGACTGGCCGCCGTGATGTGTGTTTTCATGCCCATTTTGATTCAAACGTGTGGCTTGCACACCAAGGAAGCTGAGATGATCTTTCTCTCTATCTTCGCTCTCGAGCGCATGGACTATCTTATCCGTAGCAAAAAATACACATTTTGGAGCATCTTGGTTCCCATCCTTTTGACAGTTCTGACCTTCGGGTTCCGTACCATTATCGGCATGTGCCTCATTTTTGCTTTTTTGGTTTTTGTTTTGCTTTCGTCCAAGGATTTGGTGGGCAGAAAAGGCAAAATTGTTATTGCTTCGTCGGTTGTTGTTGTGTTTTTCGTTTTCCTGTTTTCTCCTGTTGGTCGTGAAATAAAGATTATCAATCGCTTGAAATTCACTGATTTGAATTATCAGTCTGAAAAATACGAAACTATGGGGATGCGACATGGCGAGTTGGCCAAAAGCTATTATTTGGCGCCAGGTGCTTTTGTATTGCCTTTGGCTCCCATGGTGGAGGAGAGTCCCGACCACAACAAGATGATTCATGGCAGCACTTATGTGAAGAACTTTTTGGCTTTTTTTGCCATGCTGGCGATCGTCATTGCTTTCAGACAAAAAAAATGGCGCGATTTCAGCTTAATTGGCGCCTATGAGTTCTCGTATTTGGCCATCATCATGTTTTCGTTTGCTGCTAACTCCGAACGCTATCACGAACCGGCCATACCTTTGTTAGTACTCATGGCAGCCTACGCGATGACCCATTTGTGTCATAAGGACTTGAAAATCTTCTATGTATATTGTGGACTGCTTTTCGTTGCCTTGTTCGTATGGAACTGGCTGAAGTTGTCGGCAAGAGGTTTGGTTTGAAAAAATTCTTTGAAAATATATTGCAGTTCGCCAAAAAGTCGTATCTTTGCAGCCGCAATAGGGTACCTTGCCCGAGTGGTTAGGGATCGGTCTGCAAAACCGGGGACGGCGGTTCGAGTCCGCCAGGTACCTCAAAAGCCTGCTGAGTTTCGGCAGGCTTTTTTTGTGTGTCGAAGACACACTATCCTATTTACCCCACATGCAGTGTGGGGCTGAGACGCAGCCGATGCTGGTACTCAGCGTGTCGGAGACACGCTACATCAGCTAGTCCCCTACACTGCAGGTGTGAGGTAAATAGAATAACGTGCCATCGGCACGTCCCATAACCTAATCAAAAAACATAAAAGCCTTTTCAGTGTATTGAACAATTTATTAATTTTGCACTTTGTTTTAATCCTAAATTGAACTATGACAAACCCAGAAGAAGAAAAAGTAATGGAGAAGAAATCGCTCAATTTCATTGAAGCGAAAGTGGAAGAAGACCTCGCCAACGGCAAGAACGGCGGACGCGTGCAGACACGCTTTCCCCCAGAGCCTAACGGTTACCTCCACATCGGCCACGCCAAGGCCATCTGTCTCGACTTCGGCATCGCTGCCCAACATGGCGGCGTGTGCAACCTGCGCTTCGACGACACCAATCCCACCAAGGAGAATATGGAGTATGTCGATGCCATTAAAGAGGACATCCAATGGCTGGGCTACCAGTGGGGTAACGAATACTATGCCTCCGATTACTTCCAGCAACTTTGGGATTTTGCCATAGAACTGATTAAACGCGGCAAGGCCTACATCGACGAGCAAAGCTCAGAGGAGATTGCCGCACAGAAGGGTACGCCTACACAACCTGGTATTGAAAGCCCTTACCGTAACCGTCCCATCGAGGAGTCGCTCGACTTGTTCAACAAGATGAACAATGGCGAGATTGGCGAGGGTAAGATGGTGCTTCGTGCCAAGATTGACATGGCCAACCCCAACATGCACTTCCGTGACCCGATCATCTATCGTGTCGTCGATACACCGCACCACCGCACAGGTACCAAGTGGCACGCCTATCCGATGTACGACTTCGCCCATGGACAAAGTGACTACTTTGAGGGTGTCACCCACTCGTTGTGCACCCTGGAGTTTGTGGTGCACCGTCCGCTCTACGATCTCTTTGTCGACTGGTTGAAGGAAATCCGTGGCGAGGGTGACAACATGGACGACAACCGTCCGCGTCAGACCGAGTTCAACAAGTTGAACCTTAATTATATTTTGCTGAGCAAACGCAACCTGCTCGTCCTTGTCAACGAGGGCTTAGTGAGTGGTTGGGATGACCCGCGCATGCCCACGATTTGCGGCTTCCGTCGCCGTGGCTACACGCCTAGCGGCATCCACAAGTTCATCGACAAGATTGGCTACACCACCTATGATGCCTTGAACGACTTCGCCCTGATGGAGAGTGCCATCCGCGAGGACCTCAACGCTACCGCCACCCGCGTGGCCGCTGTGGTCAACCCTGTGAAGTTGGTCATCACCAACTATCCTGAAGGACAAATTGAGGAGATGGAAGCCATCAACAATCCTGAAGATGAAACGGCTGGCAGCCACAAGATTGCCTTAAGCCGCGAGCTGTGGATTGAGAAGGAAGACTTTATGGAAGACGCACCGAAGAAGTATTTTCGCATGACTCCTGGCAACGAGGTTCGCCTCAAAAACGCTTACATCGTGAAATGCACAGGCTGCAAGAAGGATGAAAATGGAGAAGTCGTTGAAGTCTATGCCGAATATGATCCCGACACGAAAAGCGGTCTGCCGGGTGCCAACCGTAAGGTAAAGGGCACCATCCATTGGGTGAGTTGCGAGCGTTGCCTCGAAGCCGAAGTGCGCATGTACGACCGCCTCTGGAAGGTGGAGAACCCGCGTGATGAACTCGCTCGTCTGCAAAACGAAGGCAAGACTGCGTTGGAAGCCATGAAAGAAATGATGAACCCCAACTCATTAGAAGTGCGCCCCGTGTGCTATGTGGAAGAATATTTGGCAGATGCCAAGCCGCTTGATCATTTCCAGTTCCAGCGCATAGGTTATTTCACTGTCGACAAAGACAGTACGGCAGGACATCTGGTCTTCAATCGCACCGTGGCGTTGAAAGACACTTGGGCGAAGACCATGTAAAAATCTTTGTAGAGACGCGGCGTGCCACGTCTCTACTGCGAAACGACAATGTAATTTGTAATCATCTTGAATTCACATTGTTTTGTGGAGACGGAGTGCACACCGTCTCCACATTTTTTTATGCGATGGGGTCGCGCAATTTGTCGTTGTGGATATGCCGCTCTCGGTCGCGCATGGTTTTCTTCTCCATATTCTTGGCAAAGGCTTCTGTGAGATCGACCCCAGTTTGATTGGCTAGGCAAAGCAACACCCAGAGGATGTCGGCCATTTCGTCAGCCATGTTGCGGTTCTTATCCGATTCCTTGAAGGATTGGTCGCCATAGGTGCGGGCGATGATGCGGGCCAGTTCACCGACTTCCTCGGTCAACAGAACCATGTTGGTCAGCTCGCTGAAATAACGCACACCGTAGGTCTTGATCCATTCGTCAACGGCGGTTTGGGCTTCTTTTATGGTCATGATGAAGTGTTTTGATGGGGTAAAATTAGGGGATTTTTCGTTTCCTTCGCCCAAATCCAACAATAATCGTAATTTTGCACGTTATTCTATCAAGATGAAAGGTAAAGTGCTGTTCATAGTATCCTTGTTTCTATTGCTCTCGCAACTCGTTGTGGCTCAGGAGCAAGATACCATGCAGCGCAAGAAAACTCGCATCAATATTTTGCATTACGACAAGGCCACCTATTCGAAAAGCATGGGCGATGTGCAGCGGCTCATTGGTCATGTAAAGATGCGTCACGACTCAGCTTATTTCTTTTGCGACAGCGCCTATTACTATCAGAAAAACAATAGTTTTGATGCTTATCAGAACGTTCATATTATTGTTAATGATAGTGTGGAGATTTTCAGCGACTTGCTGAACTACGACGGTGACCATCGTTTTGCGGAGTTTCACGACAACGTGCGGCTACGCGACGACTCCACCATGCTCTACACCGAATACCTGACATACGACCGCAACCTGCATCTGGCCAGCTATCCCGACAGTGCCACTACGGTGCGCGGTGACAAAACCCTGAAAAGCCATTATGGCTTTTATCGTGATAGACTGAAAGAATTCTCGTTTTTTGAGAATGTTGAGGTGTATAGTCCTAAGTACCAGATGTATACAGACACCTTGTTTTACAATACTGGCATAGAGAAAATGTGGTTTGAAGGGCCGACGACTATCATCAACAAGGAAAACGAGTTGGAGGGCAAACACGGCTATTATCTGGTGAACGAGGACTTTGTGTATCTCGACAAGCGGCCGTATATGCATAACGAGACCCAACAGATGCGTGCGGATTCCATCTTCTACGATCGCAACAAGGGCTTGGCGCAGGCCTATAACCAAGTGGACATGATTGACACTTCTTATCAGGTCATCATGCGCGGCGACTATGTGGAGATGTGGGAAAACAAAGGCTTCTCTTTTGCCACGGACAGCGCATACGCCATCAGCTACGATGGTGGCGACTCACTTTATATCCATGGTGATACGCTGTTCATGTATTTTGACAAACAAAAGGAGGAGGCCGAGAAGCTTATCGCCCGTCGGAACGTCCGTTTTTTCAAGTCGGACATGCAAGGCAAATGCGATACTTTGACTTATCTGAAAGCTGATTCTATCATTCAGATGCGTGTGGCACCAGTCTTATGGGCCGAAGACAGCCAGCTGACGGGCATTGATATCGACATCAAACTCAAGGACCAAAACGTCGATTGGGTGTTGCAAAAGGGGAATGCCTTCATCATCTCTAAGGACTCCATCGAGGGATACAACCAAATCAAGGGAAAAGACATCACATCTCGGTTCAGAAATGGTAACATTCATCGGGTGAATGTGGACGGCGATAAGGCCGAGACCATCTATTGGATTCGCGACGACGACGGGGGACTTATCGGCATCGACGTGTCGAACTCCGCAACCATGGTCATCGAGATGGAAAAGCAAAGCGTTTCCATCATCAAGTCGTTCAAAAAAATCAACGAGACCATGTATCCCGAGAAAGACTTGAGTGAGAGCAACCGATATTTATCTGGATTTAAGTGGCATGAGGAGGCCCGACCAAAGGACAAGGACGACATCTTCCGTCGTGTTGAAGTGGAGATGCCCAAAGAGGCAGAGACATTTAAGGAAACTCCGAAAGAGGCTGCTGCTGAAGAGGAAGTCCAAGAAGTACAGCCGAAGAAGCACAGACCAAGAAAATAAAACAACAATTGACTACGTCGAATCAAAGATTTAAACAGTTCAACAAATAAACAATCAACAACAATGAAGAAACTCATACTTATCCGTCACGGAGAAAGTGAATGGAACAAATTGAACCTCTTCACGGGGTGGACCAACGTCGACCTTTCGGAGAAAGGCGTACAAGAAGCCATAGAAGCAGGCAAAACATTGAAAGAAAACGGCTACAAGCCTGAAATCTGCTTCACCTCTTATCTGAAGCGCGCCATCAAGACCTTGAACTTGGCTCTCGAAGCCATGGATATGGACTGGCTGCCGGTGTACAAATCATGGCGTCTCAACGAAAAGTCGTACGGCCAATTGCAAGGCCTTGACAAGAAGATGACCGCCGAGAAATACGGTGACGAGCAAGTGCGCCTGTGGCGTCGCGCCTTCGATGTGCGTCCGCCTGCGTTAGATATGAACGACCCCAAGAGCCCCCGCATGGACCCGCGCTATGCCGAGCTCACCGACGATCAAATCCCGCTCACCGAGGCCCTTTGCGACACCATCGAGCGTGTGATGCCTTACTACGAGAACAACATCATGAAGGCCTTTGAGACCCACGACCAAGTGTTGGTTGTTGCTCACGGTAACAGCTTGCGTGGTGTGGTGAAGGTGCTGAAAGGCATGAGCAACGATGAGATCATCGCCTTCAACATCCCGACGGGCATTCCTTACGTCTTCGAGTTTGACGACAACATGAAGCTCCAGAAAGACTTCTTCCTCGGAGATCCCGAGAAGGTGGCCGCGCTGATGGCTGCCGTCGCCAACCAAGGCAAAGCAAAGTAATTGGTATTTGCTTCGCAAAGAAATCTGTCAAAAATCAAAATAAAATCTATCAAAAATCATATAAATAGATTTTGAAAGATTTAAAAAACAGATTTTTGACAGATTTCTTGCCCGTAGGGCAATCCCATTAGAAAATGTAATTAAACCCGACGAAAGTCTTCAGTTTCTCGCCGTCGCGTTTGTCCAAGGCTTTGCCTAAGTCGACGGACACAACGAGGTTGCGGTTCATGATGAGTTTGAGGCCGCAGCCTGCGCTCATGTGAAGGCCTTCTTTGCCAGCATAGCATTCAAAAGCAGGTTCGTAGTTGGGTATGCCTGAACCGCCAGCCTCCTTCATTTCTTCCTCTCTGAAAGGTTGTGTTACCATACCGGCATCGAAGAAAGGATTCAAGGCCACTAGCCAGTTTTGGTTAATGAATTGGAAACCTACGATGCGCCAGCGCATTTCCAGATTGGCAAAGGCGAATCCCTCGCCAATGACACCATTGCGATTCACGCCGCGCATGGTCACGCTGCCGCCCAAACCTTCAGTGTACATCTTTTGGAAGAACATGGTGTTCAGGTTGTTGATCATGTACCACGGAGTCTTGCCCGCGAGGCGGTTTTGCGCACCCAAGCGATAGGCGAAGGTCAGCTTGTCCTTGTAAACAGGGATGTATTGTCTCCATAGGAAAGTAAAAGAAAGGTTATAGTTGGTGCGGTCTTTTATTGGATAAAGTGTGTCGCTATCAATGTTGAATGCACCAACTAAAGTTCCTTCGGCATAGATTCCTCTGGTCGGGTCGCTGTTGTGGTCGCGACTGTCGTAGACCATACCGAGACGAAGTTGGCCTGTGTGGCCACCTTTAGCTTCTTCTTTCTTAATGATACCAGCGTTTACATAGTTTTCATAAAGCGTCACTTGATCTTCATATCCCACTATATTAATGCGATCGACATCAGTGTTATAGTATGCCAAGCCCGCCGTCCAATATAGGTTAGGCACGCCAAAAAACGGTCTTTGCATGCTGCCCACAAAGCGGAACTGGTTGCGGTTGATGAAGTGATAGCCGCTCTTGACTCCTTCAATGCCTGCGTAAGGGTCGAAGGTGCTGGCTTCGAAGCCGTTGAAGCCGAAGAACTCGTATTTCTTGGCGTAGAAATAGGTCACATCGAAGAAGAGTTTGGTGTCTTTCACGACGTAGGGCATGTCGCTGTAGAAGCGGAACACACCCGAACCTTTGGTGTAGCGCGAGGCTTCCACATTGAACTTGTAATTGTAACGGGGATAGCGCGAGCCGTCGCCGAAGTTGAAGATATCGCAAGTCACACCATACTGGAAGCCGAGGTCGGCATCATAGCCCACTACAGGAAGTGGACCAAAGTTCCAGCCTTTCTTGATGATTTCGCCTTTTTCGTTGTAGGTCTTTTCTTTCTTGGCTTTCTTTTCTTGAGCCATGCCGCCCATGGCCAACAGCAGGGAGAGCATTATAAATATGGTCTTTTTCATATTGATGATGTTGATATACTTCTTATCCAAGATTTCTTCTCACCAACAGCCTCATTGCGGGCTAGACCCGCAATCTCCTAAGCGATAGAGACACCCTTTCGCATAGGAGATGGCGGATGTCCCTCCGCCATGAGGCTAGAGGCTTGAGGTTCTACTCATCGTGCAAAAATAGGTTTTTTATCAACAATAGCGAAAAATAGTGCTATTTTTGCGCCATAATCCTAACGCAAATTGCCATAGGCCTTTCCATGGATGCCTTCTCGGTCTCCATCTGCAAAGGCCTGACCACCAAGCGGTTTTCATGGCGTATGGCTTTGGTTTGTGGTCTATGGTTCGGAGGATTCCAAGCCTTGATGCCCACGATTGGCTATTTCTTGGGTGCACAGTTTCAAGAGATGATCGAGGCATACGACCATTGGATTGCCTTCGGATTGCTCTTTCTCATTGGTGCCAACATGATTCGGGAAGCCATTTGGGGTAAGGAAGAAGAAGGCAAAGAAAACGGTGCCCTCGATTTCAAGACCATGCTGTTTTTGGCCATCGCCACCAGCATCGATGCCTTGGCGGTGGGTGTGTCGTTTGCCTGCATTCAGGTGAAGCTGTGGTCATCTGTAGTGGTTATTGGCCTCACCACCTTTGTTTTCTCCGTCTTGGGTGTGAAAATCGGCAATGTTTTTGGTTCGAAATATGAGAAGTCGGCAGGAATTATTGGTGGTATCATACTGATTCTCATTGGATTGAAGATTCTTTTGGAGCATTTGGGCATTATCAGTTTTTGACGGAAAAGAAAAATCTGACCAAATAATTGCACACTATATCAAAATATTGTGTAATTTTGCAGCGCAAAAGGGTTCGGGATGTAGCGCAGCCCGGTAGCGCGCTTCGTTCGGGACGAAGAGGCCGCAAGTTCGAATCTTGTCATCCCGACTTTGAAAAAATCAGCTTGAATATCAGTCGAGCTGTTTTTTTATTTTTTTTGCGTTTGTATTAACTCTAAAATTAGCCCCATGAAGAAGTATTTACTTGTTGCAGCTGTTTTATGTTGCATGATTTCGGCAATGGCTCAGATGCCAAAAGAAGGTTTTTCAAAACAAATGAATGCATATACCGAAAAACTTGATAGTATTGATGCAGGAAGGTATAAATACCATTTTGTGTATGACAATCAATACAATGTAGAGAAAATGGAAATTAAAGAAGGCGGTGATTTATTCTATTTTGAGTTTACGTATGATAGTCTGAATAGACTTAGTAGTGCTACTCAAACAGATATCGATCCTGATTATAGTTATCGTACAGAATATGTTTACGACAATTTAGGTAGAAGGTCGGAAGCATTGCTTTGTTTTTTGGAAAACGGAGCCGTAACTGATGAAGCGAAAACCGTTTATGAATACAATGAAGATAACAATGTTTCAATTGTAACGGAATTGTTTCTTAATAATGGAAGTTGGCGAGAAGAGAGTAAGAAAGAGTTTTTTTATGATGACCAACTTGATATTGATGAAATTGTTTTTTGGGGTACTAATTCGCTTGGGGTTTGGATTCCTGAAAGTAAAATTGTACACACCTATGACAATCATCAAAACTGTATAGTTTCAAAACAATACTATTATGATGCTGAGGAATGGTGGCTTGAAAATGAAATCAGTTATTATTATGATACGACAGTTCTTAGCAGTAATATTGCGGGTCTTGATTTCTATTTTTACAATTTGTATAATATCAACGGCATCAATAAGTTTTGCCGCAACAAATTATTGTATAGCGATGATGGGTGGGGAAAACATGATGGTCAATCTGAAAGAAGTCAAAAGATATTCTATTATTCGACTATTACAGGAATTGACGAAATGCCTGAAATCCTATTGAATATTTGGCCAAATCCCGTTGACGAAGTGCTTTATCTTGAAGCAGAGGAATTGCAACAAATAGAAATCTTCAGTTTGGACGGAAAATGCATTATGACAATTGCAAATAGTTTAGAATCAGTTAATATAAGAGGTTTGGCATCTGGTTGCTATTTGTTGAAAGCAACTACGAAGAATGGTTGTGTGGTCACACAAAAGTTCATGAAGCAGTAAGATGCTTTTGGAATAAGTCGTACCTTTGCAGCCATGAAACGAAACATTGAAATCATGGCTCCCGTGGGCTCCTACGAAGCTCTCGCAGCCGCCATACAAGCCGGTGCCGGCAGCGTCTATTTTGGCATTGGCAAACTCAACATGCGCTCACGTTCGGCGAAGAACTTCACTCTTGATGACTTGCACCAATTAGCTGAAACTTGCAAAGAACATAATGTAAAGAGCTATGTTACAGTCAATACTATCATTTATGACGAAGAGATGGAGGAGATGCACCAGCTGCTCGATGCCATCAAGGCTAACGACATCTCGGCCATCATCGCCTCCGACCAAAGTGTCATCCAATATGCCCGACAAATTGGCATTGAGGTACACATGTCGACACAATGCAACATCACCAACTTGGAGGCGGTGCGCTACTATTCCCAGTTTGCCGATGTGATGGTGACCGCCCGTGAGTTGAATATCGACCAGGTGCGCCATATTACCGAAGAAATTGAGCGTCAGCAAATTCGTGGTCCTCATGGTAATTTGGTCCGCATAGAGGTGTTCTGTCACGGTGCCTTATGCATGGCCATTTCAGGCAAGTGCAATTTGAGTCAAGATATCTACAACTCGTCTTCAAATCGTGGTGCATGCATGCAACTCTGTCGTCGCGGCTACGACGTGCGCGAACGTGAAGAAGGCTATGAATTGATGCTTGACAACGAGTACATCATGTCACCCAAAGACCTCTGCACGCTGCCTTTCTTGGACAGAGTGTTGGATGCTGGTGTGGAAGTGCTGAAAATTGAAGGTCGTGGTCGTTCGCCGGAATACACCAAACTGACGGTGTCGGTCTATAGCGAGGCGGTGAAAGCCATTCAAGAAGGTTCTTTCACCCAAGAGAAAATCGATGCTTGGATGGAACGCCTGAAGAGCGTTTATAATCGTGGTTTTTGGGACGGCTATTATCTGGGTCGGCGTACATTTGAATGGTCGAAGCAATACGGCTCGCACGCCACCCAAAGCAAGGAATATATAGGTTTGATCACCAACTATTACAGCAAGTTGGGCGTGGCCGAAATCCGCATGGATAGCAACGACCTCAAACTCGGTGAACAAATCATGATTATCGGCCCGACGACAGGCGTTTACGAGGACACGCTTTCTGAAATCCGCGTGGATTTGGGCAATGTCCAGCAGACGGCCAAGGGCGAATATTGCTCCATACCCGTGAAGTCGCTGGTGAGACGAGGTGATAAGGTTTACAAAGTGATACCCAATTCATAAGCAAAATGTACTTGTCACTAAATAGTAGTTTTATGTAAAAATAATTATTACTTTTTCATAATTATTTTACCATAAAATGTTTACGACAAGTTTTTTGATCTTTGGTTAAGGGAGAATTATTGACATGCAAAACTTTAATTTACATACACATAGTGTTTACAGTGACGGCAAATCCCAACCTCCTGAAATCGTAGAGGAGGCCATCCGTCAAGGTTTGACTACGCTCGGCTTTTCGGAACATAGTCCGCTGCCTTTCGACAACACCTTTTCGGTGAAGTCAGCTGACATGCCGCGTTATGTGGCGGAAATCGCCCAACTGAAAGAGGAATTCAAGGATCAACTTGACATCTATTGCGCTTTGGAGGCAGATTACCTTACAGGTGTTTCCGAGCCTTTTGCCGTGACCAAGGAGAAGTATCACCTTGATTATCTGATAGGAGGAGTTCATCTCGTTATTGATCCGGCCCTTCGACAGGCTCAGGGACCTGCAAAATCCAAGGTCATTGAGCCTGTCGAAATGCCGGCCATTTCAGCGGATGAAATCTGGTTCATCGATGGCCCGAAATGGGAAGTCTACGATGAAGGCCTGCAGAAGTTCTTTAATGGCGACATCCGCCGTGCCGTGCGTAGATTCTTTGAGCAGTCGAACGAAATGATTGAAAACGAACAGTTTGACATCATTGCCCACTTCGACAAAATCAAGATGCACAACCGCGACCGTTATTTCCATGAAGACGAGCCATGGTATCGCAAACTAGCACTCGAAACCCTCGACCTCATCCGTGAGAAAGGCCTTGTGATGGAAATTAACACACGCGGTATCTACAAGAAACGCTACAACGGCTTCTATCCCTCACCTTGGCTGATGGAGGAGGCTTGCAAGATGGGTGTTCCCGCCATTATCTCAGCTGATGCGCACCATTTCAGCGAAATCACCCTTGAATTTGCTGCCGCTGAGGAAGCCTTGAAACGCGCTGGCTACCGCAGCGTGGTCAATTTCAAGGATGGGTGCTGGGTAGAAGTAGCGATATAATCAATATCCGATGCTTGCGCCGTCGTAGATGTCGTCGTCGCCCACCCAGTCGATTTTCAGCAGGAAGGGCGCGGTGGCGTGGATTTCGCCATAGGTGTAATTGCTGTTATAGAAGATGAGTTCGCAGTAAATCTGGAACCAAGCCCAGTGTGAGCCGTCGTACCAGTAGGGGCGCTCGCCGATAGGGCTGCCGTTAGCCTCTTCGAATACGGCATTGAAGAGGTCCCAGTCGGCCTGTAGAATATGGCCGATGCCTTGGGCGGTACCAAGGGCGGGGCAATAGCGCGATTTCTGCAGATTGTCGAATTTGTCCCATTCCTCATAGACACCGGCATCAGGCTGGGCGCAGCAGTAGCCCGACTTGGTCAGGGTGCAGAACATGGGCGGGATGCCATTGCCCGACTCGCGCACGCAGACCCAGTTGAGGCTTCGGTCGACATCGTGGAAGTAACCTTGTATATTGGTAGGTTTGATGTTGTGGACAATGTCGAACTTGTGCCATCTGGATTGGGCTGAGTTGACGAGCGGCCAGGCATCGTTGTAGAGGAAGGTGACTTGCGAGAAATAATACAGACGGGTGCCATTGGAAACCGACACCTCAGCCACACGGCCGTTCAACTCCACATGACGGAAGAAAACGGTGCCTTGTGAGAGGCCATTCTCGTCGGTGAGCTCGCAGGTGAGGTCGCCGCTGTTCTCCTTGACCACTGCATCGGGGGCAATCCAGTTCATAAAGATGTCCCTAGCCTCTTCGAGGCTTTCCACGCCGATGTAGAGTTGGCTGGTGTCGTCGGCATAAAGAGGCACACCATAGGCACGGTAAATGAAGTTATGGAGGCTGTCGATGTGTACGATGCTGTTTTGGAAATAGTCGAGGTCGTCGTAGGTGTTGATTTCGATGTGCTCCGGCGCTTCCGGCTTCTCTTTGTTGCAGGAATTGAAGAAGAACGCGGCAAGGCCCATCATCAGCAGGATCGCGATAGATTTGGCTGTTGTTTTCATAATACTTATTTCTGTTGTTTACTATTCCTCAATAAGTCCTAAACGAACGAGCGTGCGTGCGACAAGCCTATCGCCATCGGGGCTGTAAACCGGCACCGAGTGGTCGTTGGCCAAGAAGCCTGTGGCGATGCCGTTTTGGCTGTTGTTCTTGTATTCAATAAGCTGAGCGCGCTTCTGCAAGGTGGTGGCCCTGTCGATGATTTCGATGCGTGGGATGAAGCATTTGCTGTAGAGCAAAGTGTTGCCGTTGGATTCGAAGACGACGTTGACAGTGACCACAAACTCAGGTGCCTTGGGTTTCTCGACCTTGCTGCCGGCGTAGCCGAGATACACTTGTGGGTCAACCATAACCGCCTTGTTGCAGGCGTCGGCTTCATGGCCGTAGAAAATCTGGTTGTTGCCGAATTGCTGCACCTCTTCCGAGTTGTCGGCAGTCTCTAGCTCGGTATAGCCAGTGACGAGCAGACTCTCGCGTGAGGCGACGTGCAAGGCAGGTGTCGAGGTGGCACTGAGGCGCACGACGTTGCTGGTGCCGTTGTTGAGGCTGAAGGTGGGTCGCTCAGGCAACATGAGGAACCGACGATATTCGTCGCTGTTGCCAGCCTCACGTCCGGTATAGATACCGCAGGTGGTAGTCACCTTCACGTTTTCCACATCGGGGAAGAGGTCGCGGTTGATGTTCACCTTTACGCTGGTGGGGTCGAAGAACCACATCATGCGCACGCCGTAATTGGCGAAGTCGCTGCTAGAATAGTCTTCGCCGTTGTCGAGGATGGTGAAGTGGTCGTAGTCAGAGATCAGGTCGTCCTTGTCGATATACACTACAGGGTCTTCCGCCAAGCTCCAAATGCCGCGACCCATTTGACCGCTTTGGCCGTTTGAGGCGTTGATGTTGTCGAGGGTGACGTTGAAGATGGCCTGATCGGTCGAGGTATAGCTGTTGATGGCGCCGCTGAGGTCAAGTTGTGCATCGAGTTTCATGTCGATTTTGCCCGGGATGCTGTCATAAGTAACAGGTTCTGCCATCTGGTCGCCGATGAAACCCAACAGGCCAGAGGCGATGCTGGCGGCAAAGCCACCATAGTATTTGAGCGGCAAGAGGTATTCGCTAATGCCAGTTGCGGTTTTCATGGCCGAAGCATACGTATTGCTAGTGGTGATGCTGCTTGTGGCCGAGTTTTTGATCATGTTGAGGATGCCACAGATGCCGCTCATGCAATTGCCTCCCCCGTGTTGTATCACTTCGGGGTTATCGAATTGGCCGTGTATATCGCCAACCAGAGTGCCACGCAGGGTGATGGCCTCGCTATTGGAGATCTGGGGCACAATAATCATCTTGACGTCGTCGTTGACTGAGCGCCAAGGGATGCCGGTAGGTACATAACCGGTCATGTCGACATCGAAGCAATACCAGCCCGACACTAGGCTGTTGGTGAAGAGCAGGTAAGGAGTCACCCAGGCCATGAACGACTGTGTCTGTTCAGCACTGCCGACGAAATTGGCATGGGGTTCCAGCGAGCTGTTCATGGTGTGGTTGGCCGGAACGCCATATTCCATACTGTGGTAGTAGGGTGCGTTGTTGGTAGAGGTCTCGAGGCCCATCCACACGCGGTAGATGATCTCGTTGCCGTAGCCGCGTGGGTCTTTGATATAATGGAACACACGCAGGGTGCCGCTCCACTTGTTATACAAGGCGAAGAAGCAGATTTTTGGGGTGGCGGTGTTGTTGAGCGAGCAGAAGGCCATTTCCCATCCGTCTGCTTTCTTGCATTGTTTTCTGATGGCATAGGGGATGTTGCTTTGGTTGTCGCTCTCCCAAGGTGTTGCCACAGGATCGGGTTCGCCGTTGATGATTACCGTATGGCAGTTTTCCCAATCGGTGATGAATTCCATGTTTTCGCCCAGCAAGGCATCACCCAGCAGGTGTATCCCTTGCCGCACCAGCACGTTGGCTTCTTCGTCGTTTTCCGACTTGACCTTGATGTTGGCTTCAACCACTTTGTCGTTGGGTTCGAAGTGACTGATGACGGTAATGGCTGGATGGCCGTCATATAGTTCGTCGTTGACGGTAACACTGAGCCAGGTTTCGGAGCAGGTGACTGTGGCGATGGGTGACATCATTTTGTCAAGCACCAGCATGCGTTCCTCTTCGGCGCAGGGTATCGTAAGCTCGTAGTCATAACTTGTAATCTTGTCTTTCTTACAAGCCGTAAGGACAAGCATACTGGCCAAGGCAATCACCAAGGCGCACAAGGTAGTTTTTTTTAGTTTCATTATAGTGGTTGTTATGTTTGAATTTAGTAGATGGGCGAGCCTACCATGTGACTACCGCTTCAAATAGTCCATCACGTTGTTTTCGATGCGTTTCTTGAGGTCTTCCGATTCAGGAGCCTTTTCAAATTTGTGCCCCGTGACCTTTTCGTAGAGTTCGATGTAACGCTCCGAAACGCTGTTGACGTATTCGGGGGTCATCTCGGGCACTTGCTGGCCTTCCTTGCCTTGGAAGCCGTTGGCCATGAGCCACTCGCGGACGAATTCCTTTGAAAGTTGCACCTGTGGCTCACCTTTGGCAAAGCGTTCCTCGTATTGGTCGGCGATGAAGTAGCGTGACGAGTCGGGCGTGTGGATCTCGTCCATCAGCACGATTTGGTCGCCAATCTTGCCGAACTCGTACTTGGTGTCGACGAGGATTAAGCCTTGTTTGGCAGCGATTTCGGTACCACGCTGGAAGAGCTTGCGAGTGATGTCTTCAATTTGAGCATAATCTTTCTCGCTGATGAGTCCACGGCTGATGATTTCTTCGCGTGAGATGTCTTCATCATGGCCTTCCTCGGCCTTCGTGGTCGGGGTGATGATAGGCTCGGCGAAGCGCTGGTGCTCCTTCATGCCATCAGGGATCTGCACACCGCAGATGGTGTGTTGACCGCTCTTGTAGGTGCGCCACGAACTGCCGGTGAGGTAGCCGCGGATAATCATCTCAATAGGGAAGGGCTTGCAGAGGCGACCCACGGTGACCATCGGGTCGGGGGTGGCGAGCTTCCAGTTGGGGACGATGTCGGCGGTGGCATCGAGGAACATGGCGGCAATCTGGTTGAGCACCTGTCCCTTATACGGGATGCCCTTGGGTAGGATGACATCGAAAGCCGAGATGCGGTCGGTGGCGACCATCACCATGTATTCGTCGTTGATGAAATAACAATCGCGGACCTTGCCGTGATACACCTTGGTCTGGCCAGGGAATTGGTAATCGGTTTTTGTTAGAGCTTTCATATTTGTTGAGTTTTGTTGTTGTTTTCAATTGGTGCATCCCGATGGGATGCGTTTGTTCTCTTTTGTGTTGTTTTTACCGAGCGTCCATCCCTACGGGATGTGTTTGGTTTCGTTTGTTTGCTTTTACTGAGCTTTGAATTCCAATGGGGTTATTCTTTTTCCCGTAGGGAAAGCCGCTCGGTAGAACAATGCGGTTATGTGATCAAATACATCCCATAGGGATGTGCCATTATGTTAATCAATGGGTTTAAAAATGTATCGTTTATCATATTCAATTCCAAATTTTTCCAAGAAATCAATATATTCTTCTGTAAATGTTCTTTTCTTATGATGTTCTTCTTGGGTTTCAATATAGTTGCACACATTGGGAATTTGGCTTTTGCTGTATGAAAAGGCACCAAATCCTTCCTGCCATGAGAATTTCCCTTTGACGAAATGATTGGCATTTATCCAAGCTGACGAATCACGTTTCACCTCCTGCATGAGATGAGACAATGATTCAGATGGACGGAAGCCAAACAAGATATGCACATGGTCGCCAACACCACCTATGGCAAGCACCTTGTGACCATTGTTCTGAATAATTGAAACGATATACTGGTAAAGTCTGTCTCTCCAGCTTTTATCAATCAGACAGAGCCTGTTTTGAACAGCAAAAACGGTATGTATGTGTATCTGTGTGTATGTGTTAGGCATCTTTTCTTTTTATGGCGCATCCCTATGGGATGCAAATTGCTCCTTTGTTTTGTTTTTACCGAACGTCGCATCCCTACGGGATGCTTTGTGTGTCCTCGACGTTTTCTTCTTTTTCTTCCTCGTGATGCTTCTTATATGCATTGATAATATCCGTCACCAATTTATGCCTCACCACATCCTTGTCGTCCAAATAGATGAATTCAATGCCTTTTACATCTTTCAGCACCTCCATGGCCTGTGGCAATCCCGAAGGCGTCTTGGGCGGCAGGTCGATTTGGGTGATGTCGCCGGTGACGATGAACTTGGCCGAGCGTCCCATGCGGGTGAGGAACATCTTCAGTTGGCTGCGCGTGGCATTTTGTGCTTCATCGAGGATGACGAAGGCATGGTCCAAGGTGCGGCCGCGCATGAAGGCCAAAGGCGCAATCTCGATGGTGTGGTCTTCCATGTAACTCTCTAATTTTGTAGAGGGTATCATATCGCGTAAAGCGTCATAAAGCGGCTGCAGATAAGGGTCGAGCTTGTCCTTGAGGTCACCAGGGAGAAAACCAAGATGCTCGTCGGCTTCAACGGCGGGACGGGTCAAAATGATTCTCCTGACCTGTTTGGCTTTTAGGGCACGGACAGCTAAAGCCACAGCGGTGTAAGTCTTTCCCGTTCCGGCAGGACCGATAGCGAAAATCAAGTCCTTCTGTTCCGATGCCGTCACCATGCGCTTTTGGTTGGCTGTGATGGCCTTGATGGGTACACCACTGCGGCCAAACACAAGCACATCGCTCTCCGACATCTTCCGCTGTAACTCACTGTCAGTACTGGCCATCATCACGTCTTCCACGGTCTGTGCGGTGAGTTTGCCGAAACGCTCCAGCTGCACCATCAAGGTCTCGTAACGACTGGCGAAATATTCAATCTCATCGTCGTCACCGATTACCTTCACAAAGTCGCCGCGGGCGATGATCTTCAACTTTGGGAACATGCTCTTCACCAACTCCAGGTACTTGTCGTTGGGTCCGTGTAGTTCTTTAGGGTCAACATTTTCTATCTGAAGAATCTGTTCTGCCATATTCTATTCTTTTGACGCGGGACGCTGGACTTTTTTGACGCAGGATTGTCTTGTCCCGTAAGTCCCGCGTCTTACAGTCTCTAGTCCTTTTTTGCTCGCAAAGATAGTGATATTTTTTTTCTAAAACCTATGGTAAGTTTCACATAAATGATATACCTTTGCAAAATCTCTATACCACTTTTAGCAAACGACAGTTCGATACGCTTACTGACCATGGCAATTATCACATTAACAAGCGATTGGGGTACAAAGGATTACTATGTGGCTGCGGTAAAAGGCACCATCTTGTCGATGCTTCCTGACGCGACCATCGTTGATGTCACCCACGAAATCGAGCCGTTTAATGTTTCGCAAGCAGGGTTTACTCTGAAGAATTGCTATCGGTGTTTTCCTCCTGGAACGATTCACATTATTGGTGTCGACACGATCGAATCGATGGAGTGTCCGCACGTGGTAGTGAAGGCTGAGGGACAGTATTTCATTTCCACGGATAACGGTATCTTCAGCCATATTCTTGATGGAAAATTCGATGAGGCGGTTTGTATTGATGTGATGCAAGATTCTGATTTCTTCACTTTCGCCACGCGTGATCGTTTTGCCAAGGTGGCCGTGATGCTGGCCAAAGGTGAGCCGCTCTCCAGTATTGGCGAGCCACGCCTGAAGCTGAATCCAGGCGGTGCCTTCTGTGCTGTGGCCCGCGACAACACCATTGAAGGTGTTGTGATGCATATTGACTCATACGACAACTTGATT
Organism: uncultured Bacteroidia bacterium; assembly: GCA_902794155.1. Lineage (GTDB taxonomy): Bacteria > Bacteroidota > Bacteroidia > Bacteroidales > F082 > Limimorpha. The sequence goes on from CADBGN010000004.1 coordinate 54,794, forward strand.
ACCAACATCTCGAAAGAACTGTTTGAGCAAGAATGCCGCGGTCGCGACTTCATTATCCAAGTAAAAGGCGACCTCTATACTGTTGACGAGATCTCCGACAGCTATCTTGATGTGGACGTGGTGGATCTGGTGGCCATTTTTGGCACCCATGGCTATCTTGAATTGGCCTTGAACAAAGCCAAATTGGCCTCACTTTGCGGCATTGAGCCATCTTCGACTATTAAAGTGGTCTTTTTTGATGGGGATAAGACTTCTTCACCTTCCTTGTTTTGATTTCCAGACCTTTCTTTCTACAACAAGCTGAAACACTTTCCAAAGGATCAGCCCAACTAGCATACCTATAACGGCACCGCAGAGGATGTCACCTGGGTAGTGGTAGCCGATGTAGATACGGCTATAGCTCGAAACAAAGGCCCAAAAAAACAGCACAATAGCCGTCCAGGGACGGAATCGTTTCAAGATAGGAGTCAAAAAGACGGCCAGGCCAAAGGTATTGGCAGCATGTGAGGAGACGAAACCGTATTGTCCGCCCGCCATACCTTTGGGAAGGTGGATTATACCTTGGAAATCAGGGTTGAAACAAGGTCTCAATCGTTGAAAAACGGGTTTGCAGACATGGGAGGCCAACTGGTCGGTGCAGAGCACCACCAGGGCGACGGCCAAAAAGACCCACCAGCAACGCTTGCCGTATTGCTTAATTGTCCAATATATTAATAATAGGTATAGCGGAAGCCAAACCCACATGTCGGTGATGAGTGTCATGACCTTATCCAACCAACTGGAATGCAAACCGTTGAGGAAAAGGAAGAGGTCGGAATCGATATGGGAGAGGGCTTCCATCGGTGAAATGCTTACCAGTCTTCTTCCTCGTCGTTTTTGTTCAGCGTCAGCCAAATCAAGTCCTTCAGTTCGTCAATGCCTTGTTGGGCCACGGAACTGATGAAGACATGCGGCACTTTCTTGGGCAGGTGTTTCTTGATGTCTTTGATGGTGTCGTCGTCAACGAGGTCGCACTTGGTGATGGCCAGGATGCGGTCCTTGTCCATCAGCTCGGGGTTGTATTTTTTCAACTCATTGAGCAGGATGTCGTATTCTGCTTTGACGTTTTCGGTGTTGGCAGGCACCATGAACAGTAGGGTGGAGTTTCTCTCGATATGGCGTAGGAATCTGATGCCCAAGCCTTTGCCTTCAGCGGCACCTTCGATGATGCCAGGGATGTCGGCCATGACGAAGCTCTTGTGGCCACGATAGCTGACGATGCCAAGGTTAGGCACCAAGGTAGTGAAGGGGTAGTCGGCAATCTCAGGCTTGGCTGCTGAGACAACTGATAGCAGAGTCGACTTGCCAGCATTGGGAAATCCAACGAGACCGACATCTGCCAGTAATTTGAGCTCCAGTGTAATCCATTCCTCTTGGTTGGGTTCACCAGGTTGGGCAAATTTTGGGGCTTGCAGCGTAGCCGTCTTGAAGAAGGCGTTGCCTTTGCCGCCGCGACCACCTTTCAGCAAGATGACTTCCTGCTTGTCTTCGGTGATTTCGCCCATCAAGGTATGGTCTTCCGAACGGTAGGCCACCGTGCCCAAAGGCACATCGATGTAGATGTCGTCGCCAGCGGCACCCGTGAGTTGGTTTTTGCCGCCGGGCACGCCGTCGCCAGCAAAAATATGCTTGGTATAGCGTAGGTGGAGCAGGGTCCAAAGCTGGGCGTTGCCGCGCAGGATGACGTTGCCACCGCGACCGCCATCGCCTCCGTCGGGACCGCCTTTAGGGATGTATTTCTCCCTGCGGAAGTGCAGCGAACCCGAACCTCCTTTGCCCGATCGGCAGAATATCTTGACGTAATCAACGAAGTTTGATGTCATTGTTTAATTGTTTTTTATGAAATCCCATTCATCATTCATCATTCCGCATTCCCCTTAGAATTCATCGATGTATTCAACGCCCTCGTAGTTGTCGTCGTCATTACGGTAGCAGTTGAAATCGAGGTCGACGCCGGGAGCATAGGGTTTCGGGAAGTCGCCTTGACTCACATGCAAGCTCTTGTCGGCATACACCTTTTGCATGTAAAGGGCCCAGATGGGCAATGCGGTATGCGAGCCTTGACCCAAGGCAGTAGAGCGGAAGTGCACGCTACGGTCCTCAGCACCTACCCAAACTCCCGTGGTGAGGTCGGGAGTGATGCCCATGAAGTAACCGTCGCTGTTTTTCTGAGTGGTACCGGTCTTGCCCGCGATGGGGTTCTTGAAGCCGTATTTTGTGCGCAGACGTATACCAGTGCCGCTTTGCACCACGCCTTTCATCAGCTCCACCGTCTTGTAGGCGGCGATTTCGTTCATGGCTTCCTTTTCGATAGGCGCATTGCGATAGATAACGTTGCCATTTTTGTCTTCGATACGGGTGACGATGACGGGGGCAACATATACACCTTTGTTGGCGAAGGTACTCATGGCTCCTACCATCTCTATCAGCTTCAAGTCACACGAACCTAAGCAGATGGAAGGCACTGCCTCAATTGGCGATCTCACACCCATGCGACGAACGTGAGTGATGATGGCTTCGGGACCATAGTGGTTCATCAGGTAAGCTGAAATCCAGTTATTGGAATGCGCCAAGGCACTCTTCAAGGTAATTTCGCCGCCGCCGCCGCCGCCATTACTCGGTGACCAGAAACGTCCCTTCGAAACTTCAATGGTGTAGGGGATGTTGGGTATCTTGGTGCAAGGCGTGAATTCGTCATCACCCATAGCGTATGAATACAGGAAGGGTTTGAAAGTGGAGCCCACCTGACGACGCGCCTGTGTAACGTGATCATATTTGAAGAAACGGTAGTCCAATCCGCCAACATAAGCCTTCACTTGACCTGTATGCGTCTCAATGGAGACCAAGCTTGCTTGCAGGAACCATTTGTAATAACGGATGGAATCCATAGGCGACATCACCGTGTCGATAGGGCCGTCCCACGAGAAGACGGTCATCCGCACAGGACGATTGAACACGGCCTTGATGGAGTCAAAAGGCATGCCTTCGTTTTTGAGGATGCGATAGCGTTCCGAACGTTTCATTGCCGTCTCGAGGAGCTGGTCGATTTGGTCGGCGGTTAGGCGCGAGAACGGCGCATTTTTCTGTCCTTTCCAGTGTTTGTAGAACAAGGGTTGCAGCTCACCTCCCATAAACTCCTTGACGGCCTGTTCGGCATAGCTTTGCATGCGCGAGTCAATGGAAGTGTAGATTCTCAATCCATCTGTGTAAATGTTATAAGGTGTGCCATCTGACTTGAAATTACGTTTGCACCAACCCCTCAATTCGTTTTCGTTCCACTCCGTTAATTCCAACTCAAACTGTTCTTTCGACTCATAGTTTTCGCGTTCGGGTTTGGAAGCGTTCATTACAGTGCGAAGGTATTCTCTAAAATAAGTGGCTTGTCCCGTATTGTGGTCTTTTATGCTGAAATGCGTCATGTCCAACGGGATTTGGGAGACAGAGTCGTATTCGGCTTGTGTGAGATAGCCATTTTCGGTCATCTTTTTGAGCACCAAGTTACGGCGTTCCAATGAACGTTCTGGGTTGCGAATCGGGCTGTAACGTGTCGGGGCATTGACCACGCCAGCCATCAAAGCGCATTCCTCGACGGTCATCTCGCTGGGTTTCTTATCAAAGAAGGTATTGGCCGCCGAACGGATGCCAAAAGCGTTATGACCGAAAGCCACGGTGTTAAGGTACATGGCCACGATTTCTTCTTTGGAGTAGTTGTGCTCCAACTTAGTGGCCGTGATCCATTCTTGGAACTTACGCAGCACGAGCTTGGGTGCGCTGAGGTTTTCGCCACGCGGGAAGAGGTTCTTGGCCAGCTGTTGTGTGATGGTCGAACCGCCACCTTTCTTATTGCCTGTCAGCACGCCATAAGCCACTCTGAACAAGGCTTTTGTATCAATGCCAGAATGCTCGGTGAAGCGCTCATCCTCGATACTGATGAGGGCTTCAGGCATGTAATGTGAGAGCTCGGCATAGCGCACGTTGCTGCGGTTTTCCACATAATAGGTACCCAAAATCTTGCCATCGGCCGAGAAAATCTCGGTGGCCAGGTTGGTCCTTGGGTTTTCTAGTTCCTCGAAGGTGGGCATGGTGCCAAAGATACCCGTGGCGACGCCAATAAAGAAGAGGACGACGAGTAGCACCAGTGACCCGAAGATGATCCACAAATTCCTAATGGCATGTGATGGGGTTGATTCGGTTTTCTTTTTAATATTCATGGTATCATTGTTTTTCGATGTAAAGCCCGATGTCAGATATGCCTTTTAGCACGGGTTCGCGCATGGCTTGTTCGATTTCAAAATGGTAGGTTCCCGATAGGGGGAAGAGGAGGCTCTCGTTGAGCGGCACCGTCAGGTCGCGCATGCTGCCACTGCTCTTGCCAATCCATTTGCCTTCGGGCGTGGCCAAGGTGCATTCGATGGTGTCGTGGGTGTGGTTGCCGTTGGGCATGGTCGTATGGAGGAATACAAAGAGGTTGCTGTAACGGTAATTCTCCAGATGACGCAATCCGATGCCGAACTCGTAAGGACTGATGGTGTCGTTGATGTCGACATCGAAAGTCACTCGGTTTTCTTGCTTCCATTCGGCTTCAGGGATGACGGTGCGCTTGTCGAAATCGTCGTTGCTACAAGACGAAAGAAACAAAAGAACGAACAGAAAAGCCGTCATTGCGGGCTTTATGGTGTGGGTTATGTCGTTTTTCATAAAAAATCTCATGTTTAGTCACTCATTTTCTTAAGGTCTGCCTCGCCATAGCCTTCGTTGGTGTTGGTGTGGGCTTCCTGTGTGACAGCAAAGTCCTCCAGTTTCTTGGGTTTCTGTCCTTTTTTGTTTATAGCAATGATGTCCTTCACCTTGTCAACGGGGATGGCCATGATGTTGCTCTTGTCAGTAGTGTAGGAATACCACATGATGCCTTTGAAGACATCGTTTTTCTGGTGCACGGCGTCACCGCTCTCGAAGTGCAGCACGATATTAGGGTCGGAGAAGGCCTTCAAAGCCTCCACGTATGCTTCATACTCATAGTTGAGGCAGCACTTCAACTTACCGCATTGTCCCGCCAATTTCTGCGGGTTGGGTGAGAGCTGCTGCACACGTGCCACACCAGTCGTCACCGATTGGAAGTCACAAATCCACGATGCGCAACACAATTCGCGGCCGCAAGAGCCGATACCACCTAATTTAGCCGACTCTTGACGTACGCCAATCTGGCGCATCTCGATTCTAATATGAAATTCCTCTGCCAGTTTCTTGATGAGCTCGCGGAAGTCAACACGACCGTCGGCAGTATAATAGAAGATGGCCTTGGTTTTGTCGCCCTGGTATTCCACATCGTTGAGCTTCATTTCTAGTCCGAGGTTTTCCGCGATGGTACGCGTACGGGCCAAGGTGCTGTCTTCCAGTTTGATGGCGGCAAGCCACTTCTCTACATCGTTGGGACGTGCACGACGGTAGATTTTTTTCATCTCATTGAGTGGCGTGCGGTATTTCTTGCGTTTCAATTGACGATTTACAATCTCACCCAAGAGAGTGATAATGCCAATGTCGTGTCCAATGGCCGTTTCCACAGCAACTAATTCGCCCACTTCTAGTTCTAAGTCCTCTGCGTATGTGAAATAGTCCTTGCGGTCGTTCTTGAAACGCACCTCAGCCAAGCAAACATTACCAGTAATCTCTTGGTTTTCATAGTCTTTCAGCCAATCGAATTGGCTGAGCTTACAACGACCGCACGAAAGCACGTGCTGGCCGGTAGTATAGGGTTCCTCCAGCCGACAACCTCTATTAATAAGTTGTCTTTCAACGTTGTTGTCTGGGTTTTTATGTTGATTCTCAATCATTTGTCAAATCCAAATTTGTAAGTGTATATAAAATGCAAAAGTACGAAAAATATGTTTACCTTTGTGGCCGATTTTGATGAAGCTGATGAATTAATCCTAAATCCTATAATTATGAAGAGAATTGTCATTATTGCCATTGCGGCTTTGTTTTTGGCCATAGGCTTTTCCTCCTGCGGCTATAACACTATGGTTTCCAAAGAAGAAGCAGTTTCCGCAGCTGTGGGTAATCTACAGACGGCCTACCAAAAACGTGCCGACCTGATCCCCAACTTGGTCGCCACTGTGAAGAATTATGCGGAGTATGAATCCGGTACCTTGACCGCCGTGGTAGAAGCCCGTGCCAAAGCCACACAAGTCACGCTTGATGCAGAAAACCTCACCGAAGAGAACTTGAAGGCCTTCCAAGCCGCACAGGATGAGATGTCGGGTGCCTTGTCGCGTTTGTTGGTCACCGTGGAGCAATATCCCGATTTAAAAGCCAATCAAAACTATCTCGATTTACAGTCGCAACTCGAAGGCTGCGAAAATAGCATCGCCAATGCACGCAGGCAGTTCAATGAAACCGTACAGGACTACAACACTTTTATTCGCATGTTCCCCACCAACCTCATTGCCAAGCTGTTCGGCTTTCATCAGAAACCCTATTTCGAGGCTTCCCAAGGTGCTGAAAAAGCTCCCGATGTGAAGGGACTATTTGAATAAAAGCGAAAAAAATCTTGCATCGTTATTTTCAATCCCCTATTTTTGCACCTTTTAAACAGCGCAAAAATGTGTGGAATAGTTGCTTACGTAGGCCAACAAGAGGCCTATCCCATCCTCATTGAGGGCTTGAAGCGCCTCGAATACCGTGGCTACGACAGCGCCGGTGTGGCACTGCTCAATGAAAACGACGAACTTAATGTCTATAAAGCAAAGGGCAAGGTCTCCGATTTGGAGGCCTTTGCTGATTCCAAGGATGTCAGCGGGCATATCGGCATCGCGCACACCCGATGGGCCACGCATGGCGAGCCTAATGAGGTGAATGCCCACCCGCATTGTTCACAGTCGGGCAACATCGCCCTAATCCATAACGGTATCATCGAAAACTATCTCAGCCTGCGTAAGGAATTGGAAAAACGTGGCTTCACCTTTAAGTCGTCGACCGACACAGAGGTGCTCACTAATCTTATCGAAGATGTGCAACTCAGCGAGCATGTCGATCTCTTTGAGGCCGTGCGAATCGCCCTGAACCATGTGGTGGGAGCATACGCTATTGTTGTTGTAGAGAAAGGCCATCCCAATCAACTTATAGCCGCCCGAAAGGGTAGCCCCATGGTCATCGGCATAGGCGAAGGTGAGTATTACATCGCCTCCGATGCCACACCCATTGTGGGTCGTACTCAGAAAGTGGTCTACCTTGAGGATGAACAGGTAGCTTGTATTAAGTTGGGCGAGGAGTTGCACATCAAGACCATCCAGGACGTGGAGGCTATGCCTTATGTTCAAGAGTTGAAGATGAACCTTGACAGTATCGAAAAGGCGGGCTTCGACCATTTCATGATGAAGGAAATCTATGAACAACCGACCATTGTGCGCGATACCATGCGCGGTCGTCTGCATCCCGATGCCAACACGGTGTGTCTCGGTGGTATTTTGCAGTATGAGAAGCAGTTACTCTATGCCGACAATATCGTCTTTGTGGCTTGCGGCACCTCTTGGCATGCCAGTCTTGTAGGTAGTTACCTCATTGAGAAACTAGCCAAGATTCGCGTCAAGGTTGAGTATGCCTCCGAGTTTCGTTATCGTGATCCTGTAATCACACCTCACGATGTGGTGATTGCCGTATCGCAGTCTGGTGAGACAGCTGACACTTTAGCCGCCATACAGTTGGCGAAGGAAAAAGGTGCAGTGGTGTTGGGCATCTGCAACGTCATTGGTTCGTCCATCTCAAGGGCCACGGATGCAGGTATCTATACCCATGCCGGTCCAGAAATTGGTGTAGCTTCAACTAAGGCTTTCACTTCGCAGGTGACCGTGATGGCCATGCTGGCTTTGCGCCTCGCCGAGCTTAAAGGCTCGATGAAAGACGAGGAACGTCTTAAATTTATCCAAGAACTCGATCGCATCCCCGAAAAGATACAGTGGACGCTTGACCATAGCGGCCATGTGAAAGACATTGCCGAAAAATACAAGGATGTGCATAACATGCTCTATCTCGGCCGTTTACAGAACTATCCTGTGGCTCTTGAAGGTGCCTTAAAACTGAAAGAAATCTCTTACATCCACGCTGAAGGCTATCCTGCCGCAGAGATGAAGCACGGCCCTATCGCTTTGATTGACAATGACATGCCAGTTGTCTTTATTGCCACCAACCACAGCACCTACGAAAAAGTGATTAGCAATATCCAAGAAGTGAAGGCGCGTAACGGCAAGATTATTGCCGTGGTGAGCGAAAAGGACGTATTGGCCCGTCGCATGGCTGACTATGTCATTGAGATTCCCGAGACGGAGTGTCTCTACTCGCCTTTATTGGCTACGGTGCCGCTGCAAATCCTGGCATACCACATTGCCGTGATGAGAGGCTGCAATGTCGACCAGCCGCGAAACTTAGCCAAGTCGGTGACGGTGGAATAAAAGTTTTTGCACCTAATTATTACACCTTTGTATAATAAAAGCCCCTCAAAATCATGATTATGAGGGGCTTTTTGCGTACCGAAGGCCGGGATCGAACCGGCACGAGTGTTACCTCATCGGTTTTTGAGACCGACGCGTCTACCGATTCCGCCACTTCGGCAAGTGTGACTCGGTCGAAACGAGGCTGCAAAAATACGGTTTTTTTTATTCACCGCAAGCAAGTTGTGAAAAATTTCTTTTTTTGTCTTGTTCGCACGGATAAAATCCCTAATTTTGCAGCCCGTTAAAAACAACGTAAAATCCTTCAAAATGTCAGGAAGATTTGTTTCCATTTTCGCCGGTAGGGCCACCAAGGACTTGGGTGCCAAAATAGCCGAAGCATACGGTGCAGAACTGGGAAAGTCTCAGGTTGTCGTTTTCTCTGATGGCGAGTTCCAGCCTTCATACGAAGAGAGCATACGTGGCCATCACGTGTTCATTGTGCAGTCCACCATGCCCTCCACCGATAACTTGATGGAGCTTTTGCTTATGATTGACGCCGCTAAGCGTGCTTCGGCCCACAAGATCATTGCCGTGATTCCGTATTTCGGCTGGGCGCGTCAGGACCGTAAAGACCAACCGCGTGTGAGTATCGGCTCTAAATTGGTGGCCAATCTGTTAACTGCCGCTGGTGTGAACCGTATCATCACCCTTGACTTACATGCCGACCAAATCCAAGGCTTCTTCGATATCCCTGTGGATGCCCTCTATGCCTCAAGTCTCTTTATTGACTATATCCAAAAGATGCAAATTGAGGACTTGATGATGGCTTCGCCCGATGTGGGCGGCTCGAAGCGTGCTTCGGCCTATGCCAAACGTTTGGGTTGCGATCTCGCCATCTGTCATAAGCAACGTTCACGTGCCAATGTGGTGGATAGCATGACTCTTATTGGCGATGTGAAGGACAAGAATGTCATCCTTGTTGACGACATCATCGACACGGCAGGTACTATCGTTAAGGCTGGTCAGGTCTTGATGGACAATGGCGCCAAGAGTGTCCGTGCCTTCGCCACCCACGCCGTGTGCAGCGGTCCCGCCATGGAACGCCTCGACAACTCAGTGTTCAGCGAGGTGGTGGTCACCGACTCCATCCCGTTGTCGGCTAACGCTTCGAAGAAAATCCGTGTGGTGAGTACGGCTCCTCTGTTTGCAGATGTCATCCACCGCGTGGAATCATACGAATCCATCAGTTCGTTATTCAAATAGGAAAATAGACGCGGGACAATATGACGAAAGACGTGTGACAATAAAAGTCATAAGTCCCCAGTCCTAAAGTCCTTTGTCAAACTTAATAAACAATTAAACAAATCAACAATTAAACAATCAACACAATGAAAACTGTATCATTGAGCGGTTCTCTTCGCGAGAACGTAGGGAAAAAGGATACTAAGGCTTTGCGTCAAGCCGAGATGGTTCCTTGTGTCATGTACGGTGCAGGTGAGGAGCAGATTCACTTCGCCACTGCCGAGAAGAACTTCACCAAGATTCTCTTCACCCCTGAGACCTACATCATCGATTTTGAAGTCAATGGTAAGACCTACAAGACCATTCTTCAAGACATTCAGTATCACCCTGTGACCGACAAGGTGTTGCACGCCGACTTCCTCATCGTGAAGGAAGACAAGCCCATCACCGTTACGCTGCCTATCACCCTCGAAGGTTCGGCTGCTGGTGTCATGCGCGGTGGTAAACCCAAATTGGGTATCAAGAAGGTCAAGGTTTGCGGCCTGATCAAGGACCTGCCGGACTACGTGAAAGTCAACATCAGCGATGTGAACATCAACGAAGCCATCAAGGTGAAGGATCTCGCCATCGAGAACGTGACCCCCATCACCCCTGGTTATACTGTTATCTTCGCCGTCAATGCCGCCCGTGGCGCCGCTGCTGCCGAAGAAACCGAAGAATAATCAATTATTCAACCATACGGGATAGGCCGTCTTCGGACGGCCTATTTTTTAGTTTTTGGAATTTGCTTCGCAAAGAAATCAATCAAAAATCAATCAAAATATTCAAAGAAATATGTGCTTAAGAAAGATTTTTGAACGATTTCTTGGCCGTAGGCCAATCCCAAATAAGGAAACCAAAGAAAAAAACATGAAATACCTGATTGCCTGTTTGGGAAACATCGGTGCCGAGTACGACAACACGCGCCACAACATCGGCTTCAAGATCGCCGACCGTTTGGCGAAAGACTTGGAGTGCTCGTTCACTACAGGTCGTTTGGCCCAGACGGCGGAAGTGAAATACCGTGGCAAGACCTTGCTCATCATCAAGCCGACGACCTATATGAACCTCAGCGGAAAAGCGGTGAAATACTGGATGCAGCAGGAGAAGATCCCGATGGAGAACCTCCTGGTTGTCAACGACGACATCGCACTGCCTTTGGGCACATTGCGCCTGCGCAAACAAGGTGCCGACGGTGGCCACAACGGTCTGACCGACATCATCGAAAAATTAGGCACCAACGTGTTCTGCCGCCTACGTTTCGGCTTGGGCGACGACTTTCCACGCGGCCGTCAGGTGGACTTTGTCTTAGGACAATGGAAACCCTCCGAAGAGCCCATCGTCGACGAAAAAGTGAACGAAGCCGTTGAAATCATCAAGAGCTTCGTTGTTCAAGGGCCAGATCGGACGATGAATCAGTTTAATAAGAAATAGTCCTTTTCGTCATAAATTTGCTTCGCACATAGTGAAGTTTTTTATAAAAAGACGCATAATGTAAGAAATATTCTTACATTTGCGGCATAATTACAATGTTATTTTATTATGAGCAGGACTGTAACAGCATCATTAGGACCTCATTATGAGGAGTTTATCATGAACAGTATTCATAGTGGCAGATACAACAACGTCAGTGAGGTCATTAGAGCAGCACTTCGTCGATTGGAGGAAGACGAAGCCCGATTGGCAGCACTTCGTGCTGCGTTGGACGAAGGCGAAGCCAGTCCCGACGTGATGGATTTTAATCCGACAAGTTTTCTTCAAGAGATGAAAGCGGAAAGAAGAAACAATGGCTGATTATATCCTTTCCAAGAAAGCATTGTTCGACCTTCGTAGTATATGGCTTTATACAGTCGAGACATGGTCGGAAGAACAAGCTGATATCTATTATCAGAATTTAATACAAGCCATTGAGACAATTGCCAATAGACCAGAATCCGCAGGACATTCCTATGAAGAAGTACGCAGTGGTTACTGGGGTTGTCATTCTGGGAGACACATTATCTTCTATCGAGTTTTGAAGAGCGGAAAAGTAAGAATTATTCGTATTCTGCACGAACGTATGGACTTTGGGAGGCATTTATGATAAAATTAAGATTCCGCCTCCCTCGCCTTCTTTTCCTTCAATGATCCTTCAAAAATATCAAACCTCACGAAACGGCACTCCAGCGGGCCGTTCCAAACAGGTATCTTGGCCGTAGGCTTCAATCCCACATGGCGCAAAGCCACAGCATCGTCGGTGATGAGCCAGCATTGGAAGCCCTGGAAGTTGTGCTTCAGTGTGTGGCCTATTTCTTCGTATAAGTTGTCGATGTCGTCTTCCTCCAAACGGTCGCCGTAAGGTGGGTTGATGACAAGGATGCCACCGCCTTCGGGTGGGGTGAGGTCGTGCATGTCCTTCTTCATCAGGTGGATATCGCGCTGCAGATGGGCGTAGTTGATGTTGCCCTCAGCGATGGCCACGGCCTTGGGTGATCGGTCGGAGGCCCAAATTTCGTATTCGAAATCACAAATCTTATCGTCGGCTTCCTGACGGATGCGCTGCCAGAGTTCGGCATCGTAGTCGTCCCATTTCATGAAGCCCCATTGCTTGCGGTAGTAGCCCGGCGGAATCTTCATGGCATACATGGCCGCCTCGATGGGCAGGGTGCCCGAGCCGCACATGCAGTCGAGAAAGTTGCAGTCGGCTTTCCAACCCGTGAGTTGGATGAGACCAGCCGCCAGCACCTCGTTCATCGGAGCCTTATCGACTTGTTTGCGATAGCCGCGGTGGTGCAACGATTCGCCCGAGCTGTCGAAGAGCAAGGTCACCTTGTCCTCGCGGATGTGCAGGCTGATGCGCAGGTCGGGGTTCAAGGTGTTGATGTTCGGACGGATGCCATACACATCACGGAACAGGTCGACGATGGCGTCTTTCACCGTCAAGGCTGCATACTGCGAATGGGTGAAGAAACGTCCGCTCGTCACGGCATCGACGCAGAAGGTCTGGTCGGTACGGAGCAACTCACACCAATTGATTTCCTTCACTTTTTTATACAGTTCATCGGGGTTTTTGGAGAAGAAGTTCTTAAACGGCTTCAGCACCTTAAGGGCCGTACGCACCTCATAGTTAATGCGGTACATCAGCTCCTTGTTGCCTTCGCAGATGACGGCGCGGTGCATGGGTCTCACGTTCTTTGCTCCAAGAGCCTTGATTTCAGCGGCCAGCACGTCCTCGAGTCCGGCTGCCGTCTTGGTGATGAGTTGGTAGTTGTCTTCCATGTTGTTGAGCTTGTCGAAATATGGATTCAATTTTTGCGCAAAATTAGGAATAATCTTTAATCTTTGAATCTTGAATCTTTGAATTGATTATTTTTGCACCCGTAATTTGAAAATCATTATGAAAGAAGTTAGAGTAAGATTTGCCCCCAGCCCGACGGGTCCTTTGCACATCGGGGGCGTGCGAACAGCATTATATAATTATTTGTTTGCCAAAAAGAACGGCGGCAAGATGATCCTCCGTATCGAGGACACCGACCAAACCCGCTTTGTGCCGGGCGCCGAGCAATATATCGTGGAGTCCTTGGACTGGTGCGGCATCAAGTTCGACGAGAGCGACTATGTGGGTGGCGAATTTGGTCCCTACAAGCAGAGCAACCGCAAGCACCTCTACAAGCAATACAGTGACGAGCTGCTGGCCAAAGGTTGCGCTTATATCGCCTTCGACACTGCCGAGGAACTGGACAAATACCGCAAGGAAGCCGAAGCCAACAAGCAGACCTTCATCTACAACTGCCAAAGCCGCAAACACCTACGCAACAGCTTGACGATGAGCAAGGAAGAAGTCGATAGAATGATTGCCGACGGCACGCCCTACACAGTGCGTTTCATGATTCCCGAGGACCGCGAGATTGTCATGCACGACCTCATTCGTGGCGAGGTGCATGTGCAGACCAACACGCTCGACGACAAGGTCTTGTTCAAGAGCGACGGCATGCCGACCTACCACCTGGCCAACATCGTCGATGACCACCTAATGCAGATCAGCCATGTCATTCGTGGCGAGGAATGGCTGCCTTCGATGCCGCTCCACGTCATGCTTTACGAGGCCTTCGGATGGGAAGCACCGCAGTTTGCCCACCTGCCCCTGTTGCTCAAACCCGACGGCAACGGCAAGCTCAGCAAACGCGACGGCGACCGTCTCGGTTTCCCCGTCTTCCCGATGTATTGGGTCGACCCGAAGACCGGCGACACGGCCATGGGTTACAAGCAGTCGGGCTACTACCCTGAGGCCTTCATCAACATGTTGGCACTGCTGGGTTGGAACCCTGGCACTGAGCAGGAAATCTTCACCATGGACGAGCTCATCCAGGCTTTCTCGCTCGAGCGTTGCAGCAAGAGCGGCGCCAAGTTCAATGTGGAGAAGACCAAATGGTTCAACCACGAGTGGCTCATGCGCAAGTCGAATGAGGAAGTCGGCAAGGACTACCAGGCTTGGCTGAAAGAAGAAAAGGGCATTGACGCCCCGCTCGACTTCGCCGTGAAAGTCGCTGGTCTAGTGAAAGATAGAGTCAACTTCGTGAAGGAAATCTGGGACCAGAGTTTCTTCTTCTTCGAGGCTCCCACGGAATACGACCCTGTCACGGTCAAGAAACGTTGGAAAGAGAACAGCGCCGAGACTATGCTCAAGGTGAAGGAAGTCATCAAGGGCATTGAGCCGTTCAGTTTGGCCAACATTGATGAGACCTTGAACAATTGGATTACCTCCAATGAGCTGAACATGGGTCTCGTGATGAACGGCCTCCGCTTGATGGTGGTGGGCGCCGGTAAAGGCCCGCACATCGGCGAGATCCTTGAGCTTTTGGGCAAGGAAGAGACCCTCAAGCGCATCGATGCAGGCGTGAAGGCCTTGGGATAGTCACAAATCGATGAAAAAGGGACTGAAAATAACGCTACTTGTCTTAGGAGTAATCGTAGTGTTACTCCTATTGGTGCTTGTTTTTGCGGGTCCCATAGCGAAGTGGTATGTCGAAAAGCACGACAAAGAGTTGATAGGTCGCGAGTTGACCATAGGGAAGCTATGGGTCAACGTATTTTCGGGGACGGCGAAAATCAATGATTTGACGCTGTACGAAGACGATGGCGCCACGCCCTTCGTGAGTTTCGACCATTTCGATACCAACATCAAATTGCGTGACTTGTTGGATAACCGTCTGTGGGTGAATCATGCCCTGCTTTCGGGGCTGAAGGTCTACATCCAGCAGAACCGCACATGGTTCAACTTCGACAGCATGGTGCAGCACTTCGCCTCCGACAAGCCCAAGGAACCTTCTGAGCCTTCTAATTTCGGCCTGATTTTCAACGACATCACGATTGATAAGAGTTTTTTGCGCTATACCGACTTGGACATCGGCAGCGAGTTTAACCTGCGCGACATTGCCATCCATGTGCCCTATATCGACTTGTCGGACATGAAGACCACTGTCGGCCTTGACCTCATACTGGCCGACAGCGCCACCCTGCATACCGACTTGCGACTGTCGGAGAATGCGGAAGAGTATTTCGTGAATTTGAAAGTGAATGACTTGGGCATCGACATCATCGAGCCTTATTTGCAACAGACGCTTGCGGTCGACTCGCTGCAAGGTCAGCTTTCCTTGGACCTTTCTGCCGAAGGACGCACCGAGCATATCCTTGACTTTGACATGATCGGCGACATCGTGCTAAGCGATTTGTCGTTGTGCGACGATGGCGGTTACAGGTTGGGTCACATCGACTCCATCTGGACCGATATTGGACGTTTCAACTTGAACCAGAACGTCTTGGATCTGGACAGGTTAAAGATCTCTGGCGTTAGGACCGCCTATATCGTCAATGCGGATAGCACCACAAACTTTGACCTTTTCCTCGGTCATGTGTATCATCGCGACACCACGGTCTTCGAGAAAGTCATCGACACTGTGGCATCGGCCATTGAGGAAGTACAGGATCGCGAAACTCTCGTCATAGGCATTAAGCAGCTACAAGTCGACAAGATCAACCTGGAATACCAAGACCACACCTTACCCGATCCTTTCATTTATGAAATCTCCGACATCAGCATCACATCGAATAATTTCACACTGACGGGTGATAACGCCGTCCATCTGGATGCCTTGCTCAACAATGTGGGTAAGCTCAGGATGCAATGGCAGGGCGACGTGCATGGGTTGGAGAACCACGACCTCACTTTGATACTGAGCAACGTGAAACTGACGGATTTCTCGCCTTACGTTCAGCAGATGTTCGGTTTTCCGCTTGAAGACGGCACACTCTCATTCCGCAGTCAAAACAAGATTGTCAACGGCAACCTTGAGGGCATCAACAAGTTACAACTGGCTTCGCCCACGGTGGGCAAGAAGATGAAGAATTTTGAGCCGCAATATCCCAAGATTCCGTTGAGGTTGGGTATCTACCTGCTCACCGACAAAGACCACAATGTCAGCATCGACCTGCCTATCTCGGGTAATCTCAACGACCCGCAGTTCTCTTACGGCAAGGCCCTGCTAAAAGTGCTCAGTAACCTGCTGGTCAAGGTGGTGACCACGCCTTTTCGTCTCTTTTCTGACGACGATGTCCAATACGTGCCTTTCGACCTACTCCATCCCGATTTCAACGCCGATGAATACGCGATGCTTGACGATGTGGCCTCCACCATCAGTCTTCACCCCGACCTGTCAGTCGAATTTGAACAGTGTGTGAACTACAAAGAGACCCTTCAGCGGCTGTGTAACTTGCAGTTGCAGCGCGACTATTACATCTCGCAGCATCCCGAGGTTGACTCGACGGGTATTGATTTCCTCACCAACGAAGCCATACAAGCCATCAAGTTGAACGACAAAGGCTTATGTGACTATGCAGTGCAGTTCTCGGAGCGCGAGAAGTTGTCGTCGAAGCGTGACGTCGCCTCAGTGGCCTACGCCGTGTATCACGAAAAGTCGAAGGCGATCATCGCAAGGCTGATGGATAGGCGAAATGCCTTGCTTACCAATTACATGCTGAACACCAAGGGATTGAATAACAATCAGATCTCGGTGACGAAGATGGACGAGGCTTTACAGGAGACCTATGACAAAGCCTCGCGCTATGAAGTGCGGTTGCTCAACGATGAGGAAGCGGATTAGTTGACGACCAACCGCTTGGCCACCATTCCTTTTTCGGTTTTGATTTTGACCACATAGACACCTGAGGCCAACTCGTTTGTATGGAGTTGGTATTGTCTCGTCTTGTTCAAATCCTGGGTTTCGATTTGCTGTCCCAATAGATTATAGACGCTGACGTTCAACAAGTTGTCGTCGGAAAGGAGGGTCACTTCGCCTTGTGCGGGGTTGGGGAACATCGCCACGTTGAGGGTTTCGTGCTCCGCGACGCCGTCATGGTTGGGACCCGCCAAGGTCGCCACCAAGCCG
Source organism: uncultured Bacteroidia bacterium (assembly GCA_902794155.1). Classification (GTDB taxonomy): domain Bacteria; phylum Bacteroidota; class Bacteroidia; order Bacteroidales; family F082; genus Limimorpha. The sequence goes on from CADBGN010000004.1 coordinate 71,964, forward strand.
AGGTTGAGTTCGGTGAAGCGTTTCGACTGATCCAAATTGTTGACGCTTAAGCCTAAGATATCCTGTCGTGAGTGAATAAAAGGCGAGCTGGCATGCACGTCTTCGAAGGGATGCACGGCGGGGTAGCCGTTGCGGTTGAAGGAGGAGTAGTCGCTGTCGCCCCAAGCCAACCAGTTTTGGCGGATGGGCATCTCTGGAAAGTAGATATGGCTGAAGTTGAATACATATCTGCCGATGAGGGAATCTTGAGTGGTGAACATCAAGTGAACATGGATGTCGGTGCCTTCTTCAAGGTAACCCGTCATGTCAAGATTAAAATAGCCCACGATGTCTATCAATTGTTCAGCACAGTCGGCAGCGTATGCGGCACTGCCCTTGAGCCCGATTTCTTCAGCATTCCAGTTGCCATAGATGATGGTACGGTCGAAAGTGTAGTTGCTTAAAATCCTGGCAGTTTCAAGGATGCCAGCCACGCCCGAGGCGTTGTCGTCGGCACCGGGTGAGCGGATGGTGTCGGGGTCGGTGCCGTCGTCGTTCCACGAGTCGTAATGCGCCCCACAGATGACGAACTCTTCTGGAGTACGGGTTCCCCATTGCACGGCAAGCACGTTGTCGGCAGTCTCTTCCGGGAATCCTTCCTTGTGGACTTTGAAGTCGTGCAGCATCACTGTGTCCATGCCAAACTGCCCGTAACGACTTGTCAACCAGTCTTGTACTTCATAAATATAACGGCTGTCGAAGCGGCGGTTATGGTAAGAACAGAGGTGTTCGATATTGGCCTTGATGCTATCGAGGGAGACGGAGTCCATCATGGCACGGATCTCAAGGTTCTCATCAGTAATGACGGGGTAGTCATGCTCAAAGAGATGTTGAACCTGCGCAGAAGCAGTGAGACCTGCTAACAGTAGTAATGTGATAAGTATTCGTTTTTTCATATTGTTTTGTTTTTTGCCTCTGGCTGCTGGCAAGATCCCCTCCCCTTTAGGAGATTGCGTTCCACTTTCGCGGAATGAGGCTTCGCCCGCAATGAGGCCGTGGGGAGTGGATCAGCCAGTGGCTAGAGGCCAGTAGCCAGAGGCTATTAAAGTCCCTTCACATGCGGCTTGCCCGCAATGAAATCCTTCAAATAAAACGGCTCGAAATACGCCACATCGACAAACTGCTGTTGCTGCAAAGCCCGTTCCGCCAAGACTTTCATATAAGCTGCAGAGGGCTTGAAGCCGTCGATGATATGGATATTTGGTTGGTTTTCAAAAAGTTTGCTCAGCTTTGGCGCACCGTCACCGAAGAGCCAGAGCCGATGGTTTTTTCTCAAGTCCTCGAACGAATTCTCGTCGATGACCAAGGCAGCCGTGTCGTTGATTTTGTTCAAGTTGGCGTCGAAGACAGAGGCATACACTTCCATGCGGCGCGCGTCAATCATGGGGATGAGCAGGTCATCAAGACCGATTTGGCTGCCAAGCTTGTCCTTCATGCCATAGGCCATGGCTTCAAGTGTGTCTATGGACATCAGCGGGAGGTCGGCAGCATAGCAGATGCCTTTCGCGGTGCTCACCCCGATGCGCAGACCCGTGTAAGAGCCTGGACCTTGGCTCACCGCCACGGCGTCCAGTTGCGGATAGTCGATTTTGGCCTCTTCCATCACTTCGTGGATGAAGTTGGTAATTTTTTCAGAATGAGCGTTTTGTCCCTCTGTTTCGCGCATAGCCAAGGTGCAACAGGCCGAGTTGAGTGCGACCGAACAAACCGATGTAGCCGTTTCCAAACAAAGTATCATTTTTGTCATTTTTAATGAGGCAAAAATAGGCAAAAAACGTGTGTAAATAGGCCCTTTTCTTACTTTTATTATTTTTTATAATAAATGAGTTGTAAAACCGTAGAAAACCTTATATTTGCAAAATTAATATGCCTTATTAGGCATTTTTGTATATGATTGAAATAGAGTTCATTAAGTAAGCTTGATGGGACTTAGGAGGCGGAGCTGTATCATGACTGAAACTACGGTTTTTATATCAAAAGCAACAAAAAGAAATTGGGATAAGCTAAAAAACAGTGGCAACGACCGTCTAACGCGTAGGGCAAACAAAAGTCGGTCGCAGAAGACCATCGTTCCTGACAGTTATGTCATGGCTGGAAGTCTACCTCGTTTTGTGGAAGAGTTAAGGCAACAGAACTATCCCATTAACGACCTCATTTTCAGCCTTTGCGCTTTGAAAGTTGAGCACAACAAGGTAAACGAGGCCAATGTTAAACGGTTTTTTGAGGAGTATAAGAGCTATCAACGTCTCAACCTTGAAGTGCCTAGACAGATTCTAAAAAACCGTTTCGATGACTGGATTGGTTTTGTATATCAGTCACTGACAGCCGAGGGCCATCGCATCCTAACGGGCTTGTATTATACCAGCCCTGTTATCGTCGACGAGATGTTGTCGGATGTGGAATTGTTTGGGCCCCAACGTTTTCTAGACCCTTGCTGCGGCAGTGGCATCTTCTTGATGAAGGTTCAAGGCGCCCGTCTTGAGCAGCTTTATGGAATCGACAACGACCCGCTCGCTGTGATGATCGCCAAGGCCAACCTCATGGTCAAGTTCAACGAATCAGAGGTTTATCCTCATATTTATCAGTTGGACTTTCTTCTGCACGCGGCTTCAGCTTTGGCAGGTCTTAAGTTTGATTATATTATCACCAATCCGCCATGGGGCAGCGAAAAACGGAAACACCATAACTCTGAGGTCATCGCTTCTCATGAGCAGTCGACCCTTTTCTTTACAGAGTCCTTCAATTACTTGAACAACGATGGGGTTTTGCATTTTCTGATGCCTACTTCGGTGTTGAAAATTAAGGTGCATTCCGATTTCCGTCATTTCATTGCTAATAGAACTTGTTTGGACGTCATTAAATGCTACCATGAACGCTTCAAAGGGGTGTTTACCGACTTCATCAGTATGAAGGTCCAGAATAAGACAATGAATGGGAAGCAGAGTTATATCGTCAAGACTGCCCACAATGAGGTTATCCGAAAGATTTGGCAAGTACAAGACGATGACTTCTGCGCCATCCCCTTGCTCAACGACCGCACCGAGGCCATCCTTGACAAAGCGGAACGGATGCGCCACGACGACCTCACACACAGCCAATGGGCACTGGGGATCATCACGGGCAACAATGCCAAGGTGCTGAAAGACAGACCCCGCAAGGGTCTGGAACCCATCTTCACAGGCAAGGACATTCGCCCTTACGGCCTGAAGAAAGCAAGCCGTTACATCAAATACAACCGCGTCGACTTCCAGCAATGCGCCAAAGACGAGTTTTACCGCGCCAAGGAGAAGCTGGTGTATAAGTTCGTCTCAAGTAGCCTTTGTTTCACCTATGACGACAAGCAACGCCTCTTCCTCAACAGTGCCAACATCCTTATCCCCAAGGTTGACGGCATGAGCATCAAGACGGTGCTTGCCTTCTTGAACTCGGCGTTGTTCAACTTCTTATACGCCAAACGCTTCAACGACATCAAGATTCTTAAGGGCAACCTTTCGGCTTTGCCTTTTCCGAAGATTACACCTAAACAGGACAAAGAACTGACGGCTTTGGTCGACCGGGCTTTGAGCGGTGACATTAGTGCTGAAGACGAAATCAACGAGTTGGTTTTTTCTTTGTATGAGCTTAATCAAGAAGAGATTAGAATGATAGAGACACCCTAAGCGTAAGAGATGGCGGGTCTTCGCCCGCCATGAGAATTCCCGCTGTGGGTCTCTCTTAAAAAGTACTATTATCGGGTATCCTCTTCATACTCCTAACCCTAAACGACACACACTCCCGCCCCTTGGCCTCATCGCGGGCCTCAGACCCTCTCTTTCTGACACTACACGACACACTCTACCCCAAACCCCTCATCGCGGGTGCCAGACCCGCGATCTCCAACACTAGAGACACACTAATACAAACAAAAAACAGTGTTTTAATCATATGAACATCCTAGTCACTGGTGGCGCCGGTTTCATCGGCAGTCATACTTTAGTTGAATTGAACGCTGCAGGCCATGAGACCGTAGTCATTGATAATCTCAGCAACAGCAACCCCAAATCGCTCAGTCGGGTGGAGGAATTGACGGGAAAGCAAATCCCTTTCTATGAAGTCGATATCCGCGACCGCAAAGGCCTCAACCGCGTCATGGAAGCCCATCATTTCGATGCCTGCATCCACTTCGCTGGACTAAAGGCCGTGGGTGAGAGTGTAGAGAAGCCCTGGGAGTACTACGAAAACAACATTGGCGGCACGCTGACCCTTCTCGATGTGATGCGTCAGCATGGCTGTAAGAATATCATCTTTTCGTCGTCGGCGACCGTCTATGGCGATCCGACCATCATCCCCATCACGGAGGAATGCCCAAAAGGTCATTGCACTAACCCATACGGACATACCAAGAGCATGCTCGAAGAGATAATGATGGACATGCAGAAGGCCGACAAGGAATGGAACATCGTCCTGTTGCGCTATTTCAACCCTATTGGCGCCCACCCGAGTGGCAAGATAGGGGAGAATCCTAATGGTATCCCGAACAACCTGATGCCATACGTCACCCAGGTGGCTGTGGGCAAACGCCCAGAGTTGGGCATCTTCGGCAACGACTATCCCACGCCTGATGGCACGGGTGTCCGCGACTACATCCATGTCGTCGACTTGGCACGCGGTCATGTGGCGGCCTTGCAGGCGATCGAGAGAAACTGCGGCATCGCCATTTATAACCTCGGCACGGGCCAAGGCTACTCGGTGCTTGATGTGGTGAAGACCTTCGAGAAGGTCAACGGCATAAAGATTTCCTATAGTATCAAGCCGCGCCGCGCAGGCGACATTGCCACCTGCTATTCCAATCCCGCTAAGGCGCAACGCGAATTGGGTTGGAAGGCACAATATGGCCTCGAGGAGATGTGCCGCGATTCATGGAACTGGCAGCGAAACAACCCTGATGGATATTGATTTTTTCACAAAACACTCAAAACCAAGCATAAACTATGTTTCTCAAAACAAACGGCTCTCAGTCGCTTGCCATTGAAGTTTCGCAGTCAAATGTTAGTGACAATATAAACAAAGAAATATGAAAGGAATAGTCCTCGCCGGAGGTTCTGGCACCAGGTTATACCCAATTACTAAAGGTGTAAGCAAACAGTTGCTTCCTATTTATGATAAGCCGATGGTATATTATCCTATCTCGGCCTTAATGCTTGCTGGCATTCGTGACATCCTTATTATCAGCACGCCATACGATCTGCCAGGCTTCCAACGTTTGTTGGGCGACGGCTCTGACTACGGTGTGCACTTCGAATATGCCGAACAGCCCTCTCCTGATGGTCTTGCCCAGGCTTTCATCATCGGTGAGAAGTTCATCGGCGATGATTGCGCTTGCCTCGTATTGGGCGACAATATCTTCTATGGTAGCGGTTTCACAGGCTTGCTTCGCAACGCCGTGAAGGACGCTGAAGAGAATAAGAAAGCCACCGTGTTTGGATATTGGGTTAGCGACCCCGAAAGATATGGTGTGGCCGAATTCGACCGTCAAGGCAACTGCCTCAGCATTGAAGAGAAGCCCAAGGAACCTAAGAGCAACTATGCTGTGGTGGGACTCTACTTCTATCCCAACAAGGTCGTCGACGTGGCCAAGAACATCAAGCCATCGGCACGCGGAGAACTTGAGATTACCTCGGTGAATCAACGCTTTTTGGAAGACGGCGAGTTGAAAGTGCAGGTATTTGGTCGCGGTTTCGCTTGGCTTGATACCGGAACTCACGATAGCCTCTCGGAGGCCTCCACTTTTGTCGAGGTTATCGAGAAACGCCAAGGCTTGAAGATTGCTTGCTTGGAAGGCATCGCTTACCGCAACGGCTGGATCACTGAGGAAAAGATGCGCGAGTTGGCCAAGCCCATGCTGAAGAACCAATACGGACAGTACCTTTTGAAGGTCATCGACGAATACAAGTCAGAGATCACTTCTGATACGTTGACGCACCCGAATAGGAAGTAGTACCAAAGCGTGGGAGTTTGCGGGTCAAGCCCGCAATGAGGGTTTTCCGCTTAGGGTGTCTCGTATAGCTAGCCTTAGGGTATTTCCCATAAACAGCACATTTACGACACACTACCCCTTAAGCCCTCATTGCGGGCGCCAGACCCGCAATCTCCCGAGCAACACGACAAACCAAACAAAAGCATCATACAATCATGACATATAAAAGATCCATCATCATCACCGGCGGCGCCGGCTTCATCGGCAATCACGTCGTTCGCTTGTTCGTCAACAAATATCCTGAATACAAGATCATCAACCTTGACAAATTGACCTATGCCGGCAACCTTGCCAACCTTAAAGATATCGAGGACAAGCCAAACTATCGCTTTGTCAAGATGGACATCTGCAACTTCGAGGGCGTCTATAAGCTGATGCAGGACGAACACGTTGATGGCATCATCCACCTTGCTGCAGAGAGCCATGTGGACCGTTCCATCAAGGATCCGTTCACCTTTGCCCAGACCAATGTGATGGGGACGCTAAGTCTGCTGCAAGCTGCAAAGTTGTATTGGGAACAAACCCCTGTAGAGACGGTACACGCACCGTCTTTACAACATAGGTTCTATCACATCAGCACCGACGAGGTCTATGGCGCCTTGGAGCTGACCGACCCCCAAGGCGTCGAGCCACCATTCAGTACCAAGGCCAGCAGTGGCCAACACCACCTCGCCTACGGCAACAAGTTCTTTACAGAAGACCTAAAATACCAACCTCATAGCCCATATAGCGCCGCTAAAGCCAGCAGCGACCATTTCGTTAGGGCATTTCATGATACTTATGGCTTGCCGACTATTGTGACGAATTGTTCAAACAACTACGGCCCATACCAGTTTCCCGAGAAGCTGATTCCCTTGTTCATCAATAACATCCGCCACCGCAAGCCGCTTCCTGTTTATGGTAAGGGCGAGAATGTACGCGATTGGCTCTATGTGGAAGACCATGCTCGCGCCATCGACCTCATCTTCCACAAAGGTAAGGTGGCCGAAACCTACAACATTGGCGGTTTCAACGAATGGAAGAACATTGATCTCATCAAGGTGCTCATCAAAACGGTGGACCGTTTGCTCGGACGCGAGGAAGGAGAAGACATGAACCTTATCACCTACGTCACCGATCGCGCTGGTCATGATATGCGTTATGCCATCGATTCAACCAAACTTCAAAAAGAATTGGGTTGGGAGCCGAGTTTGCAGTTTGAGGAAGGCATCGAGAAGACAGTTCGCTGGTATTTGGACAATCAGGAGTGGATGGACAATGTGACAAGCGGGGACTATCAGAAGTATTACGACGACATGTATAAAAACAGATAAATGGACAAAGTAACTATTATTGACTATGACCGGATCTATAAGAACTTCATCGACGAGAAGTACTTACACGATGGTCATGACGAGTACTACTACCGAAACCAGCAGGTGAAAAAACCTGCCGGTGGTTGGCGTCACTTGCATTCGGACGAAATCGAACGCTTGGTAAAAAACAGCAACACCGCCACCAACTGGGACGACATCTGGGTCACTGACGAATTTGATACCAATATGGTACGTAACAACCATTTCTTTGGTATGGTACGTATTGGCCGTGTGACACGTAAAGTGTTGCAATACCATGATTTACGTGTTCCTATTGGTATCACCGACAGCAGTATCATGTCGTGCGACATAGGCGATGATGTTGCTATCCACGACGTTCATTATATGTCCAATTATATCATTGGAGATAGGAGCATCCTTTTCAACATCCAAGAGATTTCGACTACTGACCACTCCAAATTCGGCAATGGCACCATCAAGGAGGGAGAACCAGAAGATGTACGTGTGTGGCTGGAGGTGATGAACGAAATCGGCACACGCCGAATATTGCCTTTTGATGGCATGATTACCGCCGATGCCTATCTTTGGGCCAAATACACCGATGACACCAAATTGCAAGAACGCCTTAAGGAAATCACCCAAGCTAGCGTTGACATTCATCGTGGTTACTATGGCACCATCGGAGAGTCGTGTGTCATCAAGAATTGTTGGATTCTGAAAGATGCCAAGGTGGGACCGCATTGCTATATCAAAGGGGCAAGCAAGCTGAAAAACATAACCATCAACTCGTCAGAGGGGGAACCCTCGCAAATTGGCGAAGGTGTTATCCTTGTTAACGGTGTGACAGGTTATGGCTGTCGCATTTTTTACTCGGTGACGGCCACCCGTTTCGTGTTGGGTGACAACTGTAACTTGAAATATGGAGCCCGCCTGATCAACTCTGTGTTGGGCGACAACTCCACCATCTCTTGCTGTGAAGTGTTGAATAACCTCATCTTCCCTTCGCACGAGCAGCACCACAACAACTCCTTCCTTATCTCAGCTTGTGTGATGGGACAGAGCAACATGGCTGCCGGTGCCACTATTGGATCCAACCACAATAGTCGTGCTACCGATGGCGAGATTGTGGCCTCACGCGGCTTCTGGCCTGGCCTTTGCTCAAGCGTGAAACATTCGTCGAAGTTTGCTTCGTTCACTTTGCTTTCCAAAGCTGACTATCCAAGCGAGCTCAACATTATGTTGCCTTTCTGCTTGGTCAACAACAACACGACCAAGAACGAATTAGAGGTAATGCCCGCTTATTGGTGGATGTACAACATGTACGCACTCGCCCGCAATACCTCGAAATACCAAAAACGCGACAAACGTAAACGTAAGATCCAAAACATTGAGTTCGAAACCCTTGCCCCCGACACTGTTGAAGAAATCATAGAAGGTCGTAAGTTGCTTGAAGTCTGGGTCGCCAAAGCCTACCTTCGCAAAAAAGGCGAAGTCCCAGAGCAATACGAATACTACGATTTGCGTGAATGCGGGAAGAACCTTCTTGACAACGAATCCGAAACCGTGAAATCGTTAGAGGTTTTCGGTGAACATATAGAGAAAGGCAAACGCAAGGTACGTATCCTCAAACCTTTGGAGGCATATCATGCCTATGGCGATATGATCGTCTACTATGCCGTTTCCACATTGATGCATTATCTTGAAGCCCATCCCGACACCGACATGGAAACCATCGTCAACCACATGAGGGGTAAACGCCTCCGCAAATGGATTAACCTTGGTGGTCAGACTATGCCTGAGGAAAATGTTGAACAACTGCGTGCTGACATCCGGGACGGTGTCTTAAATACCTGGGATGAAATACACCACCGTTATGATGAGTTATGGGAAAACTATCAATTGGAAAAGCTGCATCACGCTTACTTTGCGCTAATGTTCCTGTATAAGGATGATGCCGATGCACTTACCGAAGAGATGTGGCATGAAAACCTGGAAAAGGCGGCCCGTATCCAACATTACATCTGTAATCAGGTATACGAAAGCCGTAAAAAAGACTACGAAAATGAATTTCGTAATGCCACTTTCCGCAATGAGGCAGAGAAACTAGCTGTCATCGGCAGCATTGATGATGTGGGCTTTGTCAAGGAAATCCGCAAGGAAACAGAGGAATTCATTGCATTAATTCAAAAATACAGAAAAACCCATTAATGGGCCTCTGGCTTCTGGCTTCTGGCCTCTGGCAGCCTCATCAGAAGGGAAGTCCCTCCCTTTGCATGGAACTGCCAGTAGCCAGTAGCCAAGAGCCAGTAGCCACTGAACAACTGAATAACTTAACAACTAAAAACTATATACAATGAGAGTCATTATCGAAAAAAACTACGACGCCATGTCACGTTGGGCTGCCAATCATATAGTGGAACGTATTAAGGCTTTTAAGCCTACTGCCAAGAAACCTTTTATCTTGGGTCTGCCCACAGGCTCCACACCCATTGGTACCTATAAGGAATTAGTACGTCTTTACAAGAAAGGCGAGGTCTCTTTCAAGAACGTGGTCACTTTCAACATGGACGAATATGTTCGCATCCCTGAAGACCACCCAGAGAGTTACCATAGCTTCATGTGGAATAACTTCTTCAAGCACATCGACATCAAGAAAGAGAACGTCAACATTCTGAACGGCAACGCCGAAGACCTTGAAGCCGAATGCGCCCGTTATGAAGCCAAGATCAAGAGTTACGGTGGCATCGACCTCTTCATGGGTGGCATCGGTCCGGATGGTCACATTGCCTTCAACGAACCAGGTAGCAGTCTGACCTCACGTACTCGTGTAAAGACCCTTACCACCGACACCATCATCGCCAACTCTCGCTTTTTCGAGAACGATATCAACAAGGTTCCGAAGACTGCCCTCACTGTTGGTGTGGGTACTGTCATGGACAGCCGTGAGGTGATGATTCTGGCCAATGGGCATGGCAAGGCCCGCGCTTTGGCACATGCCATCGAGGGTGCTGTCAGCCAAATGTGGACCGTTAGTGTGCTGCAGATGCATCCGAAAGGCATCATTGTATGCGACGATGCCGCCTGCGATGAAATGACCTACGGTACTGTGAAGTATTTTAAGGATATAGAAAAGAATAATTTGTAATAGCTATTGGCTTCTGGCCTCTGGCAGCTTGAACGTTGTTTTGAGGTCAGAAGCCAAGCCTGAAACAATGTGTAATAAAAAACAATTTAGGTTATGAGAAACTTTAAGAATTACGAGATATGGATTGATTCCATTGAATTGACAGATGTTATCTATGATATTTGTGAGAGCTTTCCAAAGAATGAACTCTATCAATTAGGAAGTCAAATGGAAAGAGCCGTTGTTTCTATTCCTTCAAACATAGCGGAAGGAGCGGGGAGAAGATCGGAAGCAGAATTTGCTCATTTTCTTGATATTGCTTTAGGTTCTGCATACGAGTTGGAAACACAACTTATCATAGCAAAAAGAAGAAAATACATTTCGGTTGAATTGTTTGAAACTACCGATGAAAGTATTATGAGTCTTCAAAAAAGAATAGGATCGTTTATAGCAACAATAGTAGGAGAAAAATAACTTGGACTCATGGCTGTTGGCTGTAGAAAGCTGCAAAAAGAAATAAAAGTCTATGCTTAGTTGAAGCGGCTAGAAGCCAAAAGCCAGAGGCCAGAAGCCAAACAAAAATGAAAAACTTCGCGATAATCGGCGTTGGCGGCTACATCGCCCCGCGCCACCTCAAAGCCATCAAAGACACAGGTAACACGCTTGTTTCCGCTTACGATAAGAACGACAGCGTAGGTATCATGGACAGCTACTTTCCCAAGGCTTCCTTTTTTACTGAACAGGAGCTCTTCGACCGACACAATACCAAGTTACGTGACAGCGGGACTAACATAGATTATGTAAGCATCTGCACACCCAACTACCTGCATGATGCCCACACACGCTATGGCCTGCGTCTTGGTGCCGATGTCATCTGCGAGAAACCCCTTGTGCTCAACCCTTGGAACATCGATGCCTTGCAGAAGGTGGAGGAACGTCAAGGTCATAAGGCGTACACTATATTACAACTACGTCTTCACGACAAAATCCAAGCCTTGAAGAAAAAAATCGATGAGGGCCCCAAGGACAAGATTTATGACATAGATCTGACTTACATCACTTCACGAGGTTATTGGTACTATGCCTCATGGAAAGGCGACATCAACAAGAGCGGAGGAGTAGCCACCAACATTGGTGTTCATTTCTACGACATGCTGAGTTGGATTTTTGGCGACGTGCAGAAAAACATCGTGCATGTGGCCTCCCATGACCGTGTGGCGGGTTATCTTGAGCTGAAACGCGCCCGTGTGCGTTATTTTCTCAGCATCAATGGCGACACCCTGCCACCCAATGCCGTGGAAGGGGAGAAGCGCACCTACCGCACCATCATGATTGATGGCGAAGAGTTTGAGTTCAGCCAAGGCTTCACCGAGCTGCACACCAAGAGCTACGAGGAGATTTTGTCGGGTCGTGGCTTCAGAATAGAAGAAGCCCGACCCTGCATCGACATCGTGTATGAAATTCGCAATGCCAAGCCCATCGGTCTCATCGGCGATTACCATCCCTTGGCAAAGCTCCCGCTGAGTGGGCATCCCTTCGGATGGAAGTAAAAACTAGCCTCCCATGTCATTCCTGCGTTGGCAGGTAGGCGAGCATGGAATCTATGGGAGGCGGCGCAAAGCAGTAAAGCCTTTGTGTGACGGCTTCAGAAAGCATAGATCCCAAGCCGACGCACAAGCTTGCGCGGGGATGACATGCTTCCTGAAGCCTTTTAAACCTGAAAACAAAGACAAACACATATATTCAATATTCAATGAAAGAAACTAAAATCTGCGTCATAGGTTTAGGTTACGTTGGTTTGCCATTGGCACGCTTATTCTCAACCAAGTTTGAGACCATTGGCTTCGACATGAACCAATGTCGTGTTGATGCCCTCATGACCGGCCATGATGCTACCCTCGAAGTTAGCGACGAGTTGCTGCAGGATGCCATCAAAAACCATGGCTTCCGCTGTACCACTGATCTCGAAGAAATCAAGAAGTGCAACTTCTATGTCGTTGCCGTGCCCACCCCTGTCGATGTCGACAACCGTGCTGATCTGCGTCCCCTTTGGGGCGCCTCCGAGACGGTCGGTAAGGTCATCAGCAAAGGTGATGTGGTGGTGTATGAGTCAACGGTGTATCCTGGTGTGACCGAGGAGGAGTGCCTGCCTGTAGTGGAACGCGTCAGCGGACTGAAGTTCAACGTCGACTTTTATGCCGGCTACAGCCCCGAACGCATCAACCCAGGTGACAAGCAACATACCGTGGAAAAGATTAAAAAGGTGACTTCTGGAAGCACTCCTGAAATTGCCGACTACGTCGACAGCGTTTATAACACCGTCCTCGTCAACGGTACCCATAAGGCACCAAGCATCAAAGTGGCCGAGGCCTCCAAGATTATTGAGAACTCGCAACGTGACGTTAACATCGCCTTCATGAACGAGTTGGCCAAGATTTTCAATGCCATGGGCATCGATACACACGACGTCATCGAGGCGGCCTCCAGCAAGTGGAACTTCATCAAACTCAGCCCTGGTCTCGTTGGCGGCCATTGCATATCAGTGGATCCGTACTACCTCATCCAGAAGGCACAGGTCTATGGCGTACTGCCCCGCATCATGCGTGCTTCGAGAAGGTTGAACGACGGTATGGGTGCCTATGTAGCCAACCAGACCATCAAGTGCATGAACAAGAAGGGCGTGCTGGTGAAAAATGCCAGGATGCTTATTCTTGGCGTTACTTTCAAGGAAAACTGTCCCGACATCCGCAACACCAAGGTTGTCGACATCTATAACACCCTGCGGGAGTACACGCCCAACATCACAGTCTACGACCCTTGGGCCAATGCCGAGCATGTGTTTCAAGAGTACGGCGTGGTGATCACCAACGAGTTGCCCACGACGCAATTTGATGCTGTCATTCTTGCCGTGGCGCACAAAGAGTTCCTTGATATGAACGTGAAGACCTTTGTGAAGGACGGAGGTGTCATCTACGACGTGAAAGGCATTTTGCCTCGTGATATTATTGACGGAAGATTATAATCAACCATGTAGAGACGCGATTAATCGCGTCTCTACCAACACAATACAAAAATGAACATCGCAGTAGCAGGCACTGGCTACGTGGGCTTGAGCATAGCCACTCTCTTGGCACAACACAACCACGTCACAGCCGTGGATGTCATCCCCGAAAAGGTCGACCTTATCAACCAAAGGAAGTCGCCTATTCAGGACGAATACATTGAGAAATACTTGGCTGAGAAAGACTTGGACCTTACTGCGACACTTGATGGTGCGTCGGCGTACAAAGATGCTGAGTTTGTTGTAATCGCTGCGCCCACCAACTATGACCCTCAGAAAAACTTCTTCGACACGAGCCACGTGGAAGAGGTCATTGATCTAGTGCTCTCAGTCAATCCTGACGCCGTGATGGTCATTAAGAGCACCATCCCGGTGGGTTACTCTCGTAGTCTTTATGTGAAATACGCTGCCAAGGGCGTGAAGCAGTTCAACTTGCTCTTTTCGCCTGAGTTTTTGCGCGAGAGCAAGGCTTTGTATGACAACCTCTATCCTAGCCGCATCATTGTTGGCTATCCCAAGCCGATAGAAGGCTATGACTTTGAAAACAAAGCTATCATGAAGCTAGTAAGTGTCGATATGGAAGAAAAAGCTAGGCTTTTCGCCTCGCTGCTCCAGCAGGGTGCCATCAAGAAAGACGTACCCGTGCTCTTCATGGGTATGAAAGAGGCTGAGGCAGTGAAGCTCTTTGCCAATACCTATCTTGCTTTGCGCGTGAGCTATTTCAATGAGTTGGACACTTATGCTGAGGTTAAAGGTCTCGACCCGCAGGCCATCATCGAGGGCATCTGTCTCGATCCTCGCATTGGCACACACTACAACAATCCTTCCTTCGGCTATGGTGGTTACTGTTTGCCTAAGGATACCAAACAACTTTTGGCCAATTATGAGAACGTGCCGCAAAACATGATGAGCGCTATTGTGGAGAGCAACCGCACCCGCAAAGACTTCATCGCCGATCAAGTGCTGAAGAAAGCAGGCTATTACGATTATTATGACCAAGGGCAATATAATGCCGCACAAGAGAAGCATTGTGTCATAGGGGTGTTTAGGCTGACGATGAAGTCGAATAGTGACAACTTTCGGCAAAGCAGCATCCAAGGTGTGATGAAACGTATCAAGGCCAAGGGTGCAGAGGTCATCATTTACGAGCCGACCCTGCCCGACGGGACGACGTTTTTCGGCTATTTGGTGGTCAATGACCTTTCCCGCTTCAAGGCACAGAGCCAGGCAATCATTGCCAATAGATACGATAGCGTGTTAGACGACGTGAAGGAGAAGGTGTATACAAGGGATATCTTTAAGCGGGATTGATGAAAATGGGATTCCCCTCCGGGGAATGGAGTGTGGTCGCGGTGTTATACAGCGGCGGCAAGAGGTGTTTGTGAGTTGTAGGTTCCTACAGCCGCCGCAATATGAACTATACACGAGCTCCATTCCCGCACAGCGGGAATCTCCATCGAACAAAATAACTATGTTCAACAAAACCGATCCATCATATTTTGACGGTCCTTGGACCTTTGAGAAGACCGAACATGCTGTGCTCGGCCTCTGCAAGACCCTAGACCGTTACGCCCATAAGCTGACGCTCGAAGACCTACGCAACGACCCACGCTGTGCGCGCATCCCTGACCTCAGCCTCGACACTGTGCAACAGGTCATCCATGACGTGGAAGCCAAGCTTTGGCGCGGCATCAAGCCTTTCGAGAACGAAGTCATCTACCATACCGGTCCGCATCATGATGACATTATGTTGGGACTCATGCCCTTCATCAATAGGCAGCTGCGCTCGCCCAAGAACCAGGTGCATTTTGCCATCATGACCTCGGGCTATCACTCTGTCACCGATGCCTTTTTGCAGAAGGCCATGGAAGACACTTTGGACTACCTCCATCAGGGGCGTATCCAGATGGTGAAGTATCCCGACTTTTTTGATCGAGGTTACCGTTTCAAGCAGGTGAAGGACATCCACCATTACCTTGACAATGTCGCTCGGAGGAATCCTGATGAGATGCGACGTGGCTTCTGCCACCGCATCCTTCGCGACGCCGTGGGGCTTTGGGGGCTGAAAAGCGTTGACGACATCGAGACATGCTTCAAGATGGAGATAGAGAATCTCAAGAAAAGCAAGCCAAATAGTGCTGAGATACAGAAACTTAAAGGTGAAATTCGGGAATTTGAAGAGGAACTCGTTTGGGCCTATGCCGGTACGGCCTTAGACCATATCCATCATCTAAGATTAGGATTGTATAATGATTCTTCTTTTGGAGTCATTGCGGACTCCGATCCGCAATCTCCTAAAGTATGGTCACCCAACCGTCAACGCGATGTTGAACCCATCCTCAATCAATTACGTGCCATCAAGCCCACCGTCATCACCGTGGCCATCGACTCGGAGGGACAGGGCCCCAATACGCACTACAAGGTCATGCAGAGCATTGCAGAGGCCGTCAGGTTGTGGAATGCCGAGGCCGATCTCAAGGACTTGAGGATTATTGGTTATCGCAATGTATGGTCGACCTTCCATCCTGCCGAGGCCAACATCTATGTGCCCGTGTCGCTCAATGCTTTTGCAGTCTTTGAGAAAGCTTTCAAGGATAGCTACCTGACCCAATATAAGGCAGAGTTTCCCAATCCGGACTTTGATGGCCCTTTTAGCGAGCTGGCGGAGCAGATCTGGGTGAAGAACTACAAGGACGTGCAGTTCATCCTCGGGAAGGACTTCTTCTACGAGAACGCCCACCCACTCATCCGCGCTACCCATGGTCTGATTTTTTTGAAGGAAATGGATGTGAAGGGATTTGTGGCTTTGGCGGAGGAGATGGCCCTAAGCGTGAGGGATGGCGGGTCAAGCCCGCCATGAGGGTCTCCCGTTTAGGGTCACTTAAAATAAGCGTTGTTTTCGGGTATCCCTTTCCCTAAACCCCACCTTAAACGACATACTTACGCCCCAAACCTCTCATCGCGGGCGTCAGACCCGCGATCTCCAACACTACACGACACACTCAATTATGGAATTTCTCTCCGCCCATTGGCTCGACATCACTACCACGGCCCTTGGCCTCGCCTATATCCTCCTGGAATACAAGGCCAGCGTCTGGATGTGGGTTGTCGGCTTCGTGATGCAGAGCCTTGGCATCGTCTTATACTACCAGAAAGGCCTCTATGCCGACTGCGGCATGGAGTTTTACTACCTGGCCATGACCGTCTACGGCTTCATTGCCTGGATGCGTCACAAGCAGAAAGCCAAGGATTTGCCCATCCGTCACATGCCCAAGCGTATGGTCTTGATATGGATGGGTGTTGCTGCTGCGGTATGGGCAGCCATTTATTTCTTGCTGTCGCGGTTAACAAACTCAACTGTCCCCGTTCTCGACGCCTTCACCACCTCTTTGAGCATTGTAGGCATCTGGGCCTTGGCGCGCAAGTATTTGGAACAGTGGTTTGTATGGATTGTAGTCGATATTGTAACTTGTGCGCTCTATTTCTATAAGGACATTCCTTTTAAGGCCAGCCTTTATGCCTTGTATGTCGTCATCGCGGTGTTCGGCTACCTCAAGTGGCGGAAAATGATGGGAAATACCTAAGTTTTATTAGAAAATGGAATAATTTTCCTATCTTTGCACACAAAATACCTTGTCTTGGGTTTTGCCTTAAGATAAAGGTAACCAGCCCTTTGTCATCACAGAATGTGACTGACGGGGCGGAGCTGTAGGAAAAGGATTTGTTTTTAGTTTAGAAAAAAATTCAAAACTAATTAAATTACTATTTATGGGGTACAAAGAAAAGTTTGAAGAAAAGCTGTTTGACTTTTGTCGGTGGACACATAAAGTGTCTGGGATGAAAAAAAGAATAAATGACTTCAAGAAAAAACCTTTTTCTAATGCCTTGACAAAAGAACAAGAAAAAGAAGTATTGTCATTCTATCAACCATACGCCAAACCTTCTTTGGTTTTTCATCGCTATTTTACTGGTGTTTCCGGTGTTTTTCACGCTTCATACATTCCACAGGATTTGTATGTCGGATATATTGATCCCTATTTTAATGATATTCTTGCCGCGAAGTTTTACGACAATAAAACCAATTATGCCGCATTGTTTTACGGTATTCCTCAACCGAAGACCTTGCTTAAAAGGGTGAATGGCATTTGGATGGACGGTGATAACCTTCCACTCTATGATGGCAATGATTTAAAGAAAGGCCTTCGCTTGTCTATTGATAAAGGTTGTTTTGTCAAAGAAGCTCAGAACACTTCGGGTGGCAGTGGGGTTACCTATATTCCACAAGGTCAGTTTTCTATGCAAAAAGTGTTGGACATTGCCAAAAAGTACAAAACAGACATTATTGTCCAGGAAGAGTTGATTCAACATGAGGATATGGCTCGCCTTCATGCGAGTTCATTGAATACACTTCGCATGTATTCAGTGCTTGGTAAAGATGGCAATGCCACGATTTATTCCGCAGTGGTTCGTATGGGATCTGGTGACGCAAAGCTTGACAATTATAGTGCAGGAGGATTGACTTGCGGTATTCAACCGAATGGCCATTTGCGCAAATATGGATATAATAAGAAATTCGAAAAAATGGAATGTCATCCGACTTCGAAAGTCGTGTTCTCTGAATATGAAATTCCCAATTTCCAAGGTGCAGTTGAGTTGATCAAGAAGGCGCATCCTATGATTGCCCATTTTCGTTCTATTGCATGGGACATTGCCATTAGGCAAGATGGAGTGCCAGTGTTGATAGAGGCAAATCTCTGCCGTGGTGGTATTGATTCGCTTCAACTCAACAATGGACCTCTTTATGGTAACGATACAAAGAAAATCCTTGACGAAGTATTTGGTAAGTAACATAAAATTGCTTATCTACTAAACAAATAACAATTCTTATAATTAGTAAACATTTTAAAACTATATCCATTATGACTGATTATGATGTTTTATTAGAAAAGATTCGTGCACTTGGCATGGACTATCGTTGGGCTGGTATGTTTGTGAAAAAGCTCAGAGATGATGAAAATGCATTTCCTGTTGCTGATGTAGAAAAACAACGTTGGGCTTTAGAACGTGGCTTCTATCCTGGACGTATTGAGTTATATGGACTTACAGAGGAGAATTATCGTGATTATGTTCCGGATTTTCAATATTTCATGTTGCATCCGATGAACAATCATTTTCTGAAATGGCTTGATAAGACCACGTTGAAATATGTGCTGAACAGTAATGGTTGCGAGGATACAATGCCGGCCTATTACGTTTATGTCGAAAATGACTTGTGTGGTGGCCGTTTTACCTATTTGATGGATTGCCCTACGGATATTCCCAAAGATAAGGATTTCTTGTGGAATTTGCTTCAGAAAAAACGTATCCTTGCCATGAAGCCCAATTCAGGGACAAGTGGTGGTTTGGGCTTCATTAAGATGGAACTGCGCGATGATGGAATTTATGAAAACAACAAACCAATCGATATGGCGCGTTTTGAGGAAATCAGGGATACAATGCGTAATTATATCATTACTGAATACTGTCATCAACATCATGAATTGGCGGCAGTTTGGCCAGATAGTGAGTGTACATTGCGAGTAATCATGTGTAAGAATCATACCGAAGACCGTTATGCGCTTACTTCATGGTCATGTGCAGTGTCCTATGCCCGTTTTGGAACTTCTATCAATGGTGGGGCAAGCAATCTGTCTTCAGGTGGTGTCGGAGTGGGATTTGATTTTGAAACAGGTAAATACAAAGATTTCTGTATCCGTTACAAGCGCTTTACACCTGATGGGAAATGGTTACTTGATAAGCATCCTGATACGGGAATCGTCTGGAAAGATAATGGGCTTCCCAATTGGTCATTGGTGCGTGACAAGATTAACGCATTATGTCAACACGTTTCTTCTTTGGATTATATGGGACTTGACATCATCATCACCGAAGACGGGATGAAACTTTGTGAGATTAATTCACATCCCGCCATTGACTATGAACAGGTGATGTGTGGACCCGTGTTGAAAAACGAGAAAGTAAGAGCTTTCTTTGAACATAAAGGTATTTCCAAGTGGGATGGAAACTTGTTTTGCCAGGCATATCTTGAAAGCCAAAAGTGATTTGCAACCGATGGATTAACACTGATTATGTATAAGCATTTCTTTAAAAGAGTATTGGATTTCTTGATTTCTTTGATTGCAATTATCTGTCTCAGTCCGTTTCTCTTAGTGATGATTGTTTGGCTCCATTTTGCCAATAAAGGGGCGGGAGTGTTTTTCTTGCAGGACCGTCCCGGGAAAGATGCAAAGCTTTTTAACGTGATTAAGTTCAAGAGCATGACGGATGAAACGGATGAGAATGGCGTTCCTTTACCCAATGATCAACGCATTACAAAGATTGGGAAGTTTATGCGCAAGTTCTCAATTGACGAATTGCCGCAACTCTTCAATGTATTGAAGGGTGATATGTCGTTGATAGGGCCTCGGCCTTTGTTAACAAGGTATTTGCTACTTTATACCCCTGAACAAGCCAGACGGCACGAAGTACGTCCTGGTCTTACGGGTTGGGCTCAAGTTCATGGTAGGAATAATATAACGTGGAAGGAGAAATTTGAATTGGATCTTTGGTATGTTGACCACTGTACTCTGTGGACGGATATCAAAGTTGTTTTTATGACTGTCAAAAACGTTCTGTCGGGAAAAGATGTGAGTGTTGTAAGTGGTAGTTTCGATGGGACCAATTAAATGAGGTTATAAGTTATGAAGAGTGATAGACATGTATTAATGCAGTATGGAAGTGAAAACACAACTTTTGGGGATAAAATTTGTGCTTTAGTTCTTGCATTGGCGCCTATTTTGCAACATTATAAAGGTATTATAGAAAATGCGGGTTTTACGGTGCTGATTCTCATCACTCCTATATTGTTTTTGCGTACGTTTAAGAAGTTGGATTCTGGCGTTGTTGAACGAAAGAGCTTTTTTGCTATCATTCCGCTTATTATATTTTATTTTTATACGATTCTTATTCGTGATTTCAATTTCATGCGATTGGGTTACGTATTGTTGCTTTCTTGGATTTTTATATGTGTCTCAAATGGTAGCATCAACATTTCTTATTTTTTTAAGTGTGCAACAAAGATTGCAATATTGGCGACAATAGCCATTATCATCCAATTTGTTTCACACAATGTGTTGAATTGGACCATTGATTTTCGCCCCTTATCTTTGTTGACTACCCAAGAGAATATCTGGGTCAGAACTTCGGTAAATTATGGTGCGGTTGGTTATTTATATCGTCCTTCAGGCTTTTTTCTAGAGCCTTCTCATTTCTTTTTATACTCGTTTCCAATCATAACCGTGTTATTGCTCTCGGTTGATAGGGACAAAAAGGATTTTCGAACAGCTTTGTTTATATCTTTGGGATTGCTGTTGACTACTTCGGGAATGGGAATAGTTGTACTAGCAGGATTATGGACACTTTATTTTTTGATTTATAAAAGAATTGAAGATTATTCGATTTCTAGTTTTACCAAACAGATTAGTGTTAGAAGTGTTGTAATAGTATTGTTATTGGTTGTCGTTTTTTATTTTGCATATCGTGGAATTCCCTTTATTCAAAATGCTGTTAATAGAATTCTTACAGATGATGAGACTTCGAATGCTATTGAAGGAAGAACCCGTCTTGTGGAAAACTTTGTTAAAGGCATTACGGGAAAGGCTGTTTGGTTTGGAACGCCCAATGCCATGGCTGATATTGATTTTAATGTTCCTGGTTTCTTTGCTACATATATTAAATATGGCATTTTAGGATTGTTATTTTCCTATTGGTTTTATCTTCAAGGTGTGTTCAAACTTAAAGGTCCGTATTTTTGGCTCACACTTATTATAGTGGTTATTTCTTATTTTACGGCACATACGCATGGGACGTTTTATATGCTTTACTTTGTGCTATTCCTGATGAATGGGTATTATGAAAGGGGTAGTGGTCGAATAATGGAATCTGACATTATTGAAGAAGACTAATACTATACTCCTTTGAAAAATAATAAATATAATAATTCTACATTATGAAGGATTTCAAAAGGTTGTATTATTCAGCGCGCTCATGCTTAATTCTTAGTTCTAATAAGCGTACTGATTTTTTTCGTAAAAAACACGTTTTCGGTCTCTTGGGAGAGAAGTGTAATATTCAAGATCGCAAACTTCCTCTTTATCCTAATCTCATATATTTACACAATAATGTTCGCATTGCTGCAGGTGTGATGTTTCTTACCCATGATGGTATACATAGAATGCTTAACAATAGTCATTTGGACGAAGGTGGGTATATGGAACGAATGGATTGTATTGAAGTGATGGATAATGTGTTCATTGGAACAGGAACACATATTTTGTATGGGGTTAGAATTGGTACAAATGTGATTATTGGCACGGGTAGTTTGGTGAACAAGGATATTCCTGATAACTCAGTGTATGCAGGTGTACCCGCACGGTATATTTGCAGTTTTGACGAATATATGCAAAAGGCAAGAAAATATTCCGAACTATTTAAAAACAAATATGGAATCACCAAGTTTTCTGGGGGGGTAATAGATGATAAGTTTGCAGCCTCTCTCTATGAAGATTTTTGTAAGAAAAGACAATCTGGTAATAAATGAGTTTTATGAAATCATTAGTCATAGCAGGCGGAGTGCCTCAAATTGAACTTATCAAGCAACTGAAAGCACGTGGCATAGAGACTTTGTTGGCCGACGGCAGTCCCAATGCCGTGGCCAGACCCTATTGCGACAAGTTCTATCATGTGGACGTCTTCGATATAGAAGCCATTAAAGATATTGCTGTCACAGAAAAAGTGGATTTCCTCATCACCGTTTGTGCCGACCAGGTGCTGCTGGTGGTGGCCAAGGTGTCGGAACTGTTGGGACTACCTTGTTATATCGGTTACGAGACTTGTAAGGATGTGTCAGACAAAATCCGCATGAAACGCATTTTCAAGGCCAACGGCATCCCGACCACAGACTATGTGGAGACCGATGCGCTTGATATGGAAGTGATAGGCAAGCTGAAATTCCCGTTGGTAGTGAAACCCGTGGATGCCTATAGCTCCAAGGGAGTGAGAAAGGCGGAAAACCTTGAGGAATTGAAGCAGTATTACGAGGAGGCCCATACCATCAGCCGCAGTGGAGGCGTAATCGTGGAGGAATTTTTTTCGGGTGAGGAAATCAGCGTGGATGCTTTTGTGGTGAATGGCAAAGCCCATGTATTGAATGTCACCAACAGTGAAAAAGTGAAAAATAAAGACAGGTTTGTCATTTTCCGAGGCCGCTATCCCGTGAAAGCCTCCGAGGCCGTGTTGAAACAGATCGATGAGATTGCCCAAAAAATTGCTGACGGCTTTGGCTTGGTGAACGCTCCCTTGTTGATTCAGTTGCTGCATCATGGCGACGAGGTGTCGGTGCTGGAGTTCTGTGCCCGCACGGGGGGCAATATGAAATACTTGCTTATCAAGTATTCCACTGGAGTAGATGTGATAGGTGCAACCATTGACATTACCCTAGGGACGAATCCCGACTTAAGCAAAAAATGCAAGAGTTACAACATTGTGGTGAACGATTTCATTTATTGCCAACCAGGTGTTTTCGACCATTTTGTGGGTTTTGAAGAGCTGGAGAAACAGGGACTGATCAACGAATTCCATCCCGTCAGAATCAAAGGAACGGAAATGCGTGGTGTGACCAGCAGCAGCGACCGCGTTGCAGGCATGAATATCGTAGCAGATTCCATAGAGCAATACAACGAGAAACTGCATAAAATCAACGAGACGGTTAAGGTGATTGATGTTGAAGGAAAAGATATCATGCGGCATGACTTGCTACCTGATATGATTTGATAAAATATCATCACGAAGTTCAGCATGAATAAAACGAGGAAAAAAGCTATCGCGTTTTCATTTTTGGTGGCAATGTGTGTGTTGCTGTCTGCCAATGT
This sequence comes from uncultured Bacteroidia bacterium, assembly GCA_902794155.1. Lineage (GTDB taxonomy): Bacteria > Bacteroidota > Bacteroidia > Bacteroidales > F082 > Limimorpha. The sequence continues at coordinate 95,488 of CADBGN010000004.1, forward strand.
GTTTGCACAATCTCAGGAAAGGCCTGGTGGACTGTTTGGATATATGTCCAATACATCCACCACTGGCGGTATGATGAATCGTAGCAATGATGTGGTTGGGAGCAACCTTAATGGTCAAGGTTTTGGGGCTACCGAAGGTAACATTACCGGACAAACTTTCGGCGCACCTTTGGGCAGTGGACTATTTGTTCTGCTCGTTGCCGGTGCAGGTTATGCGACACTAAGGGCAAAGAAAAAGCAACAACAAAACAGAAAGGAAAACCAGACATGAAAAAGCTAAGCACAATCATTGCATTAATGGCACTGTTGGTGACCATGGCGCAATGCAAGAAGGAAGAGCAGCCCTCGCCGAGCAGTGAGGATAAAGGTGTGGCTATCACACTCAACATCAAGGGCAACAACGGTTCCCGTATGGATGTGAATACTAGTACTGGCGAAGTCGAATACGAAAATGGCGATGTGGTGTATGTGGCTAGTGGCGGCAAATATGTCGGCACATTGACCCACAATGGCACTAACTTCGGAGGTACCATCACCGACCCGACCGTGGGTGAGCCGCTTCATTTCTATTTTCTTGGTAATGTGACACCTACTGAGACACTTACACAGGGAGTCACCACTTCTTGCTCCGTGGTCATCAGTGACCAGACGGAGGAGTTGCCCGTGATAGAGTATGCGCCTTCAAACGAAACCTATACCGGAGGCGTGACCGCTTTCACGGCCATGCTGTTGAACAAGTGCGCTTTGGTGAAGTTTGACGTGACCACCTCGTCAAATGCTGCAACTTGCATCACAGGAATGAACAACAAGGTGACGGTGAATTTTGCTGAGAACACGCTGACTCCATCACAAGAAGGCACAGGTCTTATCAAGCTTGGTGAAGGTAGTGGCGAGAGATGGGCCATTTTATTGCCACAAGATGCTGTTGAAGAATGCGACGCTTTTTCTGAGGATGGAGCGTATACTGGCACTTGCGCTTCTATACCTGCCATCACGGAGAATGCTTACTTGACAGCAGGCATTGAGGTAAATGTCACCATAGAGGTTAGTGCAATACCTGTTGGTGCCATCAATGGCAAGTTCACCATCAATGCCAATGGCGACCAAGTGTATTTTTCGCAAGGCAATTTGCAATACATAGGAAGTGCAGCCACCCCCTATTGGAAGTTTGCGGAGAACCAGTGGGATTATTTTGGAACATCAACTGGGCAAAATAGTAGTGACCCTAATGTTGACCGTGACCTTTTCGGTTTTGGAACAAGTGGTTGGAACAACGGCAATTATTATTACCAACCTTACGATACCGATCAAACCAATCTTTGGGAGGAACCTTATGAATATGTTGCTGATGGCTATGGTCCCATTGCAGGGACAGATTACCATTTCGTTTATAGTTTGACTGGAACCTATGCGAATGCTGATTGGGGTGTTTACAATGCCATTTCCAACGGTGGTAATATGTCTGGCCTTTGGCGTACATTAACCTTTGATGAGTGGAGTTACTTGTTTTATGACCGTACTACACCGTCGGGTATTCGTTATGCCCATGCGGTGGTGAATGGACATAGTGGCATTGTCCTATTGCCCGACGACTGGAGTACTTCTGTGTACGAACTGAATGAAACTAATGAATTTGAGGGACAATACAATATCAATACAATTTCTTTGGAGGATTGGGTCAATATGGAGATCAACGGAGCAGTATTTTTGCCTGTCGCTGGTAGACGAGAAGGAACTATAGTGCAAGATGTCGGATATGAGGGCAATTATTGGACTTCAACCTGTGATAGTGAGATAGCCACGTGCATATTGTTTTGGAATTATGATAGTGAAGAAGATTATGTAGGTCCGTACATTGATCCTGGTTATTGCCATTATGGTTTTTCTGTGCGCTTGGTACAAGATATTGAACCTTAGCCCATCAACTCTAAACTCTCCATTGACTCTAAACACTAAACTCTAAACACTAAACAAATCTCTGACTCTAAACTCTAAACCCTAAACTCTAAACTTTATAAAGACAATATTCAAACAACATAACATCATGAAAATAGGTATCATTAAAGAAACAAAGACCCCGGTGGACAACCGCGTGGCACTCGCCCCCAAGCAGGTGGCAGAATTGAATAGACAATTTCCCCAACATGAAATCGTAGTACAAGCCAGCGACATCCGTGCCTTTTCGGATGACGAATATCGCGCCGAAGGCGTGAAAGTGGTCGACAGTTTGCAAGACTGTGACATCCTTTTCGGCATCAAAGAGGCCAAGATCGAAAGCCTGATTCCGAACAAGCATTACTTCTTCTTCGGCCATATCGCCAAGATGCAGGAATACAATCGTCCGCTGTTGCAAGCCTTCATGGAGAAGCATATCACTTTCTGCGACTATGAGTATCTGGTCGACGACAAGGGCATCCGCGTTTGTGCCTTCGGCTGGTGGGCCGGCGTGGTGGGTGTTTACTATACATTGCGTGGCTATGGCCTGAAACACAAACTCTATGAATTGCCTAAGCCCGATCGCCGTTTCACGCTCACTCAGTTGTTGGAATCATTGAAAGGTATTCAATTGCCGAAAATAAAGCTGTTTGTAACCGGCGCAGGCCGTGTTTCACAAGGTGCACAATATGTGTTGGATAACATTGGCGCCCAAAAGCTGACGGAAGAAGAGTATCTTTCCTGTGATTCGGTGGATCGTTTGTCCTATTGTTTTGCCGATGTGGACCGTTTGGTGAAACGCAAGGATGGCGGTGCCTTCTCGTGGAACGACTTCACACACAACGCCAAGGCATACGAAAGCGACTTTATGCGTTGGGCCAAGAAAACCGATGTGTTGGTGTGCGCCCACTTCTGGGGACCTGAAGCACCTGTGTATCTGAGCGAGGAAGATTTGCGCAACAAGGATATGCGCATCCGCATGATTGGCGACGTGACTTGCGACATCAAGGGTAGCATTAAGTCAACAGTCCGTCCTGCCACGCATGATGATCCTTATTATGACTACAATCCGATGACCGAGCAAGACGAACCTGCTTTCTCGTCAGCCAACAACATCTCCGTGATGGCGGTGGACACCTGCCCGAATGCCTTGGCTATGGACACCAGTGCCTATTTCGGAGAGATGCTGACCAAACATGTGTTTGAGCCTTTGCTGAGGGGCGAACATTCCGATGTGATTGATCGTTCGATGATTTTGAAAGACGGTGTTTTGACGCCAAGATTCGATTATTTGACCGATTTTGCAAAAGGCAAATAAAGAATGCGACAGAGACAAGATGTTACAAACAGGCACAGTTGCGCAAAGCACACTTGTATGCTGACTAATGAAAATCATTAAACTTTTGCACATTAAGAAATAAAAACACTAATTATTAGCTGCAAAAACATGAACCCTCTTCAAGAAATATTCGACGCCATTGCGGCTGAAGGCTTTTCTGCGAGGGTTGTGGCATTGATTGATAATTACATAAACGATTTACTTTATGGGAAAACAAGCTTTCCTCGATTCAATTTATCAGAGCATGCAGGACTCTGCTCGGCTGGTGCGCCTCTTATTGGGGCGTCCATCGTCGCATGCTACGCGCGAGCAAGCCTTGAAGCAAGTAGCAATGTTACAAGCTGCGAAAGAAGCCGCCCAAGCAACTGGGAAATAGACGAGCTTCAGGAGCAGCTCATCGAGCAATGGGCAAGAGAGGCCAACTTGTGGGAAAACGATTCCGAGAAGATTCTCGTTGAGGCGTTTGGACCCAAGATCGCTGAAGGTGCTGAGGCCAAGGTCTATTATCGCAGCGGCGATACTTCTGTGGTCAAGGAGCGAGCCTCGATTTACTCGACCACGCAAAAGGCTTTGGAGGCCATCGTCCTTCACAATTGCCTTTTCCCGGAGACTACGATGCGCGTCATCGGCTTTACGCGCGACAGTGACCACATCTTCCGCATCGTCCTCACCCAGCCCTACATTAGTTGCAAACGTTTGGCTTCAAAGGATGAGATCGATGAGCTAGCCTTCTCAAAGGGTTTCCGCGACAACAGGAACGGTGAGGGTGTGAACTACATCTCCGAGCGCATCGCCCTTGAGGACATGCACCCCGCCAACGTTTTCATCGACGATGTGACCTATAAGCCCATTTGTATTGATTGTATTGTTAAGTTTGTGAATAACTTTCAACTCTAAACTTTCAACTGACTCTAAACTCTAAACTTTAAATAAACACACGTGACAACAGCTGCTTCTGGCCTCTAGCCTCCAGCTTCTGGCAGCTTACTGAAAAGCTTGAGAGCTTCATTCTATCATTGAGCAGCCAATAGCCAGTGGCCAGCAGCCAATAGCCAAATCCATAGTCAAAAAACTCCCATATCAACACAATATATCATCCAATTTTGAACCCCTAACTAAATCATGGCAAAAAGCTTAAAACATAAAGCCGCCTCTAGTATGGTGTGGATGGCCGTTCAGAAATACTCGACAATGTTCATTCAGTTCATTTCGGGTATTATTTTGGCCCGTCTGCTCACGCCTTACGATTATGGTTGCATAGGTATGTTAGCAATCTTTATGGTGTTGGCGGATGTTGTTATTGATGGCGGTTTTGGATCCGCATTGATTCAGAAAAAACGACCCACACAAGAAGATTATTCCACTATTTTTTTCTGGAATATGTTTGTGGCAATTGTACTTTATGCGATACTATTTGTATCTGCTCCTGCCATTGCACGCTTCTACAACATTCCATTACTTAGCAAAGTTCTTCGGGTGCAGGGTGTGGTTTTGTTTACCTATTCATTTAATATAGTACAGCATAATCAGTTGAGAAAACAATTGAGGTTTAAAGTGTTGTCTATCATTTCGGTAGTTTCAGCCATTATCTCTTTGGGAGTGACCATAATTATGGCATATAAAGGGTTTGGTGTTTGGGCTTTGGTGGCACAACATATTCTTCTTTCTGCTATTCCGTCTGTTGCATATTGGTTTGTTGTTAAGTGGAGACCTATATTGGTTTTTTCCTGGAATTCATTTAAAGAGTTGTTTGGTTTTGGCTTTTATATGTTCCTAACCAATCTACTTAATCAATTTAGTGGTCAGCTGCAAGGCTTGTTGATTGGTAAGTTTTATAATGCATCAACCATGGGCTATTATTCCAAGGCACAAAGGACGGAGTCTTTAGCTTCACAAAGCATTTCCACTGTGATGACCCAGGTGACCTTCCCTTTATATGCCGAAATGCAAGATAATAAAAAGGCAATGGCAAATGCCATTAAAAGAATTACAATGACACTCTCTTATTTTTCTTTTCCTCTATTGTTTATCTTGTTGTTGTTGGCTAAACCAATGTTCATCCTTCTTTATTCCGAAAGATGGTTGCATAGCGTTCCTTATTTTCAGGTGCTTTGTATAGCTGGACTTGCGGGCTGTTTGCAAGCGGTGAACCTTCAATCCATCTCTGCTATTGGAAAAAGTAAAACCATGTTTATATGGACTGTAATTAAACGTTGTGTTGGAATTGGTGCTGTGGTTTTGGGTTTGGTGTTTTTTGGCATGAAAGGATTGTTGGCAGGCGTGGTGTTTAATTATTGGTTCTCTTATTTTATCAATATCAGTTTGGTATCGAAACACATCGGCTATAAATGGTATCAACAAATCAAGGATCTTCTTCCAGTTGGGCTAGTCTCTTTGGCGATAGCTGCTATTTGTTATGCTATTGGGTACTTCCTACATCTTGAAATGTACACAGAAGGAGCGATTGTCTTGGCTGTCTATTTGATTCTTTATATTGGATGGTCTGTTGTGTTTAAGCCAGAAGCGTATAAGTATTTCTTGAGCGTCATACCTAATAAATTTAAGTTTCTTAGAAAAAGAAAACAATCGACAAAATAAGCAGTTATATGGTTAAGGTTATTTTAAATGCAGATGATTTTGGCAAGAGCGTGGAACGAAATCGTGCCATTGACGATTCTTTTAAGCAAGGTTTGATTTGTTCTGCTGGGTTAATTGTAACTGGGAAACATCTCAAAGAGGCAGTTGATTATATGAAAAAGGGAGGTTATAGTGAAAAAATCCACGTTCATTTTAATCTATCCACCAATCTGTTACATGAAGATTCAGATGACATCCCTTTGACGGAAGCCATGAGAAAAGACCCCACGTTCAGTAAGAACGGGAAATTCATTCCATATAAAGGTTTGCCACGCAATCCAAAAACTGTTTTTAAGTGGAAATTGGTTTATAATGAATTGGTTGCGCAATACAACAAATTCATTGAAGTGACGGAAGGGAAAGGAGACTACAAGCATGTTGATTTCCATCTATGGTATAATCTTTCTTGGCCGTCTTCAATTGCATTGAATAAGTTTACCAGAAAATATAAGATAGAGTCTGTGCGATACATAGGACTACATCAAAAGGCATTTAAATATAGGTTTTTCCGAGCTCTCAGCAGGAATCCACGTGTAAAACAATTCCCAGCTACTAACATAGATTATTTTCTTGCAAAACAAAAAACATTAAGTCAAGAAAAGGTGATAGAGTTGTATTGCCATCCCAATTATAAAGAAGACGGAACATTCCTTGATGATAGTCCCTCATATCTGAAACATGAACGAAGACCTATGATAGACCAGATTCAAGATTTGAGAGCGACTGGAAATGTTGAGTTCATTTCTTGGGAGGATAAATTTTGAATAAAATAACTAAAAACACTTACAGAACAAGCGCTTGAATATGAGTAATATAAAACTGTTTTTTGCTGGAGATTTCTGTTCCAAGCCGTCCACATCAAAAATCACCATATCAGATGAATTGAAAAACTTGATTCAGTCCTGTGATTTGAAAGTGGTGAATTTTGAAGTGCCATTAAAACCTGATGTAAAGCTTACTTCACAAAAGAGGGAACGATTCTTTCAAAATGATGATGCTCCGGACTTTTTACGCAGTATAGGTTTCAATCTATTCTCACTAGCTAATAATCATGTTTTTGATTGGGGTAATGAAGGCTTCAAAAAAACAAAAATGGCATTAGGCGATGCCTCGTTTGGTGCCGGTACTTATGAAGAGGCTTACAGGGTTAAAGTTGTAGAGGCGCAAGGGGTAAAAATTGGTTTCTATGCATTGTCGTTTGCAGCATATACAGGGGTATTTGATGATGTCGCCAAACACGATGGACTTGGGTGCGCCTACATCAATGATTTGCGTGTAAACCATGATATCATGGAGGCAAAAAAGAAAGTAGATTATCTCTTTGTTTTGCCGCATGAAGGTATTGAGTATATTAGCATTCCTTTACAAGAAACCATTGCTCGTTACCGCGATTTCATCGATTATGGTGCGGATGGAGTGATTGCATCCCATCCTCATTGCCCGCAAGGTTGGGAGGAATACAAGGGGAAACCGATATTCTATAGCCTTGGTAATTTCCTTTTTAACAGTAAGGAAGGTTATGACTTTCGCGCTAATAAACCGCATTGGTATGATGGTTTGTGCCTAGAGATGACCATTACTGACGGGATTATTGCCTGTCAAGTAGTGAATACGAAAAATATGGATAATGTTAGAATTGAAATTGACCATGGGGAGGATAGAAACAAACATAATGAACAGTTATGTAGATATCTCACTGACAGTGAGGAATACAACCGTTATTTTAATAAAATCAAAGCAAAATTGGGTCGAGTAACTGACGTGAAAGTCATTGAAAGATTTGTTTTAAAGCATTGGTTTGACAAGATAAGGAGAAAAGAGTTTTCGAGTGAGGATGAGTTGGTCTATTTGATAAAAAACGATCAAAGAAGGAACTTGCTCATCCGTTCAATTAGCAGTAAGTAGTTTTTTTCGAATTATTTGAAGCAAGATGGATTCTAGAGGGCTCTCCATCAAACTTCAATGAGTAATATAATATTTGAATATTCCATTAATTTAAATCATCATGAGTTCAGCAATACAAAAAATCTATCAATCGTCTCAAAAAAAGTTGACAATTCGATATCTTGAAAGTTTTTTCGAGAAAAAGATAAAGAAATCCATGCAATTGTGTCCGATGAAACCTCTTACGAAAGGACAAGAAGCAGAGATTAAGGCGTATTTCAAAAAGCATTTTAATAGGGATATTCCTACTTATTGGCATCAGTATTTTTATTCCAGAAATGGATTGTATTCAGAAAAGTACATTCCTGCCAGTATTTATTCTTCAAGTATTATATATAATTTGAACAATTACCAGTTCAGTTTAGCGTATGTTGACAAAGGCTTTTATGATACTTTGTTTCCGGATGTCAATAGACCACATACAATCATTAAAAATGTGAATGGTTTGTATTATGATGATAAAAATCCAATAAGTATAGAGGAAGCAATAGATCGTTGTTCGAATTTAAAAGAAGCGGTTATTAAGCCAACAGTACTTGGTACTTGGGGAGTGGGAGTAAATCTGTTTCATGCGGAAAAGGGCTTTGTTCCTGAAATGAATATGTCTGTGAATGATTTGTTTTCGCACTATAAAAACAGCTTTATTGTTCAAAGTAAACTTGAACAACATCCAGATCTCGCAAAACTAAATCCGACTTCTGTCAATACAATTAGAGTAATGTCATACCGAAGAGACAATGAAGTGGTCATACTATATGCTGTTATTCGAATTGGTCGTATGGGTAAGGTGGTTGATAATGAAACATCAGGCGGAATAAAGGCTGATATTGATTTGCAGACTGGTCGAATCAAAGGTCCAGCGTTTGGAAGTCCAACGGAGAAAAATATGCCTCAAACTGATTCTGGCGCAGTATTGGATAATTATTTAATACCCTCATTCCCGCAAATACTTGATTTTGTTAAAAGTCTGCATTATAGACTTCCTTATTTCAGACTAATTGGATGGGATATTTCGGTTGATACGAATGGAAAGCCGGTGATGATTGAATGGAACAGATCGGCAGAGTTGAGCCAAGTGGCTCATGGACCAGCATTTGGCGATTATACAGAGGAAATTTTGGCCAGAGCTCTTCATGAAAAAAATACTCGTTTCACTCAATTAAGTGGGAGGAGTCACCCAACTCATGGTATTTAATACTACTTTTCAAATCTTCTAAAGCAATAATAAATGGATTTAAAAACATTTGTATGTAACATTGCCTATTCGCCATTTGGAAACAAATTGGTTTCATTAGTTGGCGGGCAGAGATGGTATGCAGAACTTCATGTGCGTTCTGAAAAGAAGAAACTACTTGCCAATGCAAAGAAAGAATTTGAAAAAGAATCGGCATTAGGAACGTTTGATGATTATAAAAAGGCGTTGGAGAAACATTGGGTTTCATATTCTGAATATGCTAACCAATATGAGTTTTACAGAAAGCCAGAAGAGGAAAGAGACGAGTATGTATCAAGATTGAAGATGGCTTATTTTTATTGGAGGTATGCTCCAGGTGTGGCGAAATCGGTATTCCGAAATAAAACTATGTTTCTTAAAGCCTTTAATAAGTATATTCATAGAAAATGGTTGTATGCTCCAGAGTCTTCTTTCGAAGATTATGAACAACTGGTTACTAGTTTTGATTGTATTGTTAAGCCTTGTGATGGAAAATTAGGTAAAGGTGTTTTCAAGATTTTTAAAGATGCAGATCACAATGACGACAGGAAAGTATATGAGTCTTGTGTGAAAAACAGAATGTTGGTGGAACAATGTATTGTAGCATGTGATGAATTAAAAGCATTTCATCCCCAAAGCCTAAATACAATTAGAGTTGTTACTATTGCAAATCAAGAAAAAGCCTGCGTTTTCTCTGGAGTGTTTCGGACAGGTGTTGGTGAAAGTGTAGTTGACAACTCCCACAAAGGTGGTGTGTCGGTGCAAATCAATGTTGAAAATGGTATTGTTGAAACCGACGGCGCTAACACTAGTGGTGAACGGTTTGTATGTCATCCTGATAGTGGGATTGTTTTCAAAGGGTTTAAAATACCCCAATGGAATGATGTTGTTGCCACTTGTTGTGAGGCAGCCAAACAATCGAGAAATCCTATTACTGGTTGGGATGTGGTCGTAAATAATCACGGAGAGGTGGAGTTTATAGAAGCGAATTATGGTCCAGATATGGATATGATGCAGACTCGGTATAATGCTGGGGCCAAAAAGAAAATTTTCGGTTTAATTAAAGAGTATTGTGGAATTGAAATGAAATAATTTAATTTATTGATAATCAAATATTAACAAATAAAACATCATTATTATGGACATTTCAAAAGCAATCTTCAGAAGACTTGATCGGTTTACCAATAAAATGAAAATGAAACATGCTTACAAGCAATCCGATAGGGTCTTTAAAAATAGCATGAAGAAACTGCCAGCTGAAAAGAAGCTCACCAGTGAACAAAAGAAAGAAATCCAAGAATTCTACAAAGGATTGATTGGGAAAGAAATTCCATTGTATTCACACGAATATTTCTATTCCCGTACAGGCATCTATTCAAAGGAATACATTCCAAGAAGCCTTTACTATGTCGAGTTGCAACCCAAAGCATGCATGGTCCCATATCGTGATGCCTACGCAAATAAAAACATGGCGGAAATTTTGCTACCAGATGTAAAACATGCACATACCATTCTTAAAAGAATGAATGGCTATTTTTACTATGAAAACAAGCCCGTCACCAAGGAAGAAGCTATAAAAGCATGTAGTAACCTTAAGAATGCAATCATCAAGCCTGTATTGGAAAGTAGTGGTAAAGGCGTTCGTGGCCTTGAAGTTACAGATGGAAAGACGAGTGTTGATGGTTTGACAATAGAGCAATTGTTTGATAAATACGGCAATAACTTCCAAATTCAAGAAAAACTAAAGCAGCATGCCAAAATGAATGAATTGAATGCTACTTCGGTCAATACATTGAGAATTCTTACCTATAGGTCGGGTATGGAAATACTGCTCATCTATTCCGTCGTACGTATTGGAAGGCAAGGTCAGGTGATTGATAACCAAAATGCGGGTGGCATGAGTACGATTATCGGTGAAGATGGTAAGTTGGGTAAATACGCTTTTAGTGGTTACACAGGAGAGAGAGTAGAAAAGACGGATTCAGGAACTGTTTTGGAAGGATTTGAAATTCCCTCATACGCTAAGGCTATCGAAACGGTGAAACGGCTTCATTATGAATTGCCTTTCTTCAACTTGATTGGTTGGGATATTGCCATTGATGAGGTGGGTGATCCTGTTCTTATCGAATGGAATTCAAATCCTGGCTTAAGCCAATCGGCATTTGGTCCAGGTTTCGGAAAATACACCGAAAGGATTATTCGTGAGTTGTGGCCAAGAAAGAACACAAGATACAATCTCTAGTTTTAGAATTTGAAATAATAAAAATCAATCATCATGAAATACTACACCATGCCAGAAACGCGTGCGTTTCTTGAAAGTATAGGGATGCCAGGCGGCGACCTTTACGATTTGCCAACATCAGAAAAGCGCTTCCCCGACGGAGGCCAATACCGTTTCGAGGTTCCCGGAATCCAAGGTCCTGGTCCGATGAAAGCCCTGCTTGAGGCCTTGGACGAATACGGCGTACAGATTCACCGCGTCACCCAAACCAAGGGCATCATGTTCCTTACGGATGATGAAATCAAACAGATGGTGGAATACGCCAAGAAATGGAATGTGCAACTCGTGTTGGCCTGCGGTCCCCGTGCCACAACCGACACTTCCGCTTCAGTGAAGACCGAAGAAGGCCAGCGTATGGGCTATCGCCTGCGTGGCGAAGAACAGATTGCCCGTGGCATCGAAGAAATCCGTCGCGGTGCCCGTTTGGGCGTGCGTGGATTCCTTGTCTATGACGAGGGCCTGCTTTGGGCATTGGGTGAAGCTCGCAAGAAAGGCTTCATCCCTGCCGACTGCCACTTCAAAGTGAGCGCCCACAGCGGTCATGGCAATCCGTGCTCGGCCCATGTACTGGAGACCTTGGGTGCCGACAGCATCAATCCCGTGCGCGACATCCAGGTGCAGATGTTGGCCGCTATGCGTGCCGCCATCGATGTGCCGATCGACTTGCACACTGAGAACCCAAAATCGAGCGGTGGTTTCATCCGTCACTACGAGGTGCCCGACTTCATCCGTGTAGCCGCCCCCGTCTATCTGAAGACCGGTGGCAGCGTGGCCGCCAACCACAGCTACGACACCACGGAGAAGGAAGCCAAGCAACGCGCCAAGCAAGTCATGCTGGTCAAGCGCGTCATCGACACCTATTACCCCGAAGCCATCGTATCACCCAAATAACTCTAAACTTTACACCCTCAACTAACTCTAAACTATCCACTCTACACTCTCAACTGACTCTCAACTCTAAACCCTCAACTCTAAACTAAAAATGAGACATCATAGTTACAACCCGAACTTCAACTTCATAAAATTTCCCGTTGAATTCAACAAATACACCGACCGCGACACCCTGCAATATTGTCTCGGAGCCACGCTCTACATGCCCGGCACCAAGGACATCAAGGAGAAGGTGTTGCACCATCAGCTCGACGTCACCTCGCTGGTGATGTGCTGTGAGGATGCCATCAAGGAAGAAGACCTGCCGATTGCCGAGCAGAACATCCTCGACCACATGGACTTCTTTGCCGACAAGATAGCTGCTGGTGAGCTTACCCACGATGACATTCCGTTGATTTTTGTCCGTGTCCGCAATCCCGAACAGTTTGAGCATTTCGCTAGTCGCATGACGGTCAAACAAGCCTCGGTGTTGACTGGGTTCAATTTCCCGAAGTTCAGCAGCAAGAATGCCTTGCGTGTGCTGCAGACTTTGGTGAATGTCAACAACAGGTTAGGGGTGGTGCTTTACGGCATGCCTATCCTTGAAGGGCCAGAGGTGGCTTTCCATGAGCTTCGGGGGCAGGAATTGCTGTTGTTGCGCAACATTTTGGAGCCCTACAGGAATCTGATTCTCAATATCCGTGTGGGAGGAACCGACATGTCGTCGTTGTTTGGCGTGCGCCGTGGCATCAACTCCACGGTTTACGACATCATGCCCGTCCGCGACGCGCTGAGCGATGTGCTTAATTTCTTCAACCGTTACAACGACTACTGCGTTTCGGCCGCCGTGTGGGAATATTTTCGCGCCTACAAGGATGATGATATCAACGATGTGATCAAGCGTAACTTCCATAATGCCCTCATTAAGGGTCAGGACATTGTGAATCCCGCTATCGATGGATTGATGAAGGAGGTGCTCATCGACCGTGCCAACGGTTTTGTGGGCAAGACCATCATCCATCCCACTCACGCCCGGTTCGTGAATGCCATGTTCACTGTGGTAGAAGAAGAGTACAACGATGCCGTGCAGATTTTGAACACGTCAGGCGGTGTGGTCAAGAGTGCCCATGGCGACAAGATGAACGAAATTGGGCCTCACCGTCGCTGGGCAGAAAAGATTGTCAAACGAGCCGCAGTTTACGGTGTGGTCAAAAATGAGGATTCGGTCTTGAGCCTCGTTTTGGGTGAAAGAGAATAGAATTACAAAAGCTATGAAGATCGTTTTAGGAACCATGAACTTCGGTCCGCAGTTGGACTTGGAGGCCAGCCGTACCATGGTGAAGGCCTACCTTGCCACAGGTGGACGAGAGTTGGATACCGCTTATGTCTATAATGACGGTGCAACAGAAAACTACCTTGGTGAGATTTTGCCAGAGTTGGATCCGCAAAGCTATGAGATAGCAACGAAAGTGCATCCACGCATCACGGGGAAACTGGACAGAGCCACCATTCTGATGGAATTTCCCGAATCATTGCGTCGCATGAAACGCGATAGCGTCGATTTGCTCTATTTCCATTTCCCCGACGGAAAGACTCCTATAGAGGAGGCCTTGGAGACCGTGGCGGAACTGCATGAGCAGGGCAAGGTCAAGGAACTTGGCCTTAGCAATTATCCCGCTTGGCAAGTGGTTGACATTGCGTACAAATGCGACAAAATCGGTTGTCCGCGTCCTACCGTGTATCAAGGCATGTACAATGCGCTTTGCCGCAATGTGGATCCTGAACTTTTTCCGGCAATCCGTTCGTTGGGGATGCGTTTTTATGCATTCAATCCCTTAGCGGGAGGCTTACTCACAGGCAAGCACCATCATTTTGAGGACAGTCCTGAACCTGGTCGGTTTGCCAGACTGAAAAGCTATCGTGACCGCTATTGGAAAAACTCCTATTTCGATGCCATTGAGGAAATTCGTTTGGCCTGCGAAAAGGAAGGCATAGTGATGGTTGAGGCTGCTTATCGATGGATGGTGAACCACTCTTGCATGAAATCGGAGTTGGATGACGGCATCTTGTTAGGTGCATCGCGTCAAGAGCAGATGGAACAGAATCTGGCTGCGGCCACGAAAGGTCCGTTGCCTGAAAGCATTATTGCCGCAATGGATGAGGCTTGGGAGATAGCCAAGCCTGATAGTCCGGCTTACTTCAAATTCTTTTGAAGACCATGAATGTCTCGCAATCGTTTTTTTACGAAATCGACAAGATAGCCCATCAGGAGATTCCTTCTGCTGTGATGGCAAGAGCTCGTCGCTCGTTGCTTGACTATTTGGCGGTGACCTGTGCGGGTACTGCTTTCCAAAAAGACAAGCTAAAAAACTATTTTGGTTTTGTTTGTCCGGAAGCAGGTGGCTTCAAGGCTATCGGTACAGGCAAAAAACTGGCTTTGAAAGAGGTTGTGTTTCTTAACGGCCTTAACGCTCATGCTTTGGACTTTGACGATGGAACCAATTCGGGTATCATTCATTTAGGATCTCCCATTTTTTCGCTTCTGTTGCCGCTTTCCCAACGCTACAACACGGGAATAGAAGAAATGCTGAAAGCGGCTATCGTTGGCTATGAGGCTTCCTATACCTTGGCAGTTTCCATTCAGCCACAACACAAGGCCCTAGGATTTCATGCCACGGGAACATGCGGTACAATAGGGGCAACTTTGGCCGCGGCTTACATGCTTGGTTTTACTGAAGAAGAACGCTATCAGGCTTTTGCCACGGCATGTGTGTCGGCATCAGGAATGCTGAAGGTGCTTGACGACGGATCGGAACTGAAGCCATACAATGTGGCTAAAACGGCGCTTTTGTCGTTGACCAGTCTTCAGTTAGCCAAGGCTGGGTTCAAAGGCCATGTCGATCCCATGGGTGGCTATCGCGGTTTTCTGAAGATGATGACTGGTGACGAGCATACACCCATAAAGTCGACCTTGCTGAATGGCACATATGCCATCATGAAAAGCTATACCAAGCCTTATGCTTCCTGCCGTTATACACATCCTCCCGTGGAAGCTGCAATTCATTTGAGGAACCAATTTGGCTTGAAGCCAGAGGCAATAGAGAAAATCAAGGTGGAGACATATAGTCTTGCCGTTTCTGGTCATGACCATACGGATATTGCAAGCCCTTATTCGGCCAAGATGAGTACCCCCTATAGCACGGCTGTCGCTCTAATCTATGGCAAAGCAGGTTTGAAAGAGTTCGAGCAAGCATGTCTGACGGATGTAACAGTCAAGGCATTGACAAATAAAGTTGAAGTAGTGTCAGATGAAGAAATGAGTCGCATTTTTCCAGAGAAGCAAAGTGCGATGCTTACGGTGATGACCCATGACAACACTTATTCAGAGCGTGTTGATTTTCCCAAAGGGGAACCGGAGAATCCAATGAGTGAAGAAGAGTTTCGTGGACGATACGAAGACTTGATGACATACGGGCAAGTTGACAGAGCCGCGTTTGAGGCAATTTATAAAATGGTCAGTAAACCGAACGCCAAGGTTTCGGAATTAATTAAAGACTTGTAAAAGAATGGTAAACCAAAAAGAATTATTTGATGCATTGAGCGAAATGGGTGTTGACTTTTTCACAGGTGTGCCCGATTCGCTGTTGAACGACTTTTGTCTATATATGACCAACAACATGACGGCCAAACAACACGTGATGGCTGCCAACGAAGGCAATGCCATTGGCATTGCTGCTGGTCACTATATGGCCACGGGTAAGTTGCCTTTGGTCTATATGCAGAATTCTGGTATTGGCAATGCGACCAATCCTTTGCTTTCGCTCACGCACGATTGCGTGTATGGCATCCCGATGTTGCTGGTCATCGGTTGGCGCGGCGACCCGTCCATCAACGACCATGCCCAACATAAGAAACAAGGAGAGTTGACCCCCGTCTTGATGAAGGATATGGATATTCCTTACGAAATCCTCGATGATGAGAATACGGTGATTGAGAAGTTCCGTTGGGCAGCCGATAAGGCCCGTGAGATTTCCTCACCAGTTGCCTTGATTGCCAAAAAGGCCATATTGACGCAAAAAGAAAAGAAACAACAGTATCCCGAAAGTCCCTTGATGAATCGTGAGGAAGCCATATCAGCCGTTATTGATGTTTTTGGCGAAGATGCAATTTATCTCGGAACCACGGGTCGTGCCACGCGGGAGGTACACGAACAGTTGAAACTGCATGGAATTGAAGAGGGCCATGAGTGGCAAAACGTAGGCTCGATGGGACATGTGTCGTCTGTTGGCCTTGGATTGGCTCTGGCTTGTCCTGATAAAAGGATTGTGGTTTTTGATGGTGATGCTGCAGCCGTGATGCACATGGGAGCTTTGGCTACCAACTGCCGTTACAAGGCTTCGAATCTTATCCATATCGTACTCAATAATGGTGTGAACGAATCTGTCGGAGGACAACAATCGGCCGGACAATTGATTGACTTGACAGGAGTGGCAAAATCGTGTGGTTATCGCAACATTGGCCATGCCGTTGAGACAAAAGAAGAATTGCAACAGGTAATGAGAACTTTGCCAGGTGACGACATGCCTACTTTTGTTGATGTTCATGTCCGTCAAGGTATCCGCCCCGACATGCCCAAACTTGGCATTGACCATAAGGCACATAAAGAGGCCTTGATGCGTCGGCTTTTGAAATAGAAGATGAGAAAAAGCTTCTTGTTTTTCCTTTTGTCATTGACCTTGTTTTCTGTATGCAATGGTCAGATAAAGGTGGGAAAACCATCGCTTTTTGTGGATGACGTGGGTAGCCCAGGTGCACAAAATGCGGTGAAGAAGGCGCATCAGATGACGGATTTGGAGTTCGTGTCATACGATACGCTCAAAGCGAACTCCAAAAAAACCTATCTGCCAAATAAGCGTTATAAAGGTTTAATATATTCATTTCCTCAGGAAACCAGTACTTTTGTTGGATTGGATGTGAGCTTTCATACCTTCATGACGGCATTACACAATCCAAGAAGTGTTGTCTATACAGAGCATCTTAACAAGTATCCGTATCATGGAAAACATATAGGTTCTTATTACGGAACAGTCTGTAGCGGTTTTGTTTCATACGCATTGGGATTTAAAGCTTATCAAACTACTTATGACATAGCAGAGCATGATTTCATGACCCTTGTTGACGACCAATCGGCTAGAGGGATACAGTTGGCCGATGTGCTATGGCAAAAAGGGCATGTGGCTTTGATTACCGGAATAAGGCGAGATAAGTCCAACGGAGAAATTGTGCGGATTGAAATCAGTGAAGCTTGGCGGTCGGGTTGTCGTCGTCGGGTGGTAGAAGGTGAGTCGGCATTTAATAAGATGCTGTTGGATGGGAAATGGAAGATTTATCGATATAAGGATCTTGAAAAGAATGAATACAAACCTTGGACAGAATTTGTAGCTGTTGAAGGGGAACAAAGCACTCCATTTCAGTACAACGAAGCGATTTGTCCCAACAAAGGCGACAAGTCTTGTTATGTCACGGGCGAGAATGTCGTTTTGAACCTTTCTGAGGGCTATAGGAAAGTAGAGATCTATAAAGATTCGAAATTCTATAAACGGCTTAGGATTGGTAATGATTTGGATGTCATATTGAGAGATTTGCCTTATGGTGATTATCAAGCAAGGTTGGTCAAATGGTGGCATAAAAGTGATTTTGCCTATTGGAAGGTGATTGACGCTGATGTCGATGTTGGAACAGAAGTGGTTTCGTTTCATTCCAATAACGCAACCCCGGTTTATTTGGAATTTTGTACCATCACGGGATCAAGACCTACTTGGGCCTGGTATGTTTTGACAGAAAAAGACATTGCAAATGGTTGGGTAAAGGTTTCACCGCGTGTTTCAAATAGATTGAAGCAGAAAACATCAAAAATGTATGCCAAAGTGCATTTTGAGTGCGATTATGGTAGGGTGGTTAATAAGCCTGTCTTATGGAATACAAATGTTATAAAAGCAAATTAGAACAACGATGATAGAACTTACGACTCCTTTAAGTGAAGAGGTTATCCGTGGATTGAAAGTCGGTGATGTGGTGACCATCACGGGCAATATCTATACAGGCCGTGATGCCGTGTTGCCTAAAATTGTGAAGGCAGCAGAGGAAGGCACCTTGAAAGACTTGGGTATCGACTTGCAAGGCTCGGTCATTTTTCACACGGCTGTCAGCCCTGCGGGCGTGGGACCTACTTCAAGCAATAAAGTGGAAATAGAGTGTACTTTTGAGCCATTGTCGCGTCATGGAGTAAAAATGCACCTTGGCAAGGGAGCCATTTCCAAAGAGACAGTAAAGGCATTGGCCGAGCAAAATGCTGTCTTTGCCATCATTCCACCCGTGACCGCTTTGTTGGGTAGCCAGACTGTTGAACAAGAAATAGTCGCTTTCCCCGAATTGGGTATGGAAGCTTTCAACCGTTTGAAAGTGGTCAAGTATCAAGCCATTATTGCCGCAGCGAAAGGAGAATCAATCTATGACTAATATAAAAGAAAAAGTGGCCGATTGCCTTGTTAGGGCAGGATCGACTTTTCGTGAAGACCAAAAGGAAGCTTATCGCAGAGCGATTGCTGATGAATCCAACAGCCAGAGCTGCTGGGTGATGCAACAAGTGCTTGACAACGCCATTGTCGCTGAAGAAAGAAGAAGTCCCCTTTGCGATGACACGGGAATTCCCCATCTTTTCCTTGAAGTGGGAAAGAATCGCTCCGTCACAGGAGAAATGATGCAGGAAATCATGGAAGGTGTGGAGCTTGGTCTCCGCCAACTTCCTGGTCGTCCGATGGCCATCATGGGTGATGATAATGCCCGCATTGACCAAAGTGGGGGCTTGAACCCTGATTCAGGTGCCTTGAAACCCTCTCCTATCCTAATCAAACCCGTGGACGAGGATGTGATTCGCCTCACGGTGCTGATGCTTGGCGGTGGTCCAGCCATTCGTGGTATCACTCAACGCATCTTCCATAAGCACAATGTGGATGTGGTAATCGATGAAATTGTCAACCGTGCAAAAGAAGGCGTGTCAAAACTTGGATGCAGTCCTTGCGTGTTGGCTGTAGGTATAGGCCGTTCGCAGTTCGAAGCCACGAGCATGATGATGGAGGCGATGGTGTATGGTGACTTCAATAAACAAACCGATTTTGAAAGGAAGATAACCGAAAAAGTAAACGAAGCCAACATCGGTCCGCTTGGTTTAGGTGGTAAGCATAGTGTTTTGGCTACCTTTGCGAAAGTGGGGCCGCAGCGTGCTAGTGGAGTGAGAATTGTGGCATTGAGACCGTGCTGCTGCTTTGAGCCGAGACGGGCCAGTGTTGAATTGTAAATAAGTATTAAAATTTGGAGCGCAAATGCATCTACCTTTGCCTGATTCACGTGAGTGAAGCTGTGATCCAATAATTGAGGGTTGCTTCATTAGTTTCTGTTGATGTCATGGAACATGAGACGAATAAAAGCGTCGCTTTAGGGCGGGGCTTTTTTGTTTTGTGATGTAGCATCCTGAAGGATTGAAGAATTTTTTGTCATCTTATGGTTATCATTTTATGACAAAATTGTATCTTTGCGGCAAATAATAGAATAGACCCATGATAAATCCTTTTGTTACAAACGGTTATGCTGGTGAAGCCTATTTCTGCGACCGAGTTCAGGAAACGAAAGACATCACTGCTTGGTTGTTGAATGGTAACAATATTGCGCTCATATCACCACGTCGTTATGGAAAGACAGATTTGATGCGGCATTGTTTTGAGCAGAATGAAATCAAAAAACGCTATTATACCTTTATTATTGACATTTACTCTACCAAGTCGCTTTCAGAGATGGTCAACAAAATGGGACGTGTCATTCTTGATGAGCTTAAGCCCAAAGGGAAACAGCATTGGGAAGCTTTTCTCAATATGATGCACTCCCTCAAGACAGGCATAACTTATGATGCAATGGGTCAGCCATCCTGGAATGTTTCGGTGGGCGATATAGCCAATCCCAACAATACCTTGGATGAGATATTCCATTATTTGCAACAGGCCGACAAACCTTGTCTTGTAGCCATCGATGAATTCCAGCAGATTTTGAAATACAGCGACACTAATGTGGAGGCCTCCCTTCGTACTTATGTTCAATACTGCAGTAATGCCAATTTTGTCTTCTTGGGCTCGCAACGTCATTTGATGGGATCCATGTTCGTTTCTCCCAACCGGCCTTTCTATCAAAGCGTAACGGTTATGAACCTCAATCTCATTGATGAGGAGAAGTATTGGGAGTTCTGCAATGCCCATTTTGAAAAGGCTGGTAAAACTATCGATAGGGAAACAGTAAGGCAACTATATGCCCAATTTGAAGGTGTGACTTTCTACCTGCAAAAAGTAATGAATGTGCTCTTCATGCGTACAGCTGAAAATCAACATTGCACCATTAATGATCTTCAGTCTGCTGTTGACTATATCATTGATTTCACTAATCATACCTATGAAGATCTGATGTATCAATTACCTGAGAAACAAAGCCTTGTATTAAGAGCGATTGCCAAAGAGGGCAAAGTGAAACAAATCACCTCTGGTAAGTTCGCAAAACACTATGGATTGATTTCACCAAGTGCAGTTAAATCGGCGGTTAACGCATTATTGGACAAGGATTTGATTACCCAAGACAAAGGGGTCTACCAAGTTTATGATAAATTTTTGGAAATCTGGCTGAAACGCTAATTCTCAATTCAATTCTCAATTCTCAATTGTTAATTGTCAATTAAAAAAATCTCTATTTTTGCCACGTAAAATATAACCCTATGGAACGCAAACGCATCTACCTCTGCTTAGCCCACATGAGCGAAGCAGGACTTGAAAAAAAGTATATCCAAGAAGCCTTCGACACCAATTGGGTGGTGCCGCTGGGACCTAATGTCAATGGGTTTGAGAAAGATCTTGAAGATTTTGTCAACGGCACGTCCGTAGAGACGTACGGCCGTACGTCTCTACAAACGCCGTTGCAAAAACGTGTTGTTGCCCTCTCCGCCGGCACGGCGGCCGTACATCTTGGATTGATTGCCTGTGGCGTGGGACCTGGCGATGAGGTCATCGTGCAGTCCTTCACTTTCTGCGCCTCTTCGCACCCCATCACCTACCTTGGCGCAAAGCCGATCTTCGTCGATTCAGAGAAAGATTCTTGGAACATCGACCCCGAACTGATGGAAAAGGCCATCAAGGACCGCATCGCCAAGACGGGCAAGAAACCTAAAGCCATCGTGCCAGTAGCCCTTTATGGCATGCCTTACGATATCGACCGTATCATGGAAGTTGCCAACAAATATGGTATACCTGTCGTCGAAGATGCTGCTGAAGGCTTTGGCAGCCGTTGGAAAGGACAGGTACTGGGCACCTTCGGTGAATATGGCGTACTCTCCTTCAATGGTAACAAGATGATCACCACCTCAGGCGGCGGCGCACTCGTCTGCCCCAACCAAGAAGCTTGGCAGAAGATCATGTGGCTTGCCACCCAAGCCCGTGAGGCTTATCCTTATTATCAACATGAGGCTGTCGGTTATAACTACCGCATGTCGAACATCTGCGCTGGTATCGGTCGCGGACAAATGACCATCGTCAACGACCACATCGACCATCACAAGCATGTCTTTGAGTTGTACAAGGAATTGCTGAAGGACGTAAAAGGTATAGAGGTGCACGGCAACCCCGACGAGCGCTACGATGCCAATTTCTGGCTCAACACCATTACCATCGATCCGAGTATTCGCATCAAAGGACAGGAGAACGCCTATAAAACTATCATCCAAGGTGCCGTGGGTGGTGCTGCGGGCGTGGTGCATGCCTCTGAGAACGCTCACACCGACTGCGAACCCAACAATAACGTAGAAGCCTTGCGCGTTTGGCTTGACCAAAGAGCTATTGAAGCCCGTCCGTTGTGGAAACCGATGCATAAGCAGCCTGTCTATAAGGATGCACCAGCCTACGTCAATGGTGTTTCTGAAGCCTTGTTTAAAGTGGGTATGTGTCTGCCTTCTGGGCCTTATGTCAGCGATGACGATGTGAAATATATCGTGGATTGCATCAAAGAAGCTGTTTTATAATTTATTATAAGAGTTTCCCGCTTGCGGGAATGGAGTATAGTTTATATGTTATTTAGCGGCGGCATTGGGTACTTGCGTATGTAAGGATCCTACTGCCGCCGCTGTTATGATAACACAAATTTGACTCCATTCCCGCCACAAGGCGGGAAACTTCTTTTATATTGAATTTATTTCTATTTTTGCAAAAAAAAGAACCATGTCAAAAACCGCATTAATCACAGGCATCACAGGCCAAGACGGCTCCTTCTTGGCTGAGCTATTGTTGGAAAAAGGCTATGAAGTGCACGGCATTATTCGGCGCTCCTCATCATTCAACACAGGCCGCATTGAACACCTCTACCTTGACGAATGGGTGCGCGACATGAAGAACAAACGTCTGCTTACCTTGCATTACGGCGACATGACCGACTCGTCATCCCTTGTCCGTATCATCCAAAAGGTGCAACCTGATGAGATCTATAACCTTGCTGCGCAAAGCCATGTGAAGGTCTCTTTCGACTGTCCCGAATATACAGCCGAAGCCGATGCCGTTGGGACACTGCGTCTCCTTGAGGCTGTGCGTATCTTGGGCTTGGAGAAGAAATGCAAGATATACCAAGCTTCCACATCTGAACTTTTCGGTAAAGTCCAGGAAGTACCTCAGAAGGAGACGACGCCATTCTACCCGCGCTCTCCCTACGGTGTGGCCAAGCAGTACGGCTTCTGGATTGTCAAGAACTATCGCGAGAGCTATGGTATGTTCGCTGTCAATGGCATCCTCTTTAACCATGAGAGCGAACGCCGTGGCGAGACCTTCGTCACGCGCAAAATCACTTTGGCGGCAGCCCGCATCAAGCAGGGCTATCAAGACAAGCTATATCTTGGCAACCTTGATGCACTCCGCGATTGGGGTTATGCCAAGGACTATGTGGAGTGCATGTGGCTTATCATGCAACAGGAGCAGCCTGAGGACTTCGTCATTGCTACAGGCGAATACCACACGGTGCGAGAATTCTGCACCTTGGCTTTCAAACAAGTCGGCATCAATCTGCGCTGGGAAGGCGAAGGCGTTGACGAAAAAGGTATTGATGTGGCTACGGGCAAGTCGCTTGTTGAGGTGGATCCTCGCTATTTCCGTCCCGCTGAGGTGGAGCAGCTTCTCGGTGATCCAACCAAAGCTAAGACACTCCTCGGTTGGAACCCTCGCAAGACCTCATTTGAAGACCTTATCAGGATCATGGTCGAGCATGACATGCGCTTCGTGAAGAAACTTTATTTGAAGGCTCACATGGAATAACAAAAGGTTACTCTATAGGACATACTCACACTCCAAGGTCTCATCGCGGGCGAAGCCCCGCGATCTCCCAAGCAAAACGACAAACGCTTATGTCATTACAAGGAATCGTTTACATCCTCACGAATAAAAACAACACCACCCTATACACTGGCGTGACCAGAAACCTGAGACGTAGGGTCGCCGAGCATAAGCTCCATATCAACAAAGGTTTCTCTGATCGCTACAATTTGGAGAAACTAGTGTATTATGAAGTATACGACTACCTTGTGGATGGTATTCACAGAGAAAAGCAACTTAAGAAATGGCGTAGGGAATGGAAAGAGAAGTTGATAAGTGATTTTAATCCTACATGGGAAGATTTGGCGGATTCGATAGGATTGGATGAAAAATATATTCAGTCTATAAAAGAAGCATACGATAATGGGGACTATGAAGCTGTGACACCCAAAGCGTGAGAGATGGCGGGTCTACGCCCGCCATGAAGCCTCTCGCTTCGGTTTTCTGTAATCAAACAATTGTTTTAGATAGAAGTAATACCATAAAAATGAAAATAGATAGCAAAATATACGTCGCCGGGCACCGTGGCATGGTAGGCTCTGCCATAGTGAGAGAACTGCAAAAGCAGGGTTACAAAAACATTATCACTAGAACCCATAAGGAACTTGACCTGTGCCGTCAAGATGAAGTGGAAAAGTTTTTCGCAGACGAGAAACCAGAATATGTGTTTCTTGCCGCTGCCAAAGTAGGTGGCATCGTCGCTAATCAGAACGCCTTGGCCGACTTCATGTACGACAACATGATTCTCGAGATGAACGTCATCCACGCTGCATGGAAGAACGGCTGCAAAAAACTGGAGTTCCTTGGCTCATCGTGCATCTATCCCCGCATGGCGCCGCAGCCTATGAAGGAATCCTGTCTGCTGACGGGAGAATTGGAGAAGACCAACGAAGCTTATGCCTTAGCGAAGATTAGTGGACTGAAATACTGCGAGTTCCTTAATCGACAATACGGCACCGACTACATCAGCGTGATGCCAACAAATCTTTATGGCCCTAATGATAACTACCATCCCGAGCATAGTCATGTATTACCCGCTTTGATTCGTCGCTTCCACGAAGCCAAGGTCAACGGCTTGAAAGAGGTGACCTGTTGGGGTGACGGCTCGCCATTGCGCGAGTTCCTCTATGTGGATGACCTTGCCAACCTCTGTGTCTTCTTGATGAACAATTATTCAGGTAATGAGACTGTCAATGCTGGAACTGGCAAAGAACTAACCATCAAAGAGTTGACCGAACTTGTCGCCAAAGTCATCGGTTACGAAGGAGAGATCAAATGGGATACCACGCGTCCCAATGGTACACCACGCAAGTTGCTAGATGTTAGCAAGGCAACGGCTTTGGGATGGACCTACAAGACCGAGCTGGAGGACGGCATTCGCCTGGCGTATGACGACTTCTTGAACAACCCCATGCGCGCTGAGCGGTAGAGCCTAGTCTCCCATGTCGAAGCCCCGCTGCACATGTCATTCCAGCAGAGGCATGTGGGAGAGCGAGGAATCTATGGGCAGCTGGATGTAAAGAGGAATCTATAGGAGGCGGTACAAAAACGTAATAATGAAAACCTATTGGGTTTATATGATGCAAAGTGCCAATGGACGTGCTTTATACACGGGTGTTACTAATAACCTAGACAGGCGTGTTAGAGAGCACAAGGAAGGTAGTGGGTCTGCTTTTACTGCAAAATATAAATGTCATAAGTTGATGTATTATGAAGACTTTGGGTTGATAGATCATGCGATTGCTAGGGAAAAGGAGATAAAAAGACTATCAAGGTCGGAAAAAGAGAAATTGATAGATACTATGAATCCAGAAAGGAAAGACTTATTTGAATATAACGTCTGACGGCCTCAACAGCTATAGATCCCAAGCCTTTGCCCACCAACCCCCGTAGGGATGACATATCTGTTGAGGCCTGAACAATCCAGCGTTGGAGCGACATGCTTTCTGAAGCCTTTTTTTGCTTTTTCTTTTTTTCTGACTTGCCCAATTGCTTTATTTATTACCTTTGCACATTATTTGTATACCCTTGACAAGTCATACAATCGAATATCAATTAAATACATCAACATGGAAGAAAAAAAGAGACTCTTTGAAGAATTTCCACCCGTGACGACCGAAGAATGGGAAGCCGTCATCGAAAAGGACCTCAAAGGGGCAGATTACAACAAGAAACTGGTTTGGCGTACGGCCGAAGGCTTCAACGTGAGGCCTTACTACCGTGCCGAGAACCTGGCCGACATCCCTTGGACGGGTCAGAACCCCAACGAGTTCCCCTATGTCCGTGGCAACAAGGCCGAAGGCAACGCATGGCTGGTCCGTCAGGACATCACCGTGAAGGATGTGCATGAGGCCAACAAGATTGCTCTCAACGCCATCAGCCGTGGTGCCAACAGCATCGGCTTCAAGCTGGAGTACGACAAGGCCTACGACACCATCGCCATCTCGACGCTGCTCAATGGCATCGACCAAAAGGCTGTGGAGATCAACTTCTACAACAACAAGTATCACCTGCCGATACTTGAGATGCTGTCGAAGATTCCGGACATCAAGGGTTCGTTGAACTACGACCCGCTGACGCGTTACCTGCGTCGCGGCACCTGGTTCGTGACCGAAAGCACTGACATGGAATTAGGTTACATCGTGGTGAAAGCCGAAATGCCTGGTTTCCATACCATCGGCGTCAACGGCCATGTGTTCACCAACGCCGGTGCCACCATCGTGCAGGAAATGGCCTTCAGCCTTGCTGTGGGTGCCGAATACCTCGACAAACTCACCGAGAAAGGCTTGACCATCGATGAGATCGCACCCAAGATGCGCTTTAATCTCGCCATCGGCCAGAACTACTTCATGGAGCTGGCCAAGTTGAGAGCGTATCGTCTGCTGTGGGCCAACATTCTGAAGGCATACGGCGCAAAAGAAGAGAACGCCAAGATGCACATCCATGCCACCAACGCTGAGTTGGGCATGAGCCTGTACGACGCGTATGTCAATATGCTGCGCACCACCACGGGCACGATGTCAGCCGTCCTCGGTGGCGTGGATTCGTTCACGGTGATGCCGTTCGACACGCCGTTTGAGATCCCCACCGACTTCGCCGACCGTATCGCCCGCAACCAGCAGCTCATCCTCAAGGAAGAGGCCCACTTCGACAAGGTGGCCGACCCCGCTGCGGGTTCCTACTACATTGAGAACCTCACCGAGAGCCTGGCTGCTGCCGCTTGGGACTTGTTCAACAAGATTCAAGACGAAGGCGGCTATCTCGAAGCCGTTCGCAAGGGCATGATCCAAGGCCTCATCAAGGAGAGCGCTGCCAAGAAGTTCAGCAATGTGGCTACCCGCCGCGAGACCATCCTGGGCACGAACCAGTACCCGAACTTCACCGAGACGATGAAGTTCACGCCTGAGGCTTGGGTCTTCGAGGCTGACGACCGCCGCGATGCCAACGCCGAGGTCGAGACCATCGTCACCTTCCGCGCTGCACAACAGTTTGAGAAGCTCCGCTTCGCCACCGACGTCTATGCCCAAGACCACAAGCGTCCTGTGGCTTGGATGTTCACCTATGGCAACCTCGCCATGCGCAAGGCCCGCGCCAACTTCGCCTCCAACTTCTTCGCCTGCGCCGGCTTCCAAGTTGTCGACAACCCGGGCTTCAAGACCTTGGACGAAGGCATCGCCGCCGCCCGCGAGGTGAAGCCCGAGATTCTGGTCATCTGCTCCTCCGACGAGGAATAC
>CADBGN010000005.1 GCA_902794155.1 uncultured Bacteroidia bacterium
CCACCATCACCGGCTACACGCCTGACCTCGCCGTCGTGACGGGCACGATGGGCACGCAAAACGTCACCGTCGATGTCACCTACAGCATCAACAGCTACCAGATTACAGCCACGGCCAACCCGTCTGTGGGTGGCACTGTCACAGGTGGAGGAACCTACAACCACTTTGATGAAGTCACTCTCACAGCCATAGCCAACGAAGGCTACACCTTCATCGGTTGGTCCGACGGCATCCAAGAGGCACAACGCACCATAACCGTAACCGGTCCCGCCGAGTATGTCGCCAACTTCCAGCTTAACAGCTATCAGATCACAGCGACAGCCTATCCGTCTGTAGGCGGCACAGTCACAGGTGGAGGAACCTACAACCACTTTGAGACCTGCACACTGACAGCTACGCCCAATGAATACTATAACTTCACCAATTGGACCAAGAACGGTCAAGTGGTATCGACCAATGCTACTTACAGCTTCACCGTCACCGATGGTGGAACTTATATCGCCAACTTCACTCGTGTCAACCATGAAATCACAGCTACGGCTAACCCAGCAGAAAGTGGTATTGTTTCGGGTGCTGGCTCCTACGCTCATGGTTCAACCTGCACTTTGACTGCCACGGCCAACACAGGCTATGCTTTCTCAAGTTGGACCAAAAACGGCACAGTGGTGTCAAGCAGTCCATCCTACAGTTTCACTGTGACGGAGGATGCCGCATACGTAGCCAACTTCACTCCCATTATGTACACAATCACCGTCTCGGCTGACCCGTCGATTGGCGGTACTGCATATGGTAACGGTACATACCTCTACAATGAAAACTGCACCGTTAGTGCCATATCTAACGCAGGTTACACTTTTACCAACTGGACAAAGAACGGCACCGTGGTATCCACTGATGCCACTTACACCTTCACCGTGACTGAAAATGCCAACCTCGTTGCACACTTCACCCAAGACCACTACACCGTCACCGTTTCCGTTGATCCTCAAGAGGCAGGAACAGCAAGCGGAGGTGGAAGCTTTACCTACGGTGAAACCTGCACCTTGACTGCCACTCCCAACACGGGTTACGCTTTCGTCAATTGGACAAAGAACGGCACGGTGGTGAGCAGCAATGCAAACTACAGCTTCACCGTTACCAGTGACGGAAGCTACGTAGCTCACTTCTCTGTTGCACGTTACACACTTACTGTGCTGGCCGAACCCGCTGAGGGAGGTACAGTACATGGTGGTGGAAACTACGATTATGGACAAATTGCCACTTTGCGCGCTTTCGCCAATAATGGCTATACGTTCGTCAACTGGACCAAAGATGGCGTTGTCGTCTCATCAAATGCCATCTATTCCGTCTCGGTAAGAGAAGATGCTGTATACGTTGCCAACTTCCTTGCCGACACCTTTGAAATCAAGGCCAATACAGATCCTGATAACTCAGGTGACATCGAAGGCATTGGAATGTACAACTATGGTGAAATCTGCACGCTGACAGTCATTCCGCATGACGAATACGAATTCATCAATTGGACTTTGAATGGTGAAGTCGTCTCGGAAGAGCAGAGCTTCTCCTTCGTTGTGACAGAATCACGCGACTACGTTGCTCATTTGCAGCATGTGGAAGGTGTAATTGAACAAGGTGGAATCACGATTTCGTTGTTCCCGAATCCTGCCAAGAACAAGCTGACCGTTGAAGCCTCCGAGCCTGTCAACATGCTTGAAATCTACAACATCAATGGAGCTTTGGTATACAGACAAAACGATTGTTCCGACAAGATCGAAATCAATGTTCAAAGCTATGCCATCGGAACCTACATGATTCGTCTGACCACTGACAGCTCTGTTGAGATCAGAAGATTTGTGAAGGAATAAGGCCTTTCTTAAAAAAACACATTTTCCCCGCCACATGGTTTTGTGGCGGGGTTTTTCATTTTCATTCCATTTCTGCAAAAGACATAACGCACAGCAATTTTTTTCCAAAAAAGCTAGATTCTTATTTTATTATTTGTATTTTTGCAGAAATAATCCATTGATAACGAAAATCATTTACCATGAAACGTTGTATACTCTTCTTGACTTTCCTTTGTTTTTCTTTGTTGTTGGCTCTTCCATCAGCCTCAATGGCACAGGACTCGGAACAAAAAACAATAGTTGACCCGCTGACCGTTTCAGGTACTGTCGGAACCCAAATTACCTCATCGTGGAATAATGCCGACTTGCATTACAATTCGCCTTTTTCGGCCATTGCTTATGCCAATACAACTTTCAATGTTTATGGTATAAGCATTCCAATGAGTGTTAATTTCATTAACGTAAGTGCCGAACAATTTACTTTCCCCAAACCAACTTTCACAATAAACTTCAGGCCTACATGGAAAAGATTCACTTTACATGTTGGTACGTCCTGCATGAATTTTTCCAACTACACGTATAACGGCATATCCTTCGATGGTGTAGGCTTGGAATATCGGGGCAAAAAGTTTCGCTTTGGTGGATTCTATGGCAATTTCGACCATGCCACTACCTTCCGCACCAAACTTGACGACCGCGACGCCATTCAGTTTCTTTCCGACTCGTTGTTGGGTCTGAACAATGTGGCATATACGACCTTCCCTCAATTTAAACGCAAGGCATACGCCGCCCACATAGCCGTTGGAAGCATCCGCAACTATGTTGACCTCAGTCTTCTACACGCTGCTGATGACCTAAACAGCTTACCTTCGCAGTGGTATATGTTGGACGCAAATACCATGAACGTGCTTGATACGATTATGCGTGACTCGACAATGAAAGGGAAGGAAAACTTGGCTTTGGGTTTGAAAGGACATTTTTCGTTTGGCAAATGGGTGATGTTTGAGGCAAATATGGGTGCCAGTTTATTCACTCCCGACATCACTCAAGAGGAAGTTGTGCTGGAAGGAGCCGAAGGCGCCGCTATGGCCAACAATATCCTAGGAGGTTTGAGAAAATCGGGCTTGTATAATGTTCGCTATGGCAGTGAGGTTCGCTTTGCTGGTGACGCCTTGTTGAACCTGAACTTCAATCCGGTTTCAGCAACATTTACCTACCGTTTTGTCCAGCCCAACTATACTTCATTGGGAGCCAACGGATTCAACCAAAACGCCCAAACTTTCGGCAGCAATCTTTCTGCATCTTTGTTTGACAACACCGCTTTCCTCAACCTGAATGGCTATTTGCAGCGTGACAATTTGGACAAGAAACAGCTCTACACCAATAGAGTGGGTTCCTATTCCGTCAGCTGGAACAACACCTTTGCTGGAAATTTCGCCTTGGCCATTATGTACAATGGCGTGACGCAGAAACAGTTAGATGGCGTTTTGGAAGTTCCTGAAGAAATACGCATCAACCAGATTACCCATTCTTTGGATCTCTCGCCCAGTTACACTTTGTCTCTTGATAACGACCATACTTTCAGCGTGGATTTCAATCTTTTGCAAAACAAGAACCGGAACAAACAAATGGTAGGGACAAGTTTCGATGTATCCACTACGAGTTTTGGACTCGGATATGAAGTCTACCTTTCAAGTTCACGTATAGGCCTTGATGCCAATTACGACTACTCTCTCTCCCGTTCCCCAGGCAATGACTATAATTCCCACTGCCTCTCGGGCGGCATCACCAATATCTTTATAAAGAAGGAAAACCTAACTCTTACTGGCAACACCAGATTGACAATGGCATATAACGTTCAGAAAACGGAAACAGAATTGACGGACACAGAAAGACAGGTTTTGAACCACCTCGCCCGTCGCATAGGCGCAGAAGTCGGTACCGAGATGACCAACGACCTCTCCCTTGCCGCCCGTCTGGGTGCCTCGCTAAACTACAAGGATTGTCACAATGCGTCCATTTATTTCTCCATTAGTAATTATAGCGACAACATCATCATCGGTCAACATGTGGCTGTCAATACCGACATACGTTTAATGATGGAATACAGCTATAGTTTCGCTTCGCGTCTGATTAAGTCAAAAAAGCATAAATAACCATTCAGAATAATAATAAAACAACTCTTGATATGAAACACTTTATTCGAATTCTAGTTTTGGCTGTTTCTCTTCTTACGGGATTAATGACCGTATCGGGGCAAACAGTTCAAGTGCTGTTTACCCAGAAAGTACCGGCCATGCCTGCAACAGCAATCAACTATTTGAATGATCCTTTCCGTTACTTTAACGTAAAATTTATCGTAAACGGTGCTGGGGGCGAAGGTCTGGACATTTTCTTTGATATGAACCTCACAGTCAATACCAGTCCTCTATATGTACGTACCCGTCCAGGTACGATTCCAACACAACCCATCCATGTTTCCGAAGGAGTCAACATCATAAGAAGTGACGCATTGAACTCTCAGGTTTTAATCCGCACTGAAACAAATTTTGATTATTCTGATCTCCTTAACGCACAACAGTTACCCGAAGGCACCTATCAGCTTTGCCTGGACATCTACCTCTGGAATGATCGATTGAATCCAGCCCGAGTCCCTATCACCATTGGACCTTGTCCTACATTCACCATCTGCTATTCAGGATCTGCACCCGAATTGGTATCACCAATGGCTGGTGCCCAGATGGCCTTGAACGGGGCTATGGTGGTGACACCTAACCGAAAAATCAATTTCTTCTGGTCCCCTGTCATCTCCAACTGTTCTGGTAGAAACACACGATTCAAATATAAATTGAAGGTTGTGAAAGTGATAAATGGCCAAAATTATCAAGATGCCATCAAATACAACCCCACCGTTCTTTCTACAGAGGTGCGCAACATGAACTATGCAGTTTTCGACACCTTGCGGGATATAAAGGTTCAAATGGAACATGGCGCGCTTTATGTTGCGCAGGTTCAGGCCGAACAAATTAAGTCCAATGACTCAGAGGACACATTCATCATCGCTAATGATGGTAATAGCCAGCCGATGCCTTTCTTTTGGGGATACAATGATTCTGCTATCGGTTCCGTACCAGAATCAAACAATCCTAATCCATTCACCTTCATCCCAGGTGGGACACAAATCAATTCCAACAAACCATTATCTAGAAGAACTTACGGGTATGTCGTTGAAGACGAAAGTGAGGAAGGTGTGGAAAGCGAAGGAGTGGAAGGCTTAACGGTTTGGGAAGGTGGCGTTGAGGAAGTTTCAGAATTGGAGACCATTAATAATGAGATCAAAGAACAGTATCTTGCTGGTTTTATTCAAGATGCTGCTGCTGTAACCCGACTCACAAACGACTATCCCGACGAACGGAAATATGTACCCACTCCCAAACGCCAATATGTAGAGAGTGACGGCTATTACACCGTTCCCATGACCGATGATTTAGAGGTCAGTTTTATGCCTGCACGACATAAATCGCTGAAAAAGGTCTCGTATGCAATAGAGTTGTATGACTATATTAAAGGAGCTGACGTTGACAGCATCACATCCTATGAGCCCCTGTTTAGTGATACAATTGAAGAGTTACCCGAAAGCTATACCAAGATGGATAGTCATGAATTGGTTAACCGCACCCTTGCTGGATGGGGTACAGAGCTGGAGCAAGGCAACCGTTACTATCTACAACTGACCGGCTCTTATACGGTCGATTATTGGAAATACTCAATTGCCGACACGAGCTTTTACGTCAATGAACAATTGGCAGAACACATCCACGACACGGTTTCACGCGAGTTTGTTGAGGAAGAGTTAGAGCAAGCTAACGGAGTCTTTTTCCAATGGGGGGACGATCCAAAAGAAAAAGCATTCACGACTCCACAATGGAAGGCTCCCATAGATCGTACGCACGATGATATTTATGACCCGACAAATTACAAACTTCCCGTATCTGTACTCGAAATCCAGAAAGCCAAATCGTTCCCTGTTTCCTGGGCTCCAGTAAAGAATGTAGCCAGAGGAGATAAGGTGGAATACGAGGTGAACGTCTATGAGCTAAAGCCCGACCAAACCTTAGAAGCGGCTATTTCACAAAACGACGTGCTTGCCTCGCGTACTGTTACCGATGTCAATGAAATCACAGAAGATGATGCGAAGTTCTTCAAGGTATTCTCCACGGGGAAAACTTATGTCATGACACTTAGCACCAAAGTCAGTGGTAAGAGCAATACAAGCTACCACTTTGAGAATGGTAACAGTGCACTTCCTATCGTATTTAAGATAGTGAAATAAGCATTTAGCGGCATCTGTACAACAAAAGCCCCTGATAATCGACTGATTAAAAGGGGCTTTCGTTTGTCAGGGAGTACCCGAGGCCGAACTAAAACAAAAAAAGTGTATTACGCTCAATTTCTCTCTTATTATTGATTATCTGGTATTTACATTCTTCTAGTTTTACTGTCATAAAGCAAAATAAAGCATTAAAAAGAACTAAAAAAACAAAATGTTTCACCTATGTTTCACCTAAAAAAAAGCTAATAAACATAAGGCGAAGCATGTATTTTTTTCACTACTTTTGCAGCAAATAATTGACTATGGCATCTATAACTTTCAACTTAGAGCTGGCTTCTAAGGCAAATAAAGCAGGAAAATACCCAATTTATTTGCGCATTACCCAAAACAGGACCCCTGTACGCATCAAAACTTCAGTTGAACTTGAGCATAAGTCTGATTGGAATCCGAAAAAGAAGGAAATTCGCCCATCAGAGCCTAATGCTGCCAAATGGAATGCAATCTTAGCCAAGGAGATAGAAGCCGCTAAAGACAAATATCGCGAGTTGAAGGAAGCAGGCGCCGCCACTTCGACAAAAATTAAGGAAAAAATAAACAGCGGTGAAACTTCAAAGTCATTTCTTCAATACGCTCGGCGACGCACACAAGAACTCTATGACAACGGCAACATCCGGAACTATAAGAAATACAATGGATTTTGCAACAAACTAGAAACGTATTTGACTGACTCACATGGAATAATGCACGATTTACTGTTTTCGGAGATTGACACGGCATTTCTAGCCAGATTTGAATCCTATCTTCATACACTTCGTAACGAGCGCAACCCAGAAAAAGTCCTGCACGTCAATACCATTCAAGTATGCTTCAATGTATTTCGCGCTATCGTGAAGCGAGCCATTGAGGTGGACAATATCATACCTATGGAAAAGAACCCCTTCTTGTCCTTCAAGATAAAAGGGGTAAAGACTGATAAAGAAAAGCTTGATGCGAATGAAATTGAAAGAATAAAGGCTCTTGACTTGAAGGAGGGCTGCCTGATTTGGCACTGCCGCAACTACTTCCTTTTCAGTTTCTATTGTGCTGGCATCCGCGTGGGCGACTTTATCCAGCTCCGTTGGGCCAACATTTCCAATGACGGGAGAATCCACTATCAGATGGGAAAGAACCACAAAGTAAGGGATCTCGTTCTGGTTGAACCCGCCAAGCGCATCCTCGATTATTATCATCACCCGAAGGTGAAGGCTACAGACTACATATTTCCAATTCTTGATCCAAATGCAGAATTTGCTAAAGCGGTCACTCAAGAAGAAAAGGATGTGCTGCCTCCCGACATAAAAGAAAAGATGTTCGCTCAAATTGGAGCAAAAACAGCATTGATTAACAAGGAATTAAAGAAGATTGCAAATCTGGCAGGGATTGAAAAGAACCTATCATTTCACATTAGCCGCCATAGCTTTGCCAAGGCAGCTAAGCAAAAAGGTGTTGACAATGCAAAGGTCAAGGAACTTCTAGCGCATAGTAGCCTTAAAATCACCGAAGGTTACATGGGTAACTTTGATACCGCCGACAATGATGCGGCACTATCATCGATATTTGAAGAGAAACCATCCGTTGACATCGACGCCCTTGTTACTCAATTGAAATCACTATCTAAGGAACAGCTGAAAGAGGTTTTAAAAAAGGTAAAAGCTAAATGAATATGATTATTTGATGGGTGATTCACTGATTCAAAAGCAATTCTTATTTTTGCATCAAATATCGATGCTATGACACAACCAACCACCGATAATAGTAACAAGCATGCCACACCTCTCACAGAGTTTGTGGGTTCAATTTTCACAGAATTGAATACCAAATGGGATACAGCTGATGATAATCATTGTCAAGGTAACCCTTATTGTTGGAAAGATGCGCTAATACCGATTTTCGTTCGATTGTATCAGATTGCAAAGACGGATAACACCGTTTATTGGTGGATTTTGCAATGCATGTCTAAAGTGGATTTGTTTAAGGACGGAAACGAGGATATCAGGAAGAGCGACGTTTTTTTTATTTTGTCGGAATTGGATGCAGTACAATCAAAAACCATTCTAGAAAATAGCGGGCTGAACCATTACGCCGTACTACAGACCGCGTTAGAAAATGAGGATCTTGCTTCTTTTAGAACGTATATGCCACAGATGAAGGAAAACATTGTTGTATATGACATTGCCAATGTTTTGAAACGCCTTAAGGAAGTACGTGATATTTATGAAAAAGCCCTAGCAGAGACGGAAGGTGATGATTTAGGAAGATTCTTCTATTTAGTGCGCAAATACATGTATTACTTTAGGCATTCATACAACAGCCACAGGCGTGCATGTGATGGCATGATGTACAATGTATTACTTGATGTATTTTTTACCCAGTATCGAGAAGACAAGGAATTGTTTTGTGATACGATGACAGATATAGGAGACTTATGGGTCAGAAGCATAGCTTTGGCTTCTATGTGGCACAAAGACCAAATACCGCAGTCAGCAGGCCAGTTGTTACATGAATTGCTTCGTAATTATTGTGAAGAAGAGTACGACGATCTTCAAGGTGAGTACGAAGATTGTGACACGGAAGAGCAAAAACTATCACTTATGAATCGTCGCGGCGGCTGCTTGGATATTGAAAAATACACCAGTTACGCTTCATCAGAATCTATATTCAAATATGAAAGGGCAATTCCTCCGTTTTCATGTGAGCGAGTTCATCATGAGGAAAGCGGTGATATATCTCCCATGCACAGGCGCAGACATATTAAGGTAAAAGGTGCCAATACTACCAAACACAAA
Organism: uncultured Bacteroidia bacterium; assembly: GCA_902794155.1. Taxonomy (GTDB): domain Bacteria; phylum Bacteroidota; class Bacteroidia; order Bacteroidales; family F082; genus Limimorpha. The sequence continues at coordinate 9,003 of CADBGN010000005.1, forward strand.
GTCAATTTGGACAATCGATTAGATCCAACAGCAACCATACCGATAGAAGAGTTGAGAGCTGTTTCACCACCCAAAGTCGTATTGTTTGACTTCCACGAAGACTCCAATCAGACGAGCCCATCAACAGAAATGAGTCCAAAAAACAAGAATCATAAAGGTGTAGTTAAAACTATGCCGTTCCCTGAGACACTAGCTATTGCACCGGCAACACCAAAGCTTTTTTTGGAGGTGTTACATTCAAAGTTGGTCTCAGGGGGGTATTTGGCTAATGATTGCGTGAACGATTTTGTTTTTATTCTTGGTGGTGGAGAAATCGATTCGAACGGGAGTCATCATGCCGTTGATTGGGAAAAAGACATTAGATCGACGCTACAGGCATTTTGTAGTGCATTTTATGATATGGAACACTTGCCACCAAGAAAGAAACCCTGGGCAAAACTATCAAAACTTTTCACCTTGGCGGGGAAACCTATAAAAAAGCTGAGCGAAAATGCTAACGAAGTGTATGGATCAGACAATGAGTTATGGATGAAGAATCGTATTCAAAGTGCAATAGATGATGCCAAGAAAAAAGCGTTAGAGAGCCCCCAAGAGTAAAGCCGACTTGGGGGGGTTGTTTTAGCGTGGCAATAGCTGCGCTTTTTTTATTTCTGACAGTCATGTTTTTTGTAATTATTACGTAATCATTACGTAATCATCTATTTGATTATCAGTTAAATAAATGTGTTTTAACACCCGAAAAAGATATATTTTTGCCGCCACAAAACGTCAAAAATATGGATGTCAAAATAATCGGGGTAGAAGAATTTGAACAGTTACGCGCGGACCTTATTAATGCCGTGCGCGAGGAGCTGGCCAAGGCAAATGTCTGTGGCGTAGGTGCAGATGAGTACCTCACCAGCAAGCAAGTGTGCGAGGAACTTGGCATCAGTAGCCGTCAGTTCCAAAAGTACCGTGACGAGCGCCGTATTGCTTTCAGCCAGTTCGGTCGCAAGATCTACGTGAAGCGCTCGGATCTCAATGACTTCATCGCCAGCCACCGCATTCCTTCAAAATATGAACATATTTAATTCTTTAGATTATGGATAATATAAAAAAGAGAAAGAGAAAAAGAATTGCTGGTCGTCCCGACGAACGCCTGGCAACTAATCGCCAATCCGTGAAGTTGGCTGCATCTACCTACAGCGGCATCCTGCCAGCTGATTACTACCACATTACTGTCTCAGGATTCGAGGCTTCGGGAACACCTACCTTAACTTACACTATCAACTCTATTGACCATGAATAAGTACTCGAAACCCTTTGTCAAGTGGCTGGGCGGCAAGGCCCAGCTTCTGCCACTGTTACGTAAGAGGATGCCCGAACACATTGGCACCTACGTGGAGCCTTTTGTCGGCGGTGGCGCGTTGTTCTATAACACCTGTCCTACCCAGGCTGTCCTCAACGATGCCAACTTCAAGCTCGTGAATCTCTACATCAATGTCAGAGACCACAAGGATGAACTTGTAGTCAACCTCGCTTGTTATGAACTTGAGTATAACAGCCTCAATGGTATCGAAGCCAAACAGGACTTCTACTACCAAACCCGCAGTGATTTCAATGCTGACTTCAAGATCGACTATACTGCTCGCGATGCTGCTCAACTCGTGTTCATCAATAAGACCTGTTTCAACGGCCTGTATCGAGAGAATGCTGCAGGTGAGTTCAACGCGGCCTTCGGTAAAAGAATGACGGTCAAGCTGTATGATGAGGAGAACTTGGATTCTTGTTCCAAAGCGCTTCAAGATGTCGTGCTTATGGATGGTGATTTTGAAGTTGCGTGCCGGAATCTTACGGCTGGAGACTTCGTCTATTTCGATCCACCGTACCACTCAACCTTCAATGGCTACCAAAAAGGTGGTTTCAGCGAGGATGATCAAGTGCGCCTTCATGACCTCTTCCAGCGTCTTACGAATGCTGGTGTACAATGCATGGTCTCCAACAGCAACACGACTTTCATCAGGAGCCTTTACGCTGGCTATAACATGGAAGTTGTACAGGCTATGAGGATGATTAACCGTAACGGAAATGACCGCAAAGGAGAAGAACTTATCATTACTAACTATAAATCAAACAACACAAAAAAATGAAAAAAGGAATCAACAACCAGAACAAACACAATCTACCGCAGTCTTGCAGCAATGAAAAACTGAGCTTTGGCTTCGGCCCATTTAGGGTAAGGGCTCATGGTCTTAAACCTCTCAAATTGTTGGGATGGGGTGCAGGCATTGCATTGGGAGCATGGGGCCTCTATCGTTTGGTCGATGGCTTGATCGATGAATCCCAGTCGAAGGCTTCTGCTGAACAAGAAATCAAAGTTGCCGACTCCAAGTCTGCTAACTCCATCAATGAGCATCATGAGGCAAGCCAAGACAGGAGGGCCGAGGATGATAACCATACCGATAACGACATCCGCAGGGCACAAGCCATGAGCGACATTCGCATGAATGAACGTAGGCAGATGGAGGATATGCGAGAAGCCAAGAAGTCCGGTACCAATAATCCAACCAAGAATAACGTGAGTTTCAAGGAGTGGATTGATTGTTTCCATGCAAATTTCCCGATGCCCGACTATTCCTCCATCAAGTTCCTTGCGTCCATCCTTGACGGTTGCCCTGACGATTACAAGGATGCGATGATGATGAGCCTGCTTTCGGAATTTGGATCTCTCTGTTTCTCTAAGGTGCGCGCATTGTATTTGGACAACAGGCTCCATTCCCCCAGCATTCAAGTCATTGTTGAGGGCGAGCAAGGTTCAGGAAAAGGCAAGATCCTCCATCTTTACGAATGTCTCTTTGGCAGGGTGATTGATTCTGACAGAGAAAAGCTTCGCCTTCAGGTTGCCAGTGACAAAATCATCCAGACCGCCGGAATCAATATCTCGCAGGCCAAGTTCTACGAGGTGGTGGCAAACAATCAAGGCGTACATAGCCTCGCCGTTGAGAGCGAGATCACCACAGTTGAGAATGCCTTCAAGAAAAGCAATGGACTCTCGTTTGATTTCCTGCGCAAGGCTTTCCACAACGAGCCGATTTACTTGAACAACAAGGCTAAAGGTACTGTGCACGGCTCATTCCCGGTGTTCCTCAACTACATCTTCACTGGCACCCCTAAAGCCATCGGTTCACTTATAAACGCCAAAGAGGTCGAAGGCGGTACGGCATCAAGAATCTGCTTTGCTGTCATCCCAGAAGTGGAACTCATGGCTCCTTTCGTGGATTTTCCCAGCGGTAGCGAACTCAACGATATGCAAGACCAGATCGACTCTTGGAGACAAAAATACTGCTTCCAAACCGTAGGCGGAAAGGATGTGGCTTGCCAAGAACATGAAATCTATATTGACTATATCTGCGATGCCCTTCAAGATTGGCTGAATAAGCAATACCAACTCTACAAAAATGGTGTCCAAGAGCGCAATGACGTAAGGATGCGCATGGCTACAATCGCATTCCACTGCGCCATTGTCCTTCACATGCTTGCCGGAGAGCCCAAACCGAACGACCGCAAGCTCAGAAAGACCGTGAAGGAGCTCACCATCTATATTGCTAACTACTGCATGGAACGTTACCTCACCAAATTCACAGATTATGGTCTCCAGGTACAAGCCAATGAGGCCACCACTGACAACTCGGACTCGACAGCGGCAGCCCCAGTGCGTAGAAAGCTTACTCAGGAGGAGATCGACGAGTGGTATTACTTACGCGGTACTCTTGATGAAAACGGAAAAATAATTGGCTATGGCACTATCGGCAAGAAGCTGGGAGTTGATAAGTATTCGGTGAAAAACTCTTTCGACAGGTACAAGAAAAAAATGGGATTGAAATAACAGCCCCGCCTCTTCAAAACGAGAAGCCCATCCGTCAAGGTGGGCTTTTTTTGTGTGTAAGCGAGGGTGTGATGACAGCGAGTCGGGGGTGTATATGTTGTGGACTTGGGGTGTAAAGTGTTCGAATCAGTTGTTTTTGCCAATCTTACGAATACACCTTACACCGCCTGATTTTCTGTTGGTTATAATACTATTTTCATAACTATGCCAGGGGTGTAAAATGGCTACACCCCCAGGTTTTCACAAAACGCAGCTCTTTTTGAGTCAATCGTCTCGTTCTGGTCAACACGTTGTTTTAATCTAGAGCCGTAATAAGGTAGCTCAGGTCTAGTATTGGATATCAAAAATCGACTTCAAAAAGACAGTTTCGCCAGTCTTCAGCACGAGCGACATGTTATAATCGTTGATGTTCTGCAGTTGGCCTTCGATGGTCTTGTATGCGCCGCCGGTTTTACGTCCATCCTCTTCAAAATACGTGATAGTCACGAGGGGATGTTCATGTAGGTTCTCGCGCAAGTAGGCCATCTTTTGGTTCAGTATCTCATTGTCTTCGTCTGCCAGTTCCACTTGTTCATCAGTCAAGCAGGCGGTCATCACTCCCCTGCCAGCCATCATGATTGCCACCTACGACGAGAACCAGAACCCCGACGTGATGATGGCGGCCTGGGGCGGACAGTGTGGCCCTCACCACATCTGCTTCAACCTCTCGCCTCACAAGACTACCGACAACCTAAAACTCAAACACGCTTTCACAGCCAGTTTCGCAAGTGTCGACAACATCGAGGAAAGTGATTATTTCGGCATTGTGTCGGCCAAGAACGTGCCCGACAAAGTGGCCAAGGTGGGCTTTACCGTCACGCCTTCGCCCAATGTGGATGCTCCCATCATCAATGAATATCCGCTCACTCTAGAATGCCGTGTGATAGAGATTACCCAGACCATGCTCAACGAGACTCGTGTGGTGGGCGAAGTCGTCAACATGAGTGCCGACGAGCGCGTCCTCACCGATGGCAAAGTCGATCTGATGAAACTCAAGCCAGTCGTCTTCAACTCGGCCGCTTTGACCTATCATGTGGTGGGCGACAGCGTGGCCCGTGCATGGGGCTCGGGAAAGAAGTTCCAGTAAACGAACTTTCGTTTTTATCTAATAATTCCGCAATCTGGACGAAGGCTTGGGTTACGGATTTTTTTGTAGATTTGCGGCAACAATCAAACTACTGACAATATGAAAAACACTCCAATTGAACAAAAGGAAGCGGTCGTATACTTGACCAAAGCAATAACACCAGAGTCACTGGTGAGAATCTACAAGGCCTTAGGCGTTCCGGCCAAAGGGCGTGTAGCTGTCAAGATGAGCACTGGCGAGGGCAGCAACCCCAACTACCTGAAGCCAGAACTCATCAAAAACTTGGTCTTTGAGGTGGACGGCACCATCGTGGAATGCAACACCGCCTACGGCAACGGGCCTGGAGATGAGCAGGATAATCGCGACACGTCGGCCAACCACTGGAAGGTGATCGAGCGTCACGGATTCACGCCCCTGTTCAAAGTGGACATCATGGACGAGGAGGGCGAGATGCGCATCCCCGTGCAGGACTCGACGCACCTCAAGTACGACATTGTGGGCGGCCATATCGCCAACTACGACTTCATGATCGCCCTCAACCACTTCAAGGGTCACCCGATGGGCGGCTACGGCGGCGCACTGAAGAACCTCAGCATCGGCTGCGCCAGTTCGAACGGCAAGGCCTACATCCACTCCGCTGGCAAGATGGAAGTGCTCGATATGGCGAAACTTTGGACAAAGGAATACATCGGCAACCAGGACGGCTTCCTCGAAAGCATGGCTGCCGCTGCGCAGGCCGTGGTGGACTATTTCCAGAAGAAGGATGGCATCATCTACATCAACGTGATGAACAACATGAGCATCGACTGCGACTGCGTGGACCATCCCGCCCCCGTGAAGCTCGAAGACTACGGCATCCTTGCCTCCACTGATCCTGTGGCCTTGGACCAAGCCTGCGTCGACATCATCAACAACCAACAGGTGACGGCTACCAACGACCCCACCGACTTGCTGAACCGCATTGACAAGCAGCATGGTGTCCACACCATTGAGCATGCTGAAACCATTGGGCTCGGTAGCCGCAAATACACCATCGTGAACATTGACGAAGCAGAATAATGAACTAAAGAAGACAAAAGTCACGTTATTTCAATGAATTAAGAGCAGCTATGAAAGTTGGACTTTTCATCGACACATGGTACCCCATGGTGGACGGAGTAATCAAAGTGGTGGACAACTACGCACGCCGATTGGTGCAATATTGCGAGGTGGTGGTGTTCTGCCCTGAAGCCAAAGGCTTTGATCGCAAGGAGGATGCAAAACTGCCGTACCCAGTCGTGCGATGCTCGTCTCTGCCGCTCATTACAACCGACTACGACCTTCCCATGCCTGCGTTGGACCCACGGTTCGAGGCGCAGCTGATTATGAGCGGTATTGACCTTGTTCATATTCATTCTCCTTTTTCGGTAGGTCTGGCGGGAGTAATGTACGCCAAAATACACAAACTACCCGTGGTTGCCACCCTGCATTCGCAGTACAAGCAGGATTTCGAGAAGTCGCTCAAGCTCAAGTTGACCGTGGACATAGCGATGGACACCATCATGCGTGTGTTCAACGCCTGCGACGAGTGCTGGGCCGTGAACGGCGGCATCAAAGACCTTTATGTCCATGAATACGGTCTGACCGCGCCCTGCAAGGTGCGCCTCAATGCCACCGACCACAGCCCTGTTGCCAACCCCGAGAAAGCCGCCCAAATCGTCAACGAGACCTACGGCATCCCTGCCGATGCCACAGTTTTCCTTTTCGTCGGACGGATTAATTTCATCAAGAACATAGACTTCACTATCCGCGCTTTGGCGAAAGCCAAGGCGATGGGCCTGAAGAACTTCCGGATGTTGTTCGCCGGCAAGGGGCAGGACGAGGAGAAACTCGCCGCCCTCGTGCAAGAACAGGGCTTGAACGAAGAAGTGGTCATGTGTGGCCTGACGGACAAGGAGATGCTGGAAAACCTCTATTCCCGCGCCAAACTCTTCCTGTTCCCTTCACTTTATGATGCCAACTCGTTAGTGCAGATTGAAGCAGCTTGCCAAGGTACGCCCACCGTATTCTTGGAAGGTGCTCGCACGGCAGCCACCGTCACGCTTGGCGTCAACGGCTATGTTTGTCCTCCGGACGAGGACAGTTATGCGCGAATGATTATAGACATCATGGCCGCCCCGGAGGCTTATGAACGCATCGCCGCCGCCGCCCGCCGCGACCTCTACCTCAACTGGGACGATGTCGTGCGGGACGTTTACAAGGACTACTGCACTTTCGTTGAGGCGTAGAGTTCTCTTTTTGTAATTGCCTCTATATCAAAAGAAAGTTGTATTTTTACAACGTCTTTTTGAAGGCGGTTTGTGACCAGGTTGGTGTTCTCGTTCACCACTTCGACAAGTCGTCAGCACGGTGTGTTCTATGATGGCGAGAACATCTACACCACCACATGGGGCAAGTCGTCGAACGTGCTTTACATGTTCTACAAATACGACATGCAGGGCAACCTCATTGAGCAGGACGTTGTCAAAAAAATGGCATCGTTCCGTGTTATTTTGTATTTTTGCAGTGTCAATAAATAAAAGAAAAAGACATTCCTTATGGCAACAAAGAAATATCCGCTGGGTATAGCCTTCAGTGGTGGCGGTGCCAAGGCTGCGGCCCATTGTGGTGCACTTCAGGCACTGAAAGAATATGGCATCCAACCTGATGTGGTGTCGGGCACTAGTGCAGGTGCTCTTGTGGCGGCGCTCTACGCATCGGGTTTCACTCCAAAACAAATGATAGAAACCTTTCAGGGCATGAACTTTTTCAAGGATATCGTCACACCAAGTGTGCCCAAAGGGGGATTGTTTGATTCGCGTCCGTTGTCGGAATTGATTCAGGAAAAATTACCTTATAGTCGTTTGGAAGAGTTGCCTATACCGACTTTCCTCGTTGCATCCGACATTGAACATGGTGTGCCGAAAGTGTTCACTAAAGGTGAAATCGCTCCTCGTGTGGTGGCCTCATGCTCCATTCCGGTCATCTTCCAACCAAGATACATCAACGGAATCCATTACGTCGACGGCGGCGCTTTCCAAAACCTGCCTGTGTCGGCCATACGACAAAAATGTGAGAAGGTCATTGCACTCAACCTCAACCATTTGGAAGAGGACAAATATAAGGATAATCTCATATCGGTAGCTTATCGTTCGTTTATGATGATGATGGTGTCCAACGTAGCAGTCGACTCTGCCCAAGCAGATCTCTTCATCGAACTCGACACCTATGGTTGCACGGCTTACGATATGTCAAAGATCGAAGATCTGTTTTTCCGTGGCTACGAAAGTGCCGTGAAAGCCTTGGAAAAGAACGGTTATCAGCGTATTATGCCCAAGGAAGTCATCGAATTCCCCAAGAAAAAACACAAGAAAGACAACTTGAAAAACCCAGAGGAGATATTCCGTAATACCATAGAAAAAGGAATGACGGCCATCAGGACTATAAGAAAAGGAAACATCAAAAAAGAGTGATTCTATCATTCCATCTGGGCATAATCGCGGGCGAGACCTCCTTTGGAGGTTTCCTTATATAGTGAAGGTACGTCCTTGCCCGTTTCCTTCATGGTTTCCACCACCTTATCGAACGACACGCGGTGGCGGCCATCGGAGAAAGTGGAGTAAATGTTGGAGTCAAGGGCACGGGCGGCAGCGTATGCATTGCGCTCGATGCAGGGAATCTGCACGAGGCCGCAAACCGGGTCGCAAGTCATACCGAGGTGATGCTCCAAAGCCATTTCAGCAGCGTATTCTATTTGTGCCGGACTGCCTCCAAACAGCTGGTTGGCGGCAGCAGCGGCCATGGCACAGGCCACTCCCACTTCGCCCTGACAGCCTACCTCGGCACCCGAAATGGAGGCATTGGTGCGCACAATGTTACCCACCAATCCCGCCGTCACCAAGGCGCGGATGATACGTTGGTCTGTGAACTCATAGTTTTTCGAAAGGTGATACAATACCGCCGGCATCACGCCGCAGGAACCACAAGTCGGCGCAGTGACGATCCGTCCACCAGAGGCGTTTTCCTCTGCAACGGCCAAGGCGTATGAATACACCAAGCCACGGTTGCGCAAGGTATGTGTATAGCCCGAAGCCTTGATATGATACATGGCGGCCTTGCGACTCAGGTTGAGCGGTCCAGGCAACACGCCTTCGGCTTGCAATCCGCGCTCGACGGCGGCTTTCATCACTTGCCACACCTCCATCATGTAGGCCTCGATTTCTTGTTGGTTCTCATATTCGTAGACATATTCCCAATAGGTACGCCCTCGTTGTTCGCACCAGTTCAGGATGTCAGTCATCTTGCCCAACGGATAAATGTCAGGCTGTTCGCTCTGTTTGCCTTCCTCAGCGAGGTTGCCTCCTCCGATGCTGAACACCTGCCACTCGCCGATAAGGTTCTTGCTTTCATCGAAAGCCTTGAACAACATGCCATTAGGATGGAACGGCAAAACGACATCAGGTTTCCAAATGATTTCGGTCGGGGCCTGCAAAGTGTTGAGAATGGCCCAGTCGGTCATGTGTCCTTTGCCCGTGGCGGCGAGACTGCCGTAAAGCGTCACCTCAAACGCCGAAGCATCCGGATAACGTTCGTTGAAGATGGAGGCGGCCTTTTGCGGCCCCATCGTGTGACTGCTTGAAGGGCCTATGCCGATTTTATAGATGTCTTTGATGGTTTTCATGGCGATGAGTTTTGATGCAAAAGTACAAAAAAAAGCCGACCCATAAGGCCGGCTCCAAATGATTTAAGCCTAATCTATTAAAGCGTAAAGCCGAGTCCGACAAACAGTCCGTTGGTCTTCAAAGAAGCGTTATCGGTTTTGTCGAGGTCAAGCAGGCCGAGACGATAGCCGCCGAACAGGTTGAAGTTGGCAAACTTCACATCGGCACCAAACACGGCGTAAAGGTTGAAACGGCTTTGGTTGCTGTTGTCGCCGTACCAGTCGTAGCTGTTTTCGCCAAAGAGGGGGTCGGCGCCTTTTGTGACACCCGTAAGGGCAATACTCGGCATAGGGCCGACAAACGGAACGATGGCCAAGTCGCGGTTGACTGCAACCTTATAGTTGAACAAAATCGGCACATCAATGATGGTCTGGGTTTCATTTGTTTTGCCGGTGATGCCCCAAATGGTTTGGGTCGTGTTTCTCATGTTCATGCGGAATTGGGCACCGGCGGCCACTCCGATACCTTTGGCCAATTCGATGTTCTGTGAGAAACCGACTGAGAAACCTTGGTAATTCGTGCTGTTGCTGCCAGCGACAAAAGTCTCAGGAGCATAAGTTGCATAAATGGTTGATTGTGCCTGCACGTTTCCGGCAACGAACATGGCGGCTACGAGAGCCACGATTGCTAATGCTTTTTTCATTGTTGATTGTTTTGATTAAATGAGTTTTATTTTCTGGTTTTGTCTTGCTTTTAAAGGCTTAGTTCATACATGTAACCGTGATATTGCAGCGAGCCGTCAATGACTGGGAAGAAGAACTCGTTGTCGTGTTCCACGTTTTTCAGTTTGAGGTTTTCCATGATAACGGTCTTGGTGCCGTCGTCGTTGGTGACCACTTTCATGGTGCCGCTTTGGGCAATATAGCCCGTTTGGGGCTGGAAAGTCAAGAAATCGCTGTCGAGAGCGACATGCACGCATGGGAATTGGGGCAGATATTGTGTGCCGATATATCCAAGCTGGTATTCGCCGTCCACGACTTGACCACCCAAATAGCTGACGATGAAAAAACGCTTGCGGTCGGCCGACATGAAGAGCATTGACTTGACATCGAGCCCCAAAGAGCTTAGATTGTTGAGTGTGGTGATGCCTGCCAGTCCTATGGGGCTTTCGATATCCTTGATTTGGAACTTGTTGCTCGTGTCGAAGACGTATGGGGGCAAAGTGCCATTGAAGTTCAGAGCCATATTGACATCATGTCCGTTGGCATTGGTGCCTACGCATTGTGACAAAACGACAGTGTAAGTGCCGTTGTCTTCAGTGATGGAGAGTTGCCCATTGACCCAAAAGTAAGTGTCGCCAAAATACAGCGTGTCGGCACCCATAAGGAAAGGCAATTCACCCATGTTGAACTCATGCAGGCCGACCACTTGAGGAACCGTACTCTTGGTATCTTCGCCAATCGTGTAGGTGCCAGGGACAATGTCACCGTTGAAAATAATGGCAATGCCTTCGTTGTCAGCGGCAGTCATTTCCTTGGAAGTGAGGACAATGGCATTTTGTTGGCCATAATTGACTGCATTGGAGGCGACGATGTCCATAGTTTTGCTACCGACAGTCACAGCTCCTTCTTCCACTTCGGGGGTTACTGTGTTGTTGTCTTTGTTGCAACTGGTGCTGATGAGGGCCAAGCCACAGAAAAGCACCAAACTTAAAAATACTTTTTTCATGATGATAAGTTTTATTTTGTCGAATTTTTGTCTTTATAGATAATCTGCCCAGCGGGCCTGCAAGCGTTCTTCAGCCACCTCGATGATGTCTTTCAGGTGTTTGCCATAGGAACGATAGTACAACAACCATGCCGTGATGCCGTAGACAAAGGTTTGTACCCATAGGCCAATCAACTCGGGCTTCACATCGCGGAGCACAGCACCCATACTATTAATCTTCACGTAGCCATTGATGCCAAAGGTCGATGGGAATAGCCATGAAACCACTTTCCAGAACTCCGGTACAGAGCATGTAGGCCACGAAATGCCCGAGATGAACAGCAACGGCACCGAGACGAATACGAACATGATGATGAAGACCTCACGGTTGTACGCAATGCTCGAAAGCGTCATGCTGAAGAAGAGGCATGCCAACAGATAGGGGAACAGGAACGCCACCAAATCGGTCCACTTGCCAATTTGGATGAGGTGGAACCAATGCGGCACAAGGCAAAAGACGTAGGCCGAAATCACCGAATAGATGGCGAGATAGGCCGCACTCTTGCCGAAAAGCATCTCGATAGGTTTTTTCCCGATGACATGTGGATCAAGGATGCCGCGACGTTTTTTCTCGGTTTCCTCGCCAGCCATCATGCCGATGCCCAAAACCATCGTCTGCTGGATGACCATCACCAAGACCGCCGGAATCAGGAAGGTGGCGAAACCGCTCTGCGTGTTGAACATCGGGACATATTCGTACTTGATGGGATAGGCAAAGGTGGAGGCTTGTTTTTCGGTGGCTCCCACTAAGCGCTGTGTCTTGATGTCCTGGTTCATCGCCAAGGAGACCTCGGTACACGAAGCCAGCACCGCCTTGTAATACAGCATACTGCCCATGTCGGAATACAGTTCCACAACGGCCTGCCGACCTTCCATCAAGGCGTAGTCGAACTCGACGGGGATGTAGATGAGACAATGTGCCTTGCGACGGTGGATCAAATCCTTCGCCTCTTGCATGTCGGCGCAATGTCCCACGATTTCAACATCGGCTGTGGCATCCACCTTGCGCAGAAACTCACGGCTAGTGGTGGAGTTGGCCAAATCGACCACAACGGTTGGCACTTCGCGCACGGTCTCATTGCCATAAAGATAGGCGTAAAGCAACGGATATAGCAACGGCACGACGAAGAAAAACACGATGACACCCTCGTCGAATATCGAGTTGTGGAGTTCCTCGCGGAAAACTTCCAATATGTTATGCAACCATTTCATCTTGTATATTGATATTCTAACAAACACTTTTTCAATCGGTTGGGGAACAACAAGGGCAATGCCAGAAACACTAACAAAGCCGCATAGTTGACCCATGAATAATGCAGCGGCAAGCCGTTCAACGCTTGGTCGACATAGATGAGGTAATAATGCCTCAGCGGGAAGAGATACGACAGGGCTTTCAACGGTGCTGGAAATGCAATTTGTGGAAACGAAAACCCTGAAATCGGGAAGGAAAGCACGCCCCACAAGGTAGCAATACTCAAGGCCCAGCGCAAGGAAGGCAAGGCTTCACAAAGGAACACGCCAAAGGCCTGCGAGACCACAATCAGTAGCAACGATGCCAATGCCATCGGCCATAATCCGCTTTTTAGCGGGAAATCCCAATAGGCGTAAAGCAACACTAAATAAGTGGCGCCCATCACCATCCAAACCAGCAATTGAGGTAATAGTTTGCCGGCCAATGCTTTGTAGATGTTGTTGTCGGCCAGCTCGAGCCAATGCTTGGAAGTACCCTCTTTGACCTCGCTATGGATGGAATAGATGGTCACTTGGAAGATAAGCAGCATCAGCATGGCGGGTAGCAGGATGTTGGAAAGGTATTGGGAATAATTCAATCCCGGGTTGCTGATGGCGTGCATCTCCATCTTGATGGGTTGCAGGATGCCCATCACTTGGCTGTCGGCATAGCCCTTGGCATACAAGGTCTCGCGTGCGATGGCACCCGAGGCTAATTCCGCCATCGTCTTCATGTCGCGGTATTCCAATGAAGCAGGAATCAGGTAGGCTGCATTCGTATAGAACGACACGGTGGGCTGTTTGCTCGAGAGTGCCAGCTCCGTCGTGCCTTCTGGGATGTAATAGAAGGCGTAGATCTTGCCCTGTTGCATCGCCTCGCGTGCCTCGCCGAAGTTGGCGTATTGCTTGACGATGGCGGTCTGCTGGAAGGCGTCGAGGTTGCGCAGCACCTGTCGGGTAATGGAGGTGTTGTCCTCATCGACCACACCAACAGGGATGTCCATCGGCAGACCTTTTCCCATCAAGGTGGTGAAGAAGAGGAAGCCGATCAGCGGGGCAACCACCATGCAGAAGACATAGACCGGCTGCGACAGCATTCGAGCCACCTCGCGCTGCACCACGCGCCACACGCCTTTCTTCTCTGTCGTTTCAGAATTCATTTTTTATGCTCCTTTTCCACAATCACGCTCATGCCCGGGCGCAGGTCTTCACTTGTCGAAAGCGGTGTGGCACGCACCTCGAAGGTCTTCAGGTCGTATTGTCCTGTCTCCTTGGTGGCCTTCCATGCGGCGAAGTCGCCGATTTCCTTCATGTAACTGACTTTCATGCGGATGCTACGGTCCAAGGCGGGCACGTAGGCATCAAACTCACTGCCGATGGGGAACTGCTTCAGGTCATCCTCACGCACATTGAAGGAGGCCCATTGGTCGTCCATCATCGCCACGTTCATGATGGGAGCGCCTGTGCCGACCAACTCGCCCACATGGGGGAAGATTTCAGTAACCTCGCCGTCGGAGTATGCCGTCAGCACCGTCTCGTGGATGTAGGAATTGACTTCGGCCACAGCGCCTTGTGCCTGCAATACCTGAGCGGCAGCCATCTGTTTGTCCTCCGAACGGGCGCCTTCAAGGGCAAGGTCGTATTGCGACTTGGCTGCTTTCTCCGTTGCGATAGCGGCATCATACTGTGCCTTGGTCTCATCATATTTCTGTGCACTCACCACGCCGTCCTTGTAAAGGTTGCTGACGCGGTTGAATGATTTCTCCATGACATCCACACCCACTTTCGCCTTTTGCCACATCTCGTAGGCGCCCTCGATTTGCCCTTTCTGTGCACCATGCTGTGCCTTGGCGCTTTGGGCTCTCGCCGCTTTTGCCACGGCTTCGGCTTGGGCTTTCTTGGCCTCCACTTCAGGGGCTTCAAGGATGGCCAAGGTGTCGCCCTTGCGCACCTTCTGGCCTTCCTGCACCTTGTACTCAAGGATACGGCCAGGCACCTTGCTCGAGACTCGGTATTCGGTCACTTCGGCCTGACCTTGCAGATACTCAGTTTCCTTGTGGAAGGTGATGATACCGATCACGCAAACCACGATAATCACACACGCCAGCACACCTAATGCAAGATACGTGTTCACTCTTTGTTCTTTTAATGTGCTCATAGTATTTCTTTTTTTGTTATTTCAAACTCACTCCTGCGGCTTTGCGAAGGTTCACTCCCGCCATGATGCAGTCGATTTTGGCGTCGATATAGTCCGAATGGGCTTGCAGCCAAGCCGTTTGTGCCAGGTCGATGACCGACGACTCCACCACGCCTTCACGGAAACCTGCCGTCGCCATACGGAGGTTCTCGTCAGCGTCGTTCAGTTTCTCTTGTGTCAACTTCAGACGGGCATTGGCCTCGCCAAGTTGTTTTTCGCATTGGCGTACCTGAAGCATAATCATCTCCTTCGAGTCCTCATAGTTATATTGCTGGATCTTGGCTTCAGCCTTGGCCATGCGCGTCTTGTTGTAGCCCTCGCCCCAATGGAAGATAGGGATTTTGGCCATCACGCCGAAGTTCCACATGCCGCCGAACTCGTTCTGGAAGCCGTTGAAACACGAGGGGTTGCTCACTGTATAGTTGCCGAAAGCCCCAATTGTGGGCAGGTAGTCGGCGCGGGTGACCCACACCTTCTTGGCATAGATGTCGTTGGCGATGCTGAGGCATTTCAGTTCGGGACGATGGGCTTCGACATCGCTTTCGGAATAGAAAGGATGAGTGTTCGTCACCAACACATCATCAAGGTTCTCGTCCGCCAGCATGATGTTGGAATCCAAAGGCAGACCACAGATTTGGCAAAGCAGCATCTTCGACAGCGCCAAGCCGTTTTGCGCCTTCAACAAGGATGTTTCGGCTTCATTCAACTTCACTTTCACCGAAAGTTGGTCGGAAGTGGTCGCCACGCCTTCGGCCACCAACTTATCCATATCGTTGGACAGCGAGCGGAGCGTCTCGGTATAGTTCTCGGCCAATTTCAACTTGTTGGCGATGGAAACGATTTGCCAATAGGCCTTGTCCGTCGTGACCACCGTTTCCTGCTCTTGCATCTCCAACTTCGACTCGGCCAGTTCCTTCAAATCCTTGGTAATCTGGTTGTAAGCATATATCTTGCCGCCAGCGAAAATCGGTTGCTGAATGGAAACTATGCCTGCATAAACGTTTTTGGTGTCGATTTTGAACGCATCGCCCACTTGCTCGCCGATTTGGTTCAAGGCATCCTCAACATTAAGGCTCATCAGGTCGGTGACAAGTTTGTTGACGGTTGGGTCGTTTTGCAACAAAGTCCAAGCGATGACCGCTGCCGGGTCGCTTTGGTAGACCTGCAGCAGTTCCTCGCGGTAGGCATCGATTTGGGCTTGCGTCATCGTGCCGATGCTGCCGAGCGTCGCCAGATTCTCATCGCTCAAGAGTTGGAGGCTCTTGTTGTTGTGCATGTAAGTTCCCGTTGCCTCCACTTTGGGAAGGTAGTTGGCATACGAGGAATACATCTCGTACCTTGCCTTGTCGACTTCCGTTTCGGCCACTTTCAGTTTCTTGTTGTTCTCCAACGCGAGGCGGTGACATTCGTCCAAAGTCAGCACCCTTTGTGCATTCGCTGTGACAGCCATTAAGCAAATCATCAGCACCATCTTGATTTTCAGTCTTTTGTTCATATTGCTCTTTCCATTTGTTTGATGGCGCAAAGTAACGGCAACTTTTTCGACCAAAAGCAATCTTTTTGGAACTGAAAACTATCTAAAAGTCGAAATAATCATATTTTTTAATCAAATATCAATTAAAAATATCTACTTTTGCCGAAAATTTCAACAAATGGAAACACAAAAGCTAACAAGTATCAGCCTGTTGAGGGCAAAAGACTTCATCCCATCGGGTGACATCATTAATATAGGTGACGATTTCTTTATGGCGGAGCGCACCAACGAGGCCAACTACGACCTGTTGCGCCATCCATGCCGCATTGATGCCTACGTGGTGGCCTTTTGCAAAAGCGGCAGTTTCAAATGCCACATCAACCTGAAGGAATACGAAATAGGGGAGGGGATGATTATGGTGAACCTGCCGCAAAACATCATCAGCGTGGAGCCTAAGGAATCTGCCGACAAACCCACGCTGACGGTCATTGGCGTTTCACCCAAGTTTTTGTCCAACTTCAGCTCCGACATCAGCAAGATGCTCAACGAGGCCATGACCCTTTTAGACAATCCCTGCATACGTCTTGAAGAAGAAGAACTCTACATTGTAAAAGAATACATTCAACTGATTGACAAGTATATACACTCGGACTATGTCTATGCTTGCGAAAGCGTCAGTCACCTGATTTCGTCGGTGTTCTACCTCTTCGGTAGTTTCATCAACAAACGGATTATGAGCCAAAACGACGAGGAGAAGTCCGCTTCGACGCGACACAAGATTGTCTTTGAGCGGTTTATCGAATTGGTCACCCGGCACCACAGCAAAGAACGCGGCGTAGGGTTCTATGCCGACAAGCTGTGCATCACTCCCAAATATCTCTCCAAAATCGTGAAAGATACCAGCGGCCTCTCCGCCCCGCAATGGATTGACCAATACGTCATCCTTGAAGCCAAGCAAATGCTGAAACATAGCAACCTATGCATCAAGGAAATCTCTGACGAGTTGAACTTCCCCAATCCGTCGTTTTTCTTCAAGTACTTCAAGAAACACACGGGAATGACGCCGAACCAGTATCGGAACAGTTGATCGGGAATCCGCAATTCGGGCGCAGGCTTGGGTTGCGGAATGCGTAGAAGGACTTCAAATCTATGGCTATGTAGGTGCGCTGCTTCATGGTGTGCAAAGATAGGCATATTTTACGACAGAGAGCTTCATTATTGTGGCTGCATGAATGTATGGTTGAAGGGAAAATCACATTTTGCGTACCATCCGCCGTTACTTCGTTATATATGAATATAAATCAATAAATTATAGCAAATGGAAACTATTTACAACTTAGCAAAGAAGATTAACAGCCAGATCATATCGGCAAAGCCATACGAGCCGTTTTACGTCAGCAATGATGGCAACGATGTTATTTACACTGGCGAGATGAACAACAATCAAATCGAGGTGTTTTTCGCCACTGTCATCAACGGTGAGCCTACTGCGGCTTGTGTACATTATAGGTACAAGGATGCCAAGGAAACAATTGGTATTGCGGCAATAGTGAAACATTTCTACGAAGATGCTGTTGATACAGTGAAAAAACTGAACGATGAATAACTGGTAAAAACAAGAAGGCTGGCACTTTTTTAGTGCCAGTCATTTTTTTTTCGATATTACATGCAATTGTGGACATAGTTGAGTAAAAATAAAACAGCGGCGTATTGCCGCTGCGTAAGATAACTATAGAATCACATAGCCGTTTTCCCTATGCCCATCAATTGTCCTTTGTGTTTCGTTGCAAGCTATCAGACCTTTCAAATCGCTCGCCTTGGCGGTTTCCCGCACGCCCACTTTGCTATAAACGCATTGCAAAATATGCTTTACATCCTTCAAGGTGTAGAATTGGCCTTGGACGAACTGGGCCGCCACCTCTTGCTTGGTGATTTCATGCAAGCCGATGGAGTCTATTTCTTTTCTTATATTCGCTTCTTTGTACGAGAGGGAGCGCAACCGGTCCGGTCCTAAAGTGTTGTAGTAGATTTTCATCTCGGAAGGAATTTGCGGCAGCCACTCAAGCAGCTCTTTGCAATCGGGACATTCATTGAGGAACTGACAGTATATCTCCATTTTGTTTTCGAAAGAGCCGATGAAAGACTTGAGGAACAATTGTATCCTTGGGTCGTCAGATATTGATTTCGTCGAGTCCTCAATTGAACGCATAACCTGACAACCATTCGCGTACTGGCTCTTTTGAATGTCCCACGCTCGGATCTCGTTGAACATGGCTAGCTCATTGAATACCACCCTTTGGGAACCGCGTATTGTGTCATCTATTACCGCAACATAATTCTTGCTGAATTTGTCTTTTTGTTGACTTGAGCGATATACATCCCCCAGCCCAAATCTAATTGCTTCATCGCATTTGTTGTAGTTCTCGATCAAACCTTTCGACAAATTCGCCTTGTTTTGAATCTTATTCCTAAACGCCAACTCGTTTTTCTCGTCGAAATCCATCATGGTCTTGTAGTAGAAGGTTGCATCGTATCTAAACAAGTTGCTTCCTAAACGCTGCCTTCCCATAATTTGAGGCAGGTCAAGGGATATGTCGAGCGCGAGGTTGTCGATGTTGATGTTGCTGAAGATGTAAGTGTATGCGCATGGGGAATAGAAATCGACCCCTTCGAAGGCACACTTTGTCACGAAGGTAAAGGTCTTGTGTGGTTTCCCTTCCTGCGGCGCATGCCCTATCTCGAAACCTTTGTTTTTCAATCGTTTCCTGTTATCTTCGTTGACCGCGCAGATAATGTTCGTATCTAGTGGGGTCAGTGCGTTGTCCTTGGCGATGTCAAGGATGAGGGAAACGTCGTTGATATAAAACACCGCCTCGTCCGAATAAACCATCTTGCCACCCACCATTTTGTTCATGAAATAGCCGCTAGCCCTATATCCATCAATGATTTTCTTCGCTGTTGTTCGCGGGGATTGTTTCAAATATGGCTTCATCTCGATGTTTGAGCAATGTATTGACGAAGGTGGCCATACCAACTCCACATAAGGAAGGCCATTGAAATACCCCATTGCGTCCAAATAATACTCGATGTATGGCGTCGCCGAGACGAACACGACATTGTTCATCTGCCTTAAAGCCTCAAGAAACTCTATCTCCACGACGCCCTTGAAGGAAGAGTCGGTGAACATTGTCTGCATCTCGTCCACAACAACCCTGAACCGATCCAGCATTTTGCTTTCTGCCAATGCTTGCGCAACATGTTTGAAGGAATCGTAGCTGACAAGGATTTTCTCTGTTTGAGTGCTAAACGGGGAGTTGCACCTTCCGATATAAGCCTTTGTGCTGTTTATCAGGTCTATCACGGGAGATGACCTGTCGCCGAATTTCCTGAACTCATGCACCTTCCCGATGAATCTTGGTGAATTGGCCTTACAGTGCATCAACTCCAACCTCGCGCAGCACAGAATGGTCGGGGTGTCGTCTGAAAGGAACATCGTTGTGGCTCCGCATCCCGTAATGGTCTTGTCCAAAATAAAACTGCCTTGCGGAAATTGTGATTGAATGTTTTCGCAATCACTCAAATGAAAAATACCATCTGGTATTAAAATCTCTGTTTTTTTCATATATAATTTTTTTTTCTTGTTATGATGTTGAAATATTGTGGTAATGATAGGGACTGGCAGACAACGAACAATACACATGATGGTCTGTGATGGAAAAAATCCATCACATTCTTCATCTTCTGCGAATCTGAAGAAATACCACCCAATTGATGCTTCCTCTTGCGGTTGATAAACAAACCGCAAGAGACGGTAAAGTCGAATGCAATGAGGCTTTACCAGTTAACAGGTAAGAGGATTCCATTGCATTACATCCTCTTACCTTCCAGATTTTCCAAATCTGATGATAATACCGGATTGTTGACTATTTTGTACTTGTCAAACTGCATAGTTTTTTCACCGAGTTTGGTCGATTGTATTAATGCATAGCACATTTTTACTGTTTTTGCCCCAAAAAGTATGCAGTTCCAGTCCCTATCATCCACCATGTCTCTTTGCAGATTTTTTTCACATGCAGGACGCAATTCCTATTGAGGGCATTTTTATTGTTACACGGTTCCATTCAAAGGGGCTAGCTGTTACACCAGCCCCTTTGGCATGGAGGTGATTATTTGTACAAGCTCAATACATCGATGACATCTTCGTCATCCATCATTATCTTCCCATCAAATACTTCTTTATAACAATCCAAAAGCATTTGTTCTGGAAAAGACTTTGTTGACAGCACCCTTGAAAAAGCGAAGAGCTGCGAATAGTATTCTTGATACCCTTGCAACACATACAATTCATTATATCCAACGAGCAATAGTTTACAAGCTTCAGCATCTTTTGCTTTATTATCTCCAATAACAGTATATGGTCCCACAGTAACAAGATCAAGTCCCCGCAACAAAATGTCTACGACTTGATAATAATCGTCCGCACAAGTTGTAAAATACAAAGTGTAGAGATTTGTTGCTGGTTCATCTTTAAGTTTATTCCATGGACTCGAATTAATGCTCAACTGAAGCAATTCGACAACGTATTCGCCATATTCTGGCTTTTTTGCATAAGGTCTTGATCTTAATATTGGCTCTTCTTTCAATACATCTAACAGATTAGGGCTGTCTTCTATTTCAATGTCATCAATTTCAATGTCATCAATTACATTACTAGTTAAAGTCAATTCCGCCAATCCCCAGACTTTTTCATATTCCCTGATTGTCGCCATAGCAATCTGCGGGAATAACACTTCGCAAGGTGTCGAATATAATATGGATTCCAATAAAAAAACGTCATTACCTTTGTAAACCATATACATCATGTTTGTATTACTTCCATAGTAATAATCGTTTTTTATGCGCAAGGCTTTGATTTCATCACATGTTAGCGTGTTAAGCGCCATTTCCTTGCAATTTGAAGTAAAATAAAGCCGCCATCCTTTGTAGGTAAACACCACATATTTGATGTCTTCTTTATAAGGTTCCTCCAATTCAAAAAGCATGTTGAAGCCACGGTCTTCACACCTCTTCGCAATGAGTTTTTGGACAAGTGGATCGAATATGTCTCCTTTAGGGATATCGTAGTTGTTTGCCGAGAATTCATAAAGATTATCGGTTTCATACGCATCGCATTCTTTTATACTTGAATATTTTCTTTTTTCCATAATGATGTGTTTTAAGTTTGTATTTCTTTCGCATACTTAATTATGCTTTCTTTCCAATAAATCTTTTCATCAGGTACCAATCGCCGGACATAACTGATGAAGTCCCTGACGTTTTGAGGCGTGTAGCTGGGCTTCTCCCCGCTGATTATGCCTATTTTATAAAAATCGCAGAAGCCATGTGAATCTTGGATCATCTTGTATGAGCTTCTCAAGTCGACAATCGGCTCAATACTCGCCCACGTATAAATGCCTTTCTCATGAAGCATTCTCATTGCCTCAATCCTCTCCTGGTTGGGGCTGGCGTTCGGCTCGCGGTCATCCCTTCCCGTCAGTGTGAATCCGACGGCGAGTTTAGAGATGTCGCATGCCCCCAACACCCCTTGGAATGATTGATGATTTAGAAAGTCGGCGCGTTTGGTGAGTATCATAACTTTCACGCCTTCATCGATAGCGGTCTTTATGCATTTCATGTTCAAGTCTATCGTTTGAGGAAGGCACGGGTCGCTGGTAAAAGTGAAAAACAGATATCCGCTCCCATCGCCAATAATCTCGGTCTTGTGCTCCGACAGTTCCTTGCAAAAGATTTTATAGGCTCGCTCTGGGGTTCCGCCAAGTGTTTTTTTCACCACTGGAGTTGATACGCCCAATACCGCCTGTGTTATGCCTCTTTTCAGATAGCAATAATCACATTCATTTGTACACCCGTTATAAAGGTTGCACGCCCATTCAGAATACTCTCCGGCTTTTCCTTTTGGCCGGTAAATAGAATTATAACTCATTTTAATAAAATTTTAAATTATAATTTTTTGATTTTTACACCATTAAGAATTTGGTCGGCTTTAAATGGCGTATTTTCGTCTTTAGTTGTCCGACATAGCGCTGAAACGTCAAAAACGCAAGTGACAGCCCTCGTTCCCCTTATTTGCGATATAAAAAAATCAATTAAAAAATGGTAGAACAATGATTTTGAGAAATCTGTATGAAGCGTTGTTTGGTGAACGACATTCCGAACAGCCTTCCAAGAACACTAATGAAATGTCGCACCTCACACCCATTACAATCGTTCCGAGCCAGTTCAATGATGACGTTGAGCGTTTGAAGGATTACGTGGGTGCAGAATATTGGAAGTCCGGGCTGGTGATAGAGCTTTATTTGCAAGAGCTCTTATCCATCTGCCCGAGAGATAGAAAACGCTCTGACGCATACAAGAAGCTCATTGATTACTTGGCCGACGAGCAGAATATAACTTTAATTATTAAATCGAAAGGAGGCAACAAAGATGGCCAAACAACAAAAAATTAACGGGAAAGACTGTAAGTATTATGTAGATGGTGCGATGTGGTCGTGCTATGACGGCAAGAGCTTTTTCTGCAAGAACAACAGCGGCGTAATGGAGCCGCTCAAGATAGTAAAGGATTCGTTGGGCTTGAAGGTGGTCAACGGCAGATGGAACAAGACAATACCCGTTTCACTCGCTGTCGCTACATGTTTCGTAAACAAACCCGCTGGACGCCAAATGGTGGTGTTCAATGACGGGAATCCCGAGAACTGCTACTACAAGAACCTTTCGTGGGCGCCGTATCATTACCATCAAACCACGACTGCTACTGTAGACCTTGCGGTAGTTAGTTCGATGTGCAAGGTCACTAGCAGCGGCGAAGTCGAAGTGGACGGCAACCCAACATATCCCTTGTATTATTGGAAGACGCCTACTGGGGATTATCAAATTGGTGACCCGTTCATATATGTCAATGCAGGCGACGGGATACATCATCAGCGCGTGAACATCGACGACATCATGCGCGACGCAGGCTATGTCCAGGGTGATGACGCGCAGATGAACGACCCCGTCATCTTACACCGTGATGGGAATTGGCTCAACTTTGCCACAAACAATCTTGAGTGGTGTGAGTCTACTGACCCCCGTTACGTTGCGTACAAAGCTGGCACACTTGCAGAGAAACAAAAAAAATGTAAAAAGCTAAACCCGGGGAAGACAGTGACATCCAGCTTGATCAGTTGAGGGCGTTTGGGTTAAACAAGAAAAAAAAAACGAACAGCAGATTGACTTCTGCTGTTCTCTTTTTCGTTCATTTTTGCTTGTTCAAGACATACCAAGACAATTGTACGAATTTCATGGTTCTGCATTGACAAAAACCGAAGGACATAAGATGGATGTTGTTGAGTCATAATTGATCCCAAGCACGCTCATTTCTTTTTCGATAGCCTTTTTAAACTGTTCTTCAGTAGCGTTATAGTTAACGGTCTCATAGATCTGTTCCTTGCCATCTGGCCTTTCAACGACGCGTTTCCTATATCCGTTTACGAAATAAATATACAAAACCTTGGTCTTTACCCCGTGCTTGTTTAACAATGCTGCTGTCGCCAATCTGTTGGCCAGTTGATAGTACTCTTTAAGCCAATCTCGTGTCACTGGAAGATGCGGTAATTGTTCTTGAAAATACCTAAGTATTTCCTCTTTAGAATCGCCCCCATGCTCTTCATTCCCAGACGAAAGTTCACTAATATGCGCTTTTGCTTCGACCAGATAAAGAGTTCCATTGTGTGTGAATACCGCATCCCAATTTTGCCAACTATCTCGACGGTTAATCCCAAAGCCCTCGTATTCTTTTTTTATTGCAGGGTATTGCTCGGGGAAAAGTCTTACCAAAAAAGACAATCCCATTAACTCCTTGTCTCCCGATATTACTTCTTTAGGATTTGCATAGTCGAAATCTTCCCAATGGAATTCTCCTTGGCCGATTGTCTCAGAAATAATCTTTTCAAATTGATTCCTATGATGCCCAAGAAATCTCATTAACTGGTATTCGCTACCATAACCATATCCAATTTGTGCCATAATTATTTGTTTATTATTGTTTTACTGTTTATTTTCAATGCTGTCAATAAGAGAAAAGTGGCCATATTACAGTCTGTATATGATCCATACATTGCTCTATTTCTTGGTCCAAATAATTGACATCTAACACTTTGTCCAAATCGCTTATTGTGGTCCTAAGAATAAACTGGCTTGCTGTCGCACTGATGTTGTATCTTTGTGAAATTCTTTCTTTCGCTTCTTCTCCATCGTGACAACTTCTTATGGTGGCGATCAAATCTTCTATTTGAACGTTTTGGTAATGAAGGTTTTGAAGTTCCGACAAAGTGTTGACATGTTTCGCCAAGGCTTGGCAGATGTCGCCGAAATTCTCGGCGACAATCTGGTTAAGGTCTGCTTCAATGAACATGGTCGTTTTACCGTCTTTGTTTTCGATTTTGATGTCCATGAGGTTGTTTGTTTTAGGGTTATTGTTCCAGTAAATGTTGAAATTCAGGGTCTTTAACTACTTTCTTGAATTCGACCACCACATTGGGCAGTTTCACGATGGGCTGGCCGAGCCGTGCGGTCACCGTGCCGTAGTTGTTAGCCTTCACCCACTCTACCACCTGGTTGCGCACTTCATTGTCAAAGTAGAGCTTCACCTGCAGCGGGGTCTTGATTTCGGCAGCGTTGGCGAGGGTGTTGTCAAGCTGGCCGTTCTCGATCGGATTCTCCACGGTGATACCGAGCACGTAGGGCACGATGGCTCCGATGAGCGAGCCTTTGTCGGCTTCGGGGTTTACACCCATTTCCGTGCGAATTCCAGTCATCATTTTGCCCAGGACGAACATCCCCTCAGCCAGTCCTGCAGCGCAGATGGCATCCATCTCGGCGACCACGGCGGGGTGGTCTTCGCCCAGCTCGGGGAAGCGATACCTGATTTTCATTTCAAGTTGGGTGCGGAAAGCGTCGATGTTGGCGCGAGCTTCCAATTTTTCTCTTCTCTTTCTCTCGTGTTCTTTGTGTGATTTTTTGTTACTCATAGTGGGTTGTTTTTGAAATTTTCGCCATTAATACGATTGAGAAATTCACAACGAATGAAAATTAAATGTAAATCAATATAAATCAGTGAAATAAACAAAAATCAAACTGTGCGTAACTTTCGTGCGTAAGAAAATCAGTCTCCTTCTTTGCACGCCTTTGTTACATCGTCTCCTGGCCATCTATTGAAACGGATAATCTTATCTGCCCACGGTCGCAAAGCTCCTTCCACTTCATCAAGTGACCAGAGAAAAGCAACAGGTTTCCCTTCGACAATACGCTTGAAACAAATGCTGTCGTATTTAATCCTTACGCTATTGTCTTTGTTCCTGTCGGCCAAATAAGTGAAGTATGAAGAAATAACGTTTTTTACTCTGCTAATGTCCGTCTCGCTTATTGGGTCAATTTCTCCATTGTATGCCCATCTGACGATAGTCAACAAATATCCCACTTGCCAATCATTCAGTTCCATGTCAAGTGTCTCAACAAGTGTTTTCGCTTCGCTTTGTTCCATGTCATTCTCAATAAGCCATTGTAACGACTTATTCCGAACAATGATTCTATTGTAAATGTACCTGGCGAACCTCTTGATCCATTTGTCGCCTCTTTCGGTAGTAACATACTCTCCATCAATCATAGTGGCGAAGGGCAGTTTATATAGCGCCGCCAGAAGTAGATTTCCACTTCGTTTAACAGGCGGGGATAAATCCACCGTTTGGATGGTCACTTGATAAGGCATCAGCTCCACTATTTGAAAGCGCATTGACTGCCCTTCAAATTCTTGCTCAAAGATATCGTTCTGTTTCATAATTCAAAGGTATAGCCAAGGCCGAAGGGCATCTTCTGTCTCATCCATTCTTTCAAGACGTATTTCAGTGCCATCTACATTGCGTCGTTTGAAGCCATTGTCGTTAACGTTAAAATCTACCTTATAACCAAATCTTGCGATATTATCTTTGTTTCGTCTTGAGAGATGAAGATGAAAGGAATAAATGATTTTACGCATTCGTTTAATGTCGTTTTTATCATCTGGGTCAATCCCACCATAACAGGTCCACCGCACAACGACGGGAAGGTATCTGTCATGAAAACGAGGACACAACCCTGCATATAGTTTGGCAACCATGTACTTCGCTTCATCTTTATTCAATGTAGTATTTGAGTCAACCCATTGAAGCGTATGGCACCAATTCTGTATTCTCTGGAACATTTCAACGGTAAGTTCTTCGACTGCATCATCACCGCTTTTGGTTGTAACAAAATCACCTACTTCTATAGAAGCAAATTCATTAGCTGGACACGATGGGATAAAATGACTACAAATGTCTCTACTAAACAACGGCAGTGTATCATCCAGCACCTCAATGCGTGCCTTATGTGGAGTTAGTTCTTTCAATTTGAAACGATAGACGTTCCCATTAAATTCTCGTTCAAAGATGTCGTTCTTTTTCATGATAGCAGCCCTATGATAATGATGATTGCAACAATGATGATTACTGTAATGATCAGATTCTTGATGAATCTGCCAACCCTCTGCGTAAAGCTCAGATTGTCTTCGGCCTCGTCGGCACTCGTCAGATTGTTTTCGCCTTCCAAGGCGCATTTCTTGGAGCAATAGTAACGCCTGTTCCATCGTGGGCCGCCTCGGTACCCTTCGCCATCGGGATAGTATCTCCCGCACCATTCGCAATTTGCCATGTTTTTTGTGTTTTTAGAGTGAATAATTTCAAATCAGTCAAGCACTAATACGAATAGCTTTTTTACAACGAATGAAATTTCTTTGTAATTCACTATAAAACAAAAAGATAAAATGCAAATAATTATGTGCGTAAATTATGTGCGTAAAGGGTTATTTCCCTATCTTTGCACGCAAAACACATTAGATATGCCAGTTAGTATTACCTTAGAAAAGCGAACCAATAAGTACGGCGAGTGTCCCATCAGGCTCTCATGGAGCTTTATGGGTGAGCGTCACCAATCAACATTAGGGGTTTCTATCAAGAAAGAAGATTGGGACATGAAAAGCAGATTGGTAAAAGCCGACGCGCACAACCACAGTGGGAAAACAGCCGATGAGATTAACGATCTCATCAAACGCATCAGCATAAATGTGATGGATGTTGAGCTTGCTTGTATTGACAACGGATATATTCTTGACAAGGACATGATGAAGCGAGCCATTAGCGATGCAATGTCCAACGACATTGACTGCCCAGATGATATTGTCGAACGTTGCGTGAAAGGCATAACATCCGTGCCTGAGCCAACTCCACATTATTATTGTTGTGAGGGTAGATATTATCAGTATATATGCGATGCTGTTCACATATACCCCAGTCTTGGCAGTTTCATGATTCTCCAAGAACTATTTGGTAGCCGCCGAAGGATTGCAGTACCCTTAGACAGGTTTGGGAAAATAAATGATGGAATTAGCTCATCAATTCCATTCGAGAAAGTGGATAAGAAAGAAGTGTTTGGCCTATAACCGAATTGTTCTGGTGCAATCTGTAATCAATGAAATCAACTATGTATTTTTCGTCTGCTCTTTGGTTCGTTATTTAATATTTGACTAATCCCATTTTGCTTGTTGCTGATTATCGTTTCATATACATAGTCCTTTAATAATGGATCGTCAAATATTTCCTGCCATGACACACAATTGATTTGAAAACCGCAATCAATAATATTTGATTCTTTTTCAGGAATGATGGCAATGTATTTTGCCATAGTACAATCTTTAATCACACCATTCACAATCCAATTGACAACACCATTTTTGCCAATTTTACGATGCCTATTACCAGTAGTGATAATAGCGGGATCCATATTTTTATCAATTCGTTCTTGGTCGGTTTTCAATCTGGATTCATCTGAGAAACTATCTTTAAGTTGAAAGAAATAGTTCTTTAGTTTGAATTGGTAGAACAAATTTGAAGAATGGCCATCGCTGTGAATTGTATTATCTTTCAAATAAGAATCATGAATGTCTTTCTGTGTTTTCAAATCATATCTATCATTTGCACTGACCTTGGCTTCAACAAAAAACAAAACTGAATCTTTGTTTTTTAACTTTGCCTTTATCATAAGATCTGGCTCTCCAAAATCAGATAATGAAAACTCTGGATAAAGCTCAAAATCTGAATAATCCCCTGCCTCCTCTATACTCGCCAATTTTAGAAATTCCTTCATGGCTTCAATTCCTTTGTGTTCCTGGTCTAATGCGATTCCATAAAACAAAGCATTCATCGCACCACGTTCAGAATAACCTACGATTTTCATTGTTCTAATTGTTTAGTTTACAATTACAAAAATACGAAAATTCTCATTCACTTCTATACATTGGTGACAAAACCTTTGTCTTCAAGTTGGAATAAAAAAAGAAAACGGCTCTTGCCGTTTTCTCTCCTTCTATCTCTGTTCTTTTACGAATTGATTTTTAACTGATTGGATAGTCTGAATGCTATATCCCGTCAGTCTGGCCACGTTCCTGATGCTATACCCACGTTTGAGCAGCGATATGACCTCACGATACTCTTCCTTGCGCTGCTCGACGGTCTTGACGCTGCCTTTCCGTCGGCCAAGCTTACCGCCGCGATTGATGTATTGCTGGCGCCCGCTGTTGAGACGATACTGAATGTTGCTGCGCTCGATGTTTGACATCTCGGCGAGTATGGTGATGATGATGGAGGCTATTGGGTTGACCGCTCCATCGGGTTGCAGTGAATAAAGGCCGATGTTCTGGATATAGACGCATACCTTGGCCTCGTGTAGAATCTCAAGACTTCGCAAAACCTGAAGCGTGGATCGTCCAAGTCGCGATAGTTCTGATATAAGTAGATAGTTCACGGAATTGTTCTTGCAGTATTCGAGACATTGCGTAAGAACTTCCCGTTCCTCAAGTTTCTTCGCCCCGGATATGTGTTCCTCAAAGGTTTTCACAATTTCCATTTCCTGTGACAAGGCGAATCGTGTCAAATCAGCCACCTGTCTTGCCGTGTCCTGTCTGTCGTTTTGGGAAGAGACACGGGCATAGATGACTGCCTTGGTGTTGTTAGTGTTCATATTTTAATCAAAGATTTGTTGTTGAATGGTTGTAATGGTGTTCAAAATGGCGTAATCAGATTTATTTTTGAACACCCATTATTTTTGAACGATTGAAGGGAGCAACCGGCAAAAACCAATCACTCCCTTCGTTTTTGGTGTAACTCAATTTATGTGATAATTATGGGACTACGATAAGTCTGTATTCATCAGAAATCCGTTCCTCGTAGTTCTCGCAATACTCGACATGTTTATCTATCACAGAAACAAGCTGGTCAAGATATAAGCCCAAGATTGCTTTTCTTGGTTTGTCGTCATCAGGTAGAAACTCTATGTCGAATAGATCCATGCCTTCGTCGTACGTTATCTTCACGGTTCCCTTCATCAGAAAACCTTGCACGTGAAATTGGGTTCCGTCCTTGATAGTCATTACTGAGTCAGGATCCACGCCCCAACTCCATACAATAGGCTGCTGTGTCTTCAGAATCTTCCAAATATACTCAGCGATTCCATAGTCAAATTCATTAAGTTGTTCCATAGGTCATTTCTTGTTTCTCGTTAAAGTTGATTTTCTGTACTTTTTGCTGACTTTAAGTAAATCCAAAGCATACTCAGCATCAACAACGATAATACCACCAATCTGACTGATAGCATCATCTATCTCACCGCTGTTTTTAATTCTTTGCGCTGTTGGTACAGAACACCCAAATAGCTCAGCCAGTCCAGATATGCCATATGCATAATGCTTGCCGGTTCGTTCGGGTGATGATTCAAGTTGCCGATTCAATAGTAAATCAGCCAGCATTGCATGTAAGTCTCCAAGTGTGCATTGGAATAATGGCTTACTATAATCAACATTATCCATGGGTTAATTCAGTTTGTCGTGATACTTGGTGTAGACGTATTCGAGCAGCAGAGACCTGATGGCTTTCGCTCGATCATCATTATCATAGAAGTAATAGTAGCTCCGAGGGTTATCATAGCGGTCCGTGGTGTTGATGGTGCCTCTAAACCTTTCTCTATCCCTCATGAACTCACTGTAGAGAATGCATTGGTTAGTATCGGTGTTATCGTATTGGATGTATAGGTCCACATAAAGTTTCCCCTTCATCAGGTCAACGCCGTTAAACCAGCTGTTCCAATCGTTTCCTGTTCTTCGCTGACGGGACACCATGAGCTTTTTGTCCCGTTTTGATTTGTAATGGAATTCTCCCGCCTCCCTGACCATGCGTATTATTGTGGCTGGGGTTATGGCGAGCAGTTCTTCTTGTGTCAAAGATTCGATTATAGATAATTTGCGTTTAGGAGCATAACGTTTAAAGAGCTCCAGGTTAATGTTTGTCTTCATTTTGTTGCGTTTTAGGTTGAAATGTAAATGTGTCCGTGTCGTCGATGAAGTTGATTTTTTTCACGTCATCGATAATCTGTCGTAAGTCCGCTTCCCTCAGCGTAAAGAAGAATCCTCTATAATTATCCAGGATCTGTTCAGTCGTAAGCCAGGGATGGTTTAAAAGGTCATTCTCAATCCCCTCATACGCCATCTCATACTCCTCGTCCCATGAGTCGTCCCATCCGTATCTCGATGGAAAATAGTAGTCGTCTTTGTCCTCATGCGGGTAGACATCGGTGCATGTGGTAATGATGTGTTCGACAAAAGCAAGACAGTTGATGACCTCGCTTTTTATCACAAATTCGCGGTCGGTGTGGGGCTCGTAATATCCACAGCTGAGATTTATCGCAGATACTTTAAGCCCACGTTCTTTCAGTTCTCCAACATCCGTAATCAATCCAGACTCTTCCTTGTAGCCAAACAATTCAGGTTGTATGGCTTTCACAAATTCTGGTGAACAAAGCTGCGTCCACCCGCCGATAGTTGTAATAAGGTCGTCTCCATTTCTACGGTCGCATTGGATAACGTAGCGGCAGTCATCAAAGAAGCTCAAATCACAATGGCTGCTTCCCACACAGCCAACCTCTTCCTGTACGAAAAAGACTGCTTTAATGTGGTCGAATTTCTTGAGGCATTTGAGGTTGATCCATACGCCCACCTTATCATCTGCCCCAAGCCCTTGAAGTTGTTTGCACTTTTTACTGAACCCCAAGATGAGGTCCTTGGTCTCGATGGCTTCGAAATCTTTGGAATGGGTTTTCTGTACTTGATCCATGTGGGCCGCCAAGCAGGGATATGTTTCCGCTTCGCCTTTCGTCACATAAATGTTTCCTGTTTCGTCAGTTTTTACGGCGGCTTCCGGTACATTGTTCTTGAGCCACCATTTGATGAATTTCCTCATCTTCTTTTCGTTGCCTGAAGGTGAGTAAATCGTAAATAATTCCTTTAATAGTTTCATAATTCTCAATGTGTTATAGGGGAATAAACCGGCTTTTTCAACCAGTAAATTCCCCTTGGGTTAATAATTCGTGTTTAGGCTGCCACCTCTTCAGTCTCTTCGACTTCGACATAGTAAGGCAGCCCTGTCATAGGATTCACTCTGTCATAGACCACCCCATCGTACAGGTGGAATGATAGCTTGTCGAGAGTGTGTTTGCTAATGGTCCTTTCCACATAGTTAACAATACTCCAGTCCCAATAGAGGTAAGTGGTCAAATCGTTCTTGTCCTCGAAATAGGTCTGGTCGTAGTCGCTGTAATACCAGTTTTCCTTAATGAATTTCTGTTCGGCTGCTTTCATGCAATCCTCGCAGCAATAGTCAAAACCAGTTAGCTCCGAATACACGGAATTGTCGGAAAGATGAAGCTTCCCGCATTTAGCACAATTCGTAACGTCATCCTCGTGGTAGTAGGTCCCATTGATTTCAATGAAGTCGTCAAGGTCGTCGATGTCGCAGGTCTCTCGTTCTCCATGCACCCATACGGTACAAATTTCCCAAGCGTCTCTTTGATGGTAGCTGTCGAATTCTTGAGGCTCGTCGTCATCGTCCCCGTCTCCGTAAAGATTGATATCGGTGGTGTCCAAAGCATAATCCGCACTGTCGACGGGATAGTTGTATGCCACTCTTTTGTCACTATCATACCATTTGAAAGAGTCTTGGTATGAAAGCGTGTCCTCGCAATCCAGGTCACAGTCGATACGGAACTTTTTATTCGATAGCGAGTTCCCTTCGATATCTTCAAAGTTGTTGGCGTCCCCACAGCCTGCCCCGACTGATTTGAAGCCATCAATTTGCTTTTCCCTGATAAGAGCATCTACCAACGCTCTTTTGAGTTTGGTGTCCGAACCTCTTGAGTACTGTCTTTCGGCGAGTCTCCAGATCTTGCCATCCTCGTCGTACACTTTGTTGTACACGATACATCTAGCCACAATCTCACCGTCCTTGTTCTCCAGATAGGCGGCGGAAGCATCTATGGCGTTGTCGTAGAAATAGTGATGTCCCCTGTCAACCATGCATGAGCCGAAATCGCCGACGCAAGCTGAAGAAGAGTAAATCCGTGAAAACTCCTTGTTCACGAAAAGGGTGTTTTCGACAAGTGTTGTGGAGGAATAGCTTTGGAAATCCGTAGCAAATTCCTCCATGAGGTAAACCAAAACCTGTTCGGGCAAAGTCCTGCCGAACTCCGTTTCTTGGATTAAAGCTTGAAGCAGTTTCCCCGCTTTCATCTTGTAGGTTCTGCCGTCATTGCAGTTCTTGTATCTGACGCATTTGATGTCTCCGTCTTGGCACACACCATTGAACTCGTCCGTGGTGTATTTGCTTGAGTAGAATGTGTAGTTGATAAGCTGAACCTTATAGGGAAGGCTCTCATCATTACATCCCGAGTCTTGGACCCGTTGAAGCATCGTCTGTTTCAACTCGCTCATGCTGGAAATGTTGATGAGCGAATAGTCACCTGTTTGCGTTGCCTCTCTGAAAAGTGAAGGCTGCTTGATGTAGGCGAGCAAGATCTTGTTTTTTCTCGATTTCTCGCCGTTACCGTGTTCTACCATGCCGAATCTCTCTTGGAATCCAGCATAGTCTTTGAAATTGTAATAAAGCATAATTTGTTGATTTTGAATTTGTTGTTGTTTTTTGAAATAGGCACAAAAAAGGGAGGCAACACAAAATCTCTGTAGTTAAATACTTGATAATGTGTTGCCTCCCGGCGAAAAGGGCAAAAAAAGCCCCCTACTGAGTGTTACATCAGTTAGTTGAGGAACCAGTCATAGCCTTTCGTGTCCTCGTATCTCAAGGCTTTTCTGATTCCAGTAGCGAATTCGGTGCAATTTGCGTTTCGTTCCAGCCATTTGTCGATATAGCTCGACTTCACGGCTTCGTTCAAAAGTTGCATCAAATCGAAAGTTGAGATTGTTCCGTCGTTTCCAGGTTTCTTTCTTCCGAAATTAGGATTAACCACGTACTGTCTCGTAGCTTCGTTAATTACTTGATCGCCCAGCAAAAACTGGGGAATCTCTCTTTGTTGTGCCACGGGAAGGGCTTGCAATAGTCGCATACGCCCTATGATGTGGCAGAACTGTTCTTCCGTCAGCCTCGTGTCCTGCAATTGGGACAAGGCGTCCAGATTGTCGGCTTTAACAGGGTCGAATCTGCTAAAAAGTTCAAGTGCTTTCTGATGGATATCGGCACTCGTCATACAGTCGATTGTTCCTGAGAACCCGTCTGTTTGAAGCATAAGGTTGCTACAAACACGTACTTGCCATCCGACGAAGATTTTAAACTTCAATGCGGATGGTCGGTTGTACAGTTTATCGTCCGAGTAACTTCTAACTCCACCAATAGTAAGGTGGATTTGCTGCCCGTCGATATTTCTGGTACAAGAGCTGACCTTTGCGATCCAGGCTAAACGCTGGTAGTAGATAGTTTTCTCGTCATCTGTCAGCTCAGTTGCTTTCTTGTGTAATGCTGTGGGTACTCTTCCGTTGATGGGATGTGATACCCGGCATTCGATTGGAGATAGACCTCCAAAGATTGTTTCAGCGGCCTTGTAGGTGGCCATGCAAAAGTCCTGATGGCTGATGGTAAGGCTGTTATCGCTGAACGTTGGTACGATAGATCGGTCTGCAATTTCGGCCAATGAAATGGCCTGAGTGTTGCTCTCGATAAAGTTGGGATGGGGTTCGTCTGTGATAACCTCATCCGTAATAATCTCGTTGTTCATAATGTATTGATTTAGCTGTTATTGTTTCGGTATTTTAGATGCTTTCTTGGTAATCAGTTTCTTCAATTTCTTTGAGTTTTTTAGAATGATAACCAGTGATTCTAAAACGATGATAATAATTTCACCACCTTTTTCGAATTTAGTCATAGTTCAACATTTTAGGTGGTTCGTGTTTGTTTTTCTTTCTTCCAGTTTCGGATGGTTTCGCTAATTTCAATTCCACCCAGGACGATAAAGATAAGTTCGCCCGTAATCTTCAATAGATTAATCATAGTTTTTCCTTTCTTTTAATGGTTTGTAAATAATGTAAGTTCTTCATATATAAGGCTTTAAAGGAACAAGGCAAGGCCGGAAAAAGAGCAAAAAAAAGAGCCAACCCCGTGTCTCTTGGAGGGGCTAGCTCTATATATATGTTGTTCAGACTGGCTAAATCAGATGAGGTTGAACATAGTCATAAGTGTCCAAACTCAAATGATGCCACCTTCTTGACTGTCGCTGGATTATTCTTCATAATCAAGCATCAATAATGGCTGTCTGTTTTGTTTATAAATGAAATTGTTATTGTTAATCAATAATTAGGCTCTGGAAGGTTTTGAGACGGTGTTTTTTTTGAGACGGAATACAAAGGCTTCGGTGGGGCGGCTTGGTCGGTAAGAGCTTATTCCTTGTTTTTCTGTAATGTTTGTTACCTTTCTTTTGCCTTTTTGTAGCCTTGTGATGCAGACATGGTGTACCACGCTTCAGCTTTTTCAAGATCCTTTTTTACTCCTTGCCCTTCTTCGTAGCATTTAGCAAGGTTAAATTGAGCATGTTCTTCACCTTGTGCCGCTCCCTTTTTATACCATCTTACGGCTTTTTTGAAGTCTTGCTTAACACCGTCACCATTTGCATAGCATGCACCAAGGTCGTTTTGAGCAAGTGGATCATCTTGGTTGGCGGCTTTTGCATAATATTTTGCGGCCATTACCAAGTTTTTTTCGATACCTAACCCTTTCCTATAACAGACTGCCAGTTTGTATTGGGCAAAAGCTATTCCTTGTTTGGCTGCACTCATATACAATTCAACCGCCTTACGCATGTTCTTTTTTATGCCTGTACCCTCCTCATAGCATATTGCAAGGTTGTATTGCGCTGGAGCAAAGCCTAGTTCAGCGGATTCCTTGTACCATTTCACGGCTTTTCTCATATCTTTTTCTACTCCACTGCCTTCCTCATAGCAAATCGCAAGATTGTATTGTGCGCATTCGTTGCCTTGTTTGGCAGCTTTTGTGTACCACTCTATGGCTTTAGCCTGGTCTTTTTCAAGACCGTTGCCGAGTTCATAGCTTAGACCAAGATTAAACTGAGCCATACTGTGTCCTAACTCTGCGGCTTTGGTGAACAATTCCACGGCTCTTGGCCACTCTTCCCGTATTGCATAGTAGTCGCCTTCTGCGAATAATTCATCAGCTGAAGGAGCGTCTTGTTCTTCGGCTAATGTGTTTATACTGATGGCATCGTCGGGCATAGTGGTTTCATCAATAATGTCTTCCTGCAAGGCGGTGACGTTCCAAGAAATGCAGTTGAGGGCACCACCTCTCCTGACGGCCTCCAATGATGGGATGCCGACCACTTCACAGCCAGGCAATGCGTTGCTGATTTGCTCCAGAGCTTGCTCGTCTTCTTCAAGTCCCAACTGAGGCGCAAGTATCAACTTGCCGACCTGCAGGAAATTGATGTATGACCAGCTGCGGGCATGAGTCTTCTTTGTTTTGTAATACAAAGGAATGACCTCAAAGTGTTTTTCCAATGCCACGCGGAAACGGCAGTAAAAACGAGGCGAAATGTCGCCGTAGTTTGTGATTAGGACTTTGCCGTCGCCTGCAAAATGGACGATGCCGTCGCTGTGGCCAAAAGTCTCTCGGTGGTCCCATGGCAGGTACACCACATCGCATTGGAAAGCATCCTTCAGGATCCTATCCACCTCGTTAATCGATTTGTCCCTGTTTTCAGCAAAGACCTTCTCGGTCATCACGATGGTGTTGCCGCATTTCACGACATTGCCACCATCCAGAACCAGGTCTATTGAGACGGCGTTCTGCAACACGTGGGTCAGACGGTTTTGGCTAGCTTGAAACACAGCTTCAGGGTTGGTTTGTAGCCGGATTGATTTTGCGTCCTGTAAATAGTTGGGCGTGTATTTGTAGAAGACAAAACGGTCTTCTGCGATCTGGATGGGCATGAAATCGCGGCACCAAATGTCTTTGGTTTCTGAAAGGTAGGCATAACGAATCCAGTTTTCGTCCAATGCTTTTACAAGGTGTTGGTTCAATGTTGGGCATTTCTTTGGCAGTAGGTCAGAGAAATACACTGCGCTGGTAAGGTTGTCGGTAATCATTTTCTCTACTTTTAGGTTAGTAACGATTGTGAGTTGATGCCGCAAAAGTAGGGTGTGAAAATGGAAGCATTGCAAGAAAATTGGTTAAACTTTGTTAAAAAGTTTTGAATAGATATTTACAAAAAGTAATTACTTAAATAACTCATTTTAAACAATTTAGTTTGTTATTTATTTATACGGGATGCGGAATACCTTGGCGGGTATGGGATGGTGATGCTATTTCAGAGTTGATCAAAAGAGAATAGCGAGAGCATATCCCGCTATTCAATTTACCAGAACCTGTTGGTTATAGATAGCTCTATGTATGTAAGGCACGGCAAAGATAAACAATTTCTAAATTAATGATTGTATTCCAAATACTTTTAGTATTTTTGCGTCAAACTTTCAGAATTGGCACCACAGCCATCATTTGTTGCTGCTACCGGCTGTTCTGGAAGTTTTTTTATGCCCATGAAAAAAAGGTTGCTAATAACTAATAATTATAGGCTTGCGCTCTTCGAAGCTGAAATCTATACCCTCTTCATAATAAAAGTCATGAGGTTGTTCTTTTATGGTTTTAGGTATACAGATGGTATCATAATCGCCACCCAATGACCAATGTCCTATAGATTCTACGCTTTCAGGTAGCCTCACTACCTCACATTCCAAGCCCACAAATGCATAATCACCAATGGTTTTCAGGTTGGCAGGCAGACGCAGCTTTTCTATATAAACATATTGAAAACACCCACAAGGGATTTCTTCTATTCCATCAGGGAGAAGCACTTCTTCGAGGCCAGTTCCACAAAAAGCATCTTCACCCAAAGATTGCATACTATCAGGAAAGTTGATTTCCACGAGGCCATCACTCATCGCGAATGCACACTCTTCTATGTTCTTTATTCCATCTGGAAGTATCACTCTAAATTCAGGCTTGACTATAGAGGCAAAAGCGAGACGGCCAATAGTCTCCGTGCCGTATGGAATAAGGGTTGTTTCATTAATTGAATCGCAATGAATTAACACCTTTTCGTTTGGAGTCATCAAAAAGTCACCTTTGCGTATGAATCTTGTGCCGTATTTTCTGTTGGCGAGCATCTGGTAAATTTGAGATGGTTGTTCCTCGTATGCATCATCGGACAGGTCTTCATCTTCGATTTCTCCACCGTAGTCCAATAGATGCATATCTGTAATGTCGAACTCATGAGGGTGGAAATCTTTAGCTAGAGAATCAAAACCATAAAGTAGGTCAAAGGAATGCCAGCCAATGTTGATCTCTCTACGAATCTTATATGTGCCTTGGGAACCTTTAACCTTGACCTTAAAACTATCATCCCACAAGTTACAATGCACTTCCCCAACAAGTACCATTCTTTCGCAATCGCGGTTTTGTTCAATCCATTCAGCAAGTGATTGCTTTCCGTATTCAAATATTGCAGTTTTCATGTCTTGGTTTGTTTTGTGGATTTGTGGTTTGTTTTTGTTATGCGTGCTATCGTGCTAACGAACATTCAATAATTTATAATGCACCACCAGCCATCATAAGGCTTCCATTTGCTGTGCAATAGTTCAAGATAAGAAAGCAGCACTCTTTTTGACTCCTCGATATTAGGGTCGTTCAAAGGCGCAGGCCAATCGTTGGGGTCTAACATTGCCATTTCGCGGCAACGCTGGTAAAAACCTGTATCTTGTTTAAGGTTTTCACAAAACATCTGTTCACCATGCCACCAGAAACAAGCATCCTTTTCTTTGGAATCGAATGGGCACTCATCCTCTCCATTGTAATACTTGCATAGTTGTATTGCTTGCTCTACAGTCATATCACTTAACTTTATCTCGATTGACGAGGTCACACTCTTCAACTGAAGGATCCATCCACCAATACTTGTAATCATCCAAATAGTAATAGTAGTATGTCCGACCATAGAATTGGCCAGGCTTGCTGTATTCACGGATATGGGCGGCGAACCAGCGGAAATCTTCGACATCGTTTTTGTCTTTAAGCAAGCAGTACCAGTGTGGAATCTGAGGCATGGTCTTGGCAAAATGCCATTCGTGTGTGTCAATAAATTGACGCACTTTTGCCAAATCTTCAGTGGATTCTTGTTTATTCGCGTCCATAGTCTTACCAATGATAGCGGGCTTTGGCTCGTTCGGTCATTAGCTTACGCTTTTCAGCTTTCTGTTTTTCAACAATTCCCAATACTTCATCACGCTCATCATTGGCTAGCAAATCTGCTGCTGCATCGCTGTAGTCGGTTTTACCAAAGGTTGTGTCGATGAGTGGCTTGAAGGAACGAGGACGTTCGTGATGGAATGAGTCAATGATGGATTTCATTTCATCCGGGATGTATTTCTCGATGTTCAGTCTCAATTCCAGCGGGATTCCCCAAATAGCTTCAGCTATGCTACCGACGATGGCACCGAGGGTATCAGCATCAGCACCGATACAGATGGCCAAACGAATAGCATCCTCAAAACTGCTGGCCATGCGGATGATCTTCAAGGCCACTGGCACAGTGCCCTGGCAGGTTTCATCGAACTTGTTCAGCACGGCTGATTTGGGCATGTTGATGTCATAGCCCGAAAACTTCACACAGGCATCAAGGATTTCGTCGATATGCATGGATGCGGCCTGATAACCGTAGCGGTTGAATTGCAGGGCTTTGAAGATGGCTAATGCTACGGTCTGCGCACCTTTGATGCCTTCGGGATGGTCGTGTGTTGGGAGAGCGGTAGCGGCTGCGGCTTCAAGCACCTCGATTTCGGTTTCGTACCAATGGCCAACAGGGCTGACACGCATGGCAGATCCGTTGCCGAAAGAACCATAAGGTTCAGGGTGTTCGCTGTGAACCCATCGACGGAAACGGCCACCATAGCCACCCATCGGGTGAGGATAACGATTGCACCAGTCATGGATGGAGTCGCCGAAGTCTTTGCCTTTCAGTAAAGCATCGGCCACAGCCACTGTGCAGATGGTGTCGTCGGTGAAGTCGTTTTCAGCGGACAGCCATTCAAAATTGTAGTCGTTTGTGGGGTTAAACTCCCAGCGGCTACCTACAATATCTCCTATAATTGCGCCAAGCATATCAATGTGGATTTAGTAGAGACAAAGATACAACTTTTCAAAATACGAATCTATGATGCTCTTCTATCGATAGGGCTATATGAACGGCGGGGGATGCGTCCAAATAGGAAATAATTACTAAACAATAGTAAACTCCAAATCCTCCATCAAAGAACCGTAGCGTTTTTTGAACAAAACACCGTTGGCGACCGCCTTGGCTGAATAACGTTGAAGGAAGTTGAAATAAGCCATGTCAAGGATGACAGACCTCATGGCATCAACAGACCTCTTATAACCACTAACATAACTGGCACCAGTTTCGTATTTGAAATCTAATGCATCCTCTTCTTTTACTAATGTTTTGCAACTGCTAAAATGAACTATTCTACCCTCAAAGAAACCAGGAGAGATTTGCGCCAAATCGGATAGTTTGATATCAGACCGGTTTTCTTCTTCAACCTGTTTGTTTTGCGTTTTTTTTACTTGGGCACCTTCAACATGGATGGAACTATTCCAGCCATGAGTTGAAATATAAACTATCGGGTATTTCTTTGGCTTGAAAGCGGGTTTGTTAAAGTAGTCCATGTAATATTTCAGATTATCTTTCGTCAAAAAATTACGATAGATGAAATCGCAGCCATAGAAGTCCTTAAGGCATTGCAAAACAGGACGGCAATTCAAATTAAAGCGTTTGTCTTTTTCTTGATGGTTGTAGAGCCATTCGGTTTCAAAGCATATAATATTCATGTTTGAGTTTTATTTTAAGATTGTTCATCCCCCTTCTTTTTAAGAGCTTGTTTTTCTTTTCTTTTGGCTTCTTTCCTTGCTTTATTTTCGATACTTCTGCGTTTTTTTATTTTTAAAGGATGGTCTAGAGGTAAAAATGAAATATTATTGTTGTTTATTAGTTTAATTAATTTTGAAATCGTCTGTTCTCCAGTTTCGGAGGCTAACACTTTGGTCAGGTCTTCTATTGATGCATCATGGGTGATAAACCAAACCACGTCCACATCTTCTAAAGTCGAATTCAAAACTATTAATCCGAGAGAATAGAAATTAGTGAATCGTTTTGCGACATCATCACGCAAAGCTACTTCATCTATATCCTGTTGTTGAACAACATTCAACATACATCGTTCAATTATTACACTCCTACTTTCCAAAGTTCCTTTTTTTGTAAGCAACTGTTCTAATGGTAATTTTTCAATAGCTGCTAAGACATCTTTGCTATCAAACATTGCAGGGAGTATATCTGCAAGATTCCATACAGTTCGTTTAGATGAATAAGGATCGTTTTTGACTTGTTGTGTTGACAAATGAATATGGGCCAAATGTCGTATATCACTTTCACTTATACCAAGTTCAAGCAAGGATTTCCCATTCTGCTTAAATTCACGGAAAGCGTTGTATTTTTCAGGGAATTGACGAAGGATTCGAAAGGCATTTTTTGTTTCTTTCTGAACTTTTTGGTTTGCGGAGTTTTTCTCAACTAATGCAACAAGGTAATCGTAGTATGTGTTAATTAGACGCATGAAATGTTGGTAAAGTTTATTTCATTGGCAAAGATACTACTTTTCTAATTTAAGTGACTTTTTAAGCGGCAAAAATGTGTCATATCTTTTTGTCTTAGTTGCATGAGTATGCAAAGCAACTTTTTTGTATCTTTGACGGCTCATAATCTATTTCTATAATTGACCATTTTTCCCTGATGAATTATTCCGCAGGACAAAGAATAACGGTGAGAGACGAAGACTTTCTCATCAACAAGATAGAGACCAACTTTGACGGTGGACATTTGCTCTACACTACAGGAATCTCTGAGCTGGTGAAGAACCATACCTATGTCTTTGACACGAGTATCGATAAAGACATTCGTATTGTGGACCCGCTCAACACGGTGCTTGAACCCGACACCGATGCGCGGTGCCGCAAGACACGCCTGCTCATTGAGACGGCTATTCGAAACAATCCGTATTTCTCGAACAAGATTACCATAGCGCAACATGGGGCTTTCAATCCTGCCGCCTATCAGATGGAGCCGGCATTGAAGGCGCTCGACCTGCCTCGCCCAAGGCTGTTGATTGCCGACGGCGTTGGCTTGGGTAAGACTATCGAGGTAGGCATCTTTCTTTCGGAAATGATTAGGCGCAACCAAGGAAAGCGAATCCTAGTGTGCGCGTTGAAGTCGATTCTGGCGCAGTTCCAAGAAGAGCTGTGGAACCGTTTCGCCATTCCGTTGGTGAGATTGGACAGCTATGGCGTGGATAAGATCTCGTCTGAAATACCGCTCAACAAGAATCCTTTCGACTACTA
This sequence comes from uncultured Bacteroidia bacterium, assembly GCA_902794155.1. Lineage (GTDB taxonomy): Bacteria > Bacteroidota > Bacteroidia > Bacteroidales > F082 > Limimorpha. The sequence goes on from CADBGN010000005.1 coordinate 51,296, forward strand.
CGACAAGACCATCATTTCCATCGATACGCTGAAAAACAATGCGAAGTTCAGGGCTTGGCTGGAGAAGACGCGCTGGGATATCGTGGTCATTGACGAATGTCATACAGTGGCCAATGATGCCAGCCAACGTGGTGATTTGGCTCAGTTCCTTTCAGAGCATTGTGATAGCATGATTCTTACCTCGGCCACACCCCATAACGGTAACGCTGACTCTTTCGCCAATTTGATGAGGATGCTAGAACCTACCATCATCCCGCGCGATGGCAACTACACGAAGGATGACGTGGAAAAATACTATGTGCGCCGATTCAAGAAGGATATCGATGATGCCGCTACAAGGAATAATTTCCAGGATCGCAAGGTTGTGCCGGTGCAAGTTGAGCTCAACGATTTGGAGGAGAAGCTGCTGGCTTTGCAGCAATCCATCAAGTTCCGCTCAATTAAGGAGCGTGACGACAAGGAAAGAAACGACTTGCTGTTTGCCTTCAACTTGTTCAAGGCTTACTTATCGTCGCCGTGGGCCACGAAGAAGTCCATCGAGAACAGGATGGAAAAAAGCGACCATAATCTGGAAGAACTGGATGAGCTTTTACAGCTTGTTGAGGAGATAGACAAGAAAGGCGCGGACAGCCGCTATGCCACTTTCAAGAGTGTACTGGATGGCCTTGGCTGGAAAGGTGGAAAGAAGGACGAAAGGATTGTGGTGTTCACAGAGCGCATTGAGACCATGCGCTATCTGAAGGAACGACTGACGAAGGACTACGGCCTGAGTGATGAGACGGTGGCGCTTTTCAATGGCTCGCTGAGTGATGTGGAGCAGGAAGAGATGGTGAACAACTTCGGAAAGGAAGATAGTCCCATCCGTGTGTTCATTTCAAGTGACTCAGGCTCGCAAGGTGTCAACTTGCACTACTATTGCCACATCATGTTCAACTATGACCTGCCGTGGTCCCTGATCACCTTGGAACAGCGCAATGGACGCATCGACCGTTATGGCCAGAAGAGAACGCCCTATATCTATTACCTGGTGGCCAAGTCGAAACAGGAGAATGTCCGTTCGGATTTGAACATCATCGACAAGCTTGTCAAGAAGGAAGAGCAAGTACACAACTCGCTCGGCGATGTGATGTCGGTGATGGATCTGTATAGTGCGAAGAAGGAAGAAGAGGCTGTGTTGGAGGCTTTGAAGCACGGGGATGCAGACTTCATGGAGGACAACACGGAAGAAAAGAAGACACGCCGCAAGCGTGGTGGCTTCTTCTCGAAAGGTGCGAATACGACTGCGGCCATCGAGCATGCTGACCCATACGAAAAACAGCTGTCGCTTTATGCGGATGATTTTTCGTTTTACAAAGATCTGTTTGCTGAGCTACAATCTATCGGAGGACTGAAGCCTCATGAGGTGGTAGTCAAAGAGGGTGAGCATCCCTACGTGGAGGTGGCTCTCACGAAAGAGCTGAAAGAGGTTTTGTATGATGTGCCGAAAGAGGCTTATCCGCGTGACGGCATTTTCAGGTTGAGTCCTGAGAAAGCGGTTGTGATGGACGAAATAGACAAGTCAAGGAAATCATTGGAGCATTATTGGTCGAGGTTCCAGACGTTGTATGACCTGCATCCCATCATCCAATACCTGCTGACCAAGCTCACCGCTAGTGTGGCCAAGAACCAGGCCTTCGTGGTGAAAAACCAGATGTTTGAGCAAGGCCATGCCTATTACCTGTTCTATGGCAGCCAAACCAACGGATTGGGGCAAAGCCTTATCAGCAAGTTCTTTGTAGTGCCGATGGGAAAGGATGGAACCATGATAGGCCAGCCTGTTTCGCTTGATGATTTCATGAAGAAATATCCCATTGACAAGGAGTTCTATAGGATGGATGTGAGTCAGGAGGATTTGGGGATTCTACAAGGCAACCTGCAAGAAGCCGTGGAGATGGGCGAGGCGATGTATATGTACCAAAAGCAAAGCGAGCAAGGCGCAAAGATGGATGCCCAACTGACTGCCTATAAAGATAAACTGAACCGTTGGCTGAGCATTGATGGACAGCAAGTCATCGACCTTGACGACGAGGCGAATCCTGCGGTGAAAATCATGAAGTCGAAGCAGCAGTTCATCGAGAACCTGTTTACCTTGGACAATGTGGATCCTTACCTGAAACTCATGGCCGTGTTTTACAACTTTTAATCCTTGAACCTATGGCAGACAATATCAAATATCGTTTCATACAGAATGTCGGCGACTATTTCCCGGCCGGCTATTTCGGTGAGGACTTCCTGGATAAGGTTCAAAAGCAGGCAGGCTACAATGCCGAGCAGATGAAGGCACTGTGTCAGCCCTACGTGGCGTTCAAGGCAAGGTACTACGACTACAAGAACGACATCATCAACATGAGGATGCGGCGTAAGGATGCCATCACTTACACTCACATGTTCCATGAGGACTTGTTGAAGGTGATGGGCTATGATCCGAAGAACGCATACAAAGAGTTCGTAACCGTCAACGAAGAGCGCAACGAAGTGGTGCCGGTGAGACATATCCTGCGTCATGGGTCGAAGACCACCATGCTTATCATGGAGATGCAGCACCTCATCAAGACAGGCGACGAAGAGCCTGACGGACTGTTTGAGCAGCAATATGACGACGGCAAAGGACAAAGAGATAAGCAACGCTATTGGGCGGGCCAATGGTCGGACGTGTTTGAAGTGCCGGAAGGTTGCAAGATTTCGCCCGCCGTGGTGAATAAGGCCATTACTTCCATTTTCCTGTTGCCCGAAGAACGCAGGCCACATTTCATTCTTTTGTTGGCGGGTAACACGGTGTTTCTCTTTGACCAAGAAAAATGGAACAGAGGATCCTATCTGATGTTCACGTTGGACGACCTGTTCTCGCAAGCGTCTATCACTACCTTCAGGAACTACTATGCCTTGTTCCATTTGTTGGTGTGCAAGGAAACCCTGGCTGCCGACAGTGAGACGGTGCTGATGGATTCCTTGATTGAGGAGAGCTACAAGAGTGCCTACGAAGTCACCAAGGATCTGAAGAACGGCGTGGTGACTGCCGTGGAGACGCTGGCCAACGAAGCCCTCTACTACATGAAGTATGTGGCCAAGAAGGGGTTTGGCAAGAAGGACGAGGCCACGGGCGAGTATGATGAGACTGATGATGATTTTGAAGCGGAGGTGAAAGATGACTGCTTGATTATCATCTACAGGCTGTTGTTCGTGTTTTATGCCGAAAGCCGCTCCGAATTGAATATCCTGCCGACCAACGACGAGACCTATAACAAGGGCTATTCCCTTGAAATGCTTCGTGACTTGGAGCAGGTGCGCCTTATCAGTGATGAAGCGCGCAACGGATATTTCTTTGATGAGTCGTTAAAGAAGCTCTTTGCCTTGTTGGGCAGAGGCTTCAATGAAAATGTGGCTCCTGACGACAAGAAAAACCGCAGTTTCCGAGTCAGACACATTGATTCGCCCTTGTTTGACGACCGAAGGTTGAAGCATTTGGACCAAGTAAGAATCCGCAACGTGGAATGGCAGAAAATCATCTGCGCCCTATCGCTCAGCAACAAAAACGGACGCTGCGGCCGTATCAGCTATGCCAACTTGGGTGTGAACCAGCTGGGTAGCGTTTATGAGAGCCTTTTGGCCTATCGCGGCTTCTATGCCGAGCAGGACTATATCGAAGTGCATAAGGCCAATATGCCCGAGGACGGCACCTTCCTGATCCCCTACAGCCGCATGGATGACTTCGACATCAGCGAGGTATTGACCGATGCGGAAGGCAAGCCTGTCATTACGCCCAAAGGCACTTTTGTGTATCGTCTGAATGGCCGTGACCGACAGAAGTCGGCCAGTTACTACACCCCTGAGGTGCTCACGCGGAGCACGGTGAAATACACCTTGAAAGCCATCCTCGACGAGGTGGCTGAAGGCAAGCGCAAGGCGACAGACCTACTCGACTTGAAGATATTGGAGCCAGCGATGGGTGCTGCTGCATTCCAAAATGAGGTTATTAACCAATTGGCCGAGGCCTATCTGCAATACCAGCAACAGCAGTTGCGCGAGGCTGGGAAGCCCAACTGGCGCATTGAGCCAGACCATTATCGTGACGAGCTGCAGAAGGTGAAAGCCTACATCGCCACGCACAATGTGTATGGTGTTGACTTGAACCCCACGGCCATTGAGTTGGGCAAGCTCTCGCTGTGGCTCAATGTGATGCACAGGGACATGGAAACGCCTTTCTTCAGCAACCGTCTTGCGGTGGGCAATGCCGTGGTGGGTGCCTGGCTGAAGGTGTATGACAAGAAAGATGTTTATGGCATACCGAAAAAGAGTGGCCGCACGCAGACCTTGCAGCCTAACCCTTGGTGGGAGAAGGCACCGCACAAGGTGAAGTTCTTCACCAACAAAGTGAACCGTTCGGTGAACGAGGTGTATCATTTCCTCTTGCCCGATGCCAACATGCTGGGTGTGCGTGGTCTGAAGGAGCAAAAGGCAGCCTATCCGGAAGCCTTCCGTAAGATGACCACTATTCTGGCTGATTGGAAACAGGCTATCAACTTCGAGGATTTTTGTGTGCTGCAACGGCTTTCGAGCAAGATTGACTATTTGCTGAAAGAGTATTACCAGTTCCAAATCAGCATAGAGAAACAAACCAACAACAAAAAATCTATTTGGGGCATTCCTGGCGATCCCATTATCAACATCGACAGCTATTATGAGAAGGAACGCCTCAATGACACCCGCTATCGTCACGACAGTGCCTACTTTAAGCTGAAGATGGTGATGGACTACTGGTGTTCGCTATGGTTCTGGGAGTATGAAGATGCAGCAGCCTTGCCCACTCGTAAGGAGTATTGGGCCGATATAGAGGCACTTTTGGATGTGGACAACACCAAACTTGAAGCGAGAACGCGCTCGGCCATGAAAGCCGCTACCGATGCCAAGGGGCAGTTCGACATGTTTGACAAGATCACCCAGCTTGACTTGTTTACCCAGCCGGCGAGCATAGCGAGCGAAGAACCGGCAGAGTATGTGGCGATGACCCAGGAGGAATCGGAAATCGTAACGCTGAGCAAAGAGCAGCTCCTTGCCGAGACGCAAAGCCACACCACGCTGTTTGAGGATTCGTTCAGATTCAAGATAGTGAAACGCTATGCCGACCGCTACCACTACTTCCATCCCATGCTGGAGTTCCTTGAAGTGTTCTGGCTGAGGGATGGCTTCGACATCATCTGCGGAAATCCGCCGTGGATTAAGTTGGAGTTTGATGAGGTGGGCATCATCGCAGAAAAGTATCCGGAAGTTGCTATTCGTAATATGTCGGCTCCTGATGTGCGACGCAAGCGTGATGAATTGTTTGTCAATAATCATCAACTAGAGAATCTTTATCGTGATGAAGAAATCGAGAACGCTTGTTCAGCTATATTCATGAATGTTGTCCAAAACTATCCACTTCTCATCGGTCAACAAACCAACCTCTATAAATGCGTATTAGAGAATGGGTTTTCAATGCTTTGTGATAAAGGTTATATGGGCTTATTACATCCTGAAACCGTTTATGACGATCCAAATGGGCAACCGTTACGCAGCGAGATTTATTCTCGTCTTATTTATCATTTTCAGTTTCAAAATGCTTTGAATCTATTCGCAGAAGTTGCCCATAGAGAAAAATATGGCACTAGTATATATGGCACAAAAAAGGAAAAAATCTCTTTTGATAACATAAACAACTTGTTCCATCCAAATATAATAGATGCCTGTTATGCTCATGATGGGCATGGCATTTGTGGTGGTATAAAAATCAATGGAACCTGGAATTTACAAGGCCATAAAGATCGTATAGTACACTATGATAACACAAATTTGCAAGTCTTGTGTGATACATTTGAAGATGGGAAGAATCCAACTACTGTAAAACTAGTTTCAATCCATTCCAAAGAAATATTGAATGTGCTTAAGGCTTTATCTTTATCACCTAATCACGTTAGAGATTATAAGTCTCGCACAACAGTTGCATGGGACGAAGCAAATTCTGTTAACGATGGGACTATAGTTCGAAAGACCTGTGCGCCACGAATATCTGAATTTGAAGCAATTTATAGTGGTCCGCATATATTTGTGGGTAATCCGATTTATAAAACGCCTCATTCTGTATGTATAAATAAGGCGGATTACGATACAATTGACCTTACAAAGATATCTGATGATTATATTGCTAGAACTAATTATGTACCAGTTCTATCAAAAGAGTCATTTGCGTCGATAATTGAGGGTTTTGTGATTGGTCAAGACAACAACGGTAAAGAAGTAACCGATAATTGGATTGATTATTATAAAGTGGGGTTCCGCAAGATGCAAAATCAAGCTGGAGAGCGAACATTAACAGGAGCCATTATACCGCCTAAAGTATCACATATTAATGGAATTGTGTCTATTGCTTTTATTAACCCCAAAAATCTTGTGGAATGTGCAGGCTTGACTGCTTCTCTGGTTTTAGATTTTTATGTTAAAACTATTGGTGCTCAAAACCTTCAAAAAGAACGAATAAATTCTTTCCCTCTTGGTGTTGATGCTATTTATCAATCAGCACTATATTCACGTACCCTTATGCTCAACTGTCTCACTAAGTATTACAAAGACCTTTGGGAAGAAATGTGGCGAGAGGAATACAAGACACAGCAGTGGAGCATCGACGATGAGCGTCTGCATCCTTTCGGCACCTTGCATGAGGATTGGGCGTGGGACATCCCGCTGCGCAACTACTTTGAGCGTCGGCAAGCCTTGGTGGAGATCGATGTCATCAGCGCGATGGCTTTGGGATTGAGCCTTCAAGATTTGGAGATGATATACAACATCCAGTTCCCCGTACTGCAGCAGAACGAGAACGACACCTGGTATGACACCAAAGGCAACATCGTGTTCACCTGTTCCAAAGGTTTAACAGGCGTGGGTGTCGACCGTCCCGTGTGGGAGCAGATACGCGACATGCAGGAGGGCGAGACCTACGAGCATACCATCGAGAAGAGCGAGCTGTATCGCGGCCAAAAGGTCACCTACTACGCGCCGTTCACCAAGTGCGACCGCGTGGAAGACTATAGGAGGGCTTGGGCGCATTTTGAGAAGATGTTTGGAGAAAAAGAATAGAATATGGGAAAGTTCGATAGGATATTTAAGTTCATTCAAAAAGGGAAACTAACTCTTTTTGTTGGGGCCGGCTTTTCATTAAAAGCTGGTGCTCCAAGTGTGTCTGAATTGAAAGAGGCGTTTATAGAAGATTTTCCAGCTGCCGAGCGAGATGCTTTGCAGAACTTAGGATTGGATGAAATCACTGAGAAATACGTGAAGGAAATCTGCGGGGGCAGCAGGAATGAACTGAATACCATATTGGAACAAAAGTTCTTGTTCGACAGAAAAGACATGTCGGACCATGAGCTGCTGACCAAAATACCCCATATCAAGCGAATTTTCACCACGAACTATGATTCCTTGCTTGAAGACACATACGGTCCTAAATGCTGCCAAGTAATCAGGCATAGTAAAGATGAAGCATATATAGATGACAACAAGGTCACTATTTTCAAAATTCATGGTGACTTTGAGGCTAAAGATGACATCATCATTACGCAATCGGACTATAATAAGTTCGTAGGAGGTGATCATGACAAATATCTTTGGGATTTTTTGAAAACGGAATTTGTGACCAGGAATTTTTTGTTCTTGGGATATGGCCTGAAGGATTCAAATGTGTTGGATTCGTTGTTTGATGTGGAAAAGCATCTGACCAACAATCGAAGAGAACATTTCATCGTTGTACCCAATATGAGCAAAAGAGATTCGGGTCGATTGAAGAAGCATGGGGTTGAATATGTGCAGGGTACGGCCGAGGAGTTTTTGACGGCATTGTTCGAATATCTCGAACAAAACTCAAAAGGTGATTTGGAGAAAGATATTCAAACTAAGGAAAACATAGAGTTTTTCAAAAAGCACAACATGACACCAACGATAAGACATGGAGAAGGGAAGAATCATGTCTTGGGTGTTCAATCCTTGGATGGGAATCCGATTCAAACACAATTTCATGTTTCACTTGGAGAGCAGTATTCTGACTTGTTTAAGAATATCAATTTTGAAAAGCAAGGAGTGGTGTCCACACCAGGAGGCATACCCCATATTGAGATTCCTGCTTCAGAGATTAAGGATTTCGATTATTCCATTGGTGGAATCAGATTTGCCAATGTAGAAGGCCTTCAAAAGCTGTTGGTTTATCCTGTTAACTCTCAGCATGAGGTCACGATTACAGTTCCCGAGTGTGAATTCATAAAAAAGACAATCTGCACCATCTATAAGAATGCACATTTAGAGTTTATCATGCAGCTGGATTGCGAGGCGTTTTATATGAAAATTTCCTATCGGTTTGAGAATGAAGACAGTCGTTTGAAAGACGGGGGCTTTCTTGTGGAAATGAAAGACTATTTTTCCGACAATGATCTTGCCATTCAATGGATGACTGCGATGCGATGCATTAGCGAGGGAGGGACATTGAGGGTTCAGGTAAGTGGGATGAATTCGGTGGATTTGAATGGCTTAAAGGATGAGAAAAACAAGACGATTTATTCCAATTGTCTGGAGTATTACAAGAACCTCAAGAAGATAGAGTTGGGACTGAATGTTTGTTTTGACAAATACGAGAACTACAGTTTAAGGAGATACCAAGAGTCCATCAAATTGGTAAGCGCAATCTCGAAAGAGCCTGTGATTACTCATGATGGGAATGGAACATTATCCTATACCATACCTAAGGTAGATGTAAATGACGACATGGTGAGATGCATAAAAGAGAACAAGCCGTTTGTTGCCGTCATGACCCAACAGACAGACGAGAACGTTGTTCTTTGCGGGCATTCGTTTGGGGCGTTGTTCGCGAAGATCTTGTATATCAGTTGTCACGCTGTCTCGTTCAATTCAATAGACGATGAGCAATACGCAGTAGAGATGAGAAACGACAATGATTACAATCAGGTATGGTGGGGCTTTGAGCCTTTCACTGTAGGGACTAACCCGGAGAATATGTTGGAATAAATGGGAAGGTTGGAGGGATGAAAAATGAATAAATGATTATTGTAAGTTTCCAATGACATATAAGTATGGAACAAAAAAATAGTATTAACGAATTAGGTTTGAAAGCCATACCCGATTTGTATGGTAAGAACTTCTTTATACCAGACTATCAAAGGGGTTATCGCTGGGGCACACGACAGGTGGAGCAGCTTATGGATGACCTTTGCAGATTCTTCGATGACAAGGGTAAGGGGGAATTTTATTGTCTTCAGCCTATAGTAGTAAAGGAACTCACGGAGGACGAAAAGGCCACTTACGGGCTCCATTCTGACACGGACGATAACCGTTGGTATGAGGTTATAGATGGGCAGCAGCGTCTCACTACAATACGGATTATCCTTGCGTTGTTCAAGAACGTTCAGGGGCGCTTCAAGAATAAATTCAATATCAAGTATAAGACTCGTCCTTCACTTGGTGAAATCTTTGACAAGTTCGTCTACGACTATGACAAGGACGAATATGGCATCACCGTAGATAATGAACAAAACCTTGATATAGATACATGGCACATACTACAAGCTGCAAAGTGTGTATTGGCATGGCTAAAGGAAGGTGAAGCGCAAGGAGTAGGACTTGATTACTTCACAGGTATCTTCTTGCAGTTTTTTACCCAACAGAGAGGTTTGGAGGGAAAAAAGTCAGTTCAGGTTATCTGGTATGAATTGCGTGACAAAAGTGATCCGAATGCCACTTTCAAACGTCTGAACGACAAGAAGGTGGCTCTTAATAATGCCGAACTTATCCGGGCGATGTTCCTTTCTGACTCCGCAGAATTTGAGTGCGACGAGTCTGTAATAGATGGTTATCCTGAAGAAGTACAGGGCATCGTCAAAGAAAGAGAACAAGCCCGTAAACAATCTCACATTGTAGAGCAATGGGACATTATTGAGAAGCAACTGCGTCAGCCAAATTTCTGGGCATTCGTTAAGGATGATGCATCAGACGAAGGTTACAGTTGCCGTATTGAGTATCTGTTTGACCTCATCTCTAAAAAGAGCAAGAAGGAAAAAGACGAGCTTTATACCTATCTCCGATTTGACGATATGGTCACAAAACACGATGGTGTCAAAGGTCTTTGGGATTTGTGGGTTAAGGTGGAAAGTGACTTTGATACTTTGTTGTCGTGGTATCAGAAACGCGACTACTACCATAAGATTGGCTACCTTATAGCAGAGAAAGGGTCGAGCATTCTCTATGACCTACTTGAAATGTCAACGAAACAGACGAAGACTCGTTTTGACAAAAACATCAATTGGCTCATCAAAACCAATATGATGATAAATGTGGATGATGATATATACACATACAGTTACGATGAAGACAAGCAGAAATCAGCATTGAGCCGCATTCTTTTCTTCTATAACGTGGAGTCCACACGTATAGCGATCACCCAAGACAACTTTCCATTTGAGTTGTATAAGAACGAGAGCTGGTCATTGGAACACATTCATGCCCAGAACTCCGAGCGCATAGATCGTACGGACAAGGCAAAGTGGGAAGAGTGGATGGACTTGAACACTGAGGCTCTCAAACGCCTTCAAACAAGATTTGGAGAGGGGCACTTATACGACCCGAGACCTGTTATCCAGGTATTGGGAGAGAACAAGGAGAAAGTAAGGAGCAACACCTACGTGTTTGATAACTTCTCAAGGTGCTTCGACAGCGTGAACGACTATTACAACAAGATGGCTTTAGCCGAAGGTGGCTCTCCTGAGATACATACCATATCCAATATGGCTTTGCTGAGTGGAAGCGTCAATGCATCTATCAGCAATTCTGTGTTTGAGGTAAAGCGTCAACTCATTATGGAGAAAGATGCAGGTGGTGAGTATATTCCATATTGCACCCGCCTTGTATTCTTGAAATATTACAACAAAGACAAGGAGGATTTCAGTGTTCAGCAGTCTTTCTACTGGAGTGAAAATGACAGAAAAAACTACCAGGCGAACATCGAAGAAGTTCTAAAAGATGTTTTGGCTGCAAAAGACCCAGAGGAAGAAGAAAAGAAAGTGATGGAGAAAGAAGAAAACGTAGCAAAAGAACAGGAGGTAACAAATGACTAACGATAGTATAGGACAGTTGAATACATTTCGTCAGTTACTTGACGAGGAGAAGAGTATAATCATCCCGAAGGTACAGCGCGACTACGCCTATGGTAGACAAGAGAAAAAGGTGCAGGATGTCCTTGACGGCATGCTTACCAGCATCATAGAGGCGGTTAGAGATGATTCCAACAATATCCTAGACTTTGTCTATGGTGGGTCATACGTCCATAAGAGCGACAAGAAGGCGGGTCTTATACCTCTTGATGGCCAGCAACGTCTTACAACTCTTTTCTTGCTTCATTTTTACGCTTCTTTACTTGGCGATAAGGATGGAAATCCTATTGACCAGAAAGATGTAGAGATACTGACAAAGTTCAGATATGAAACCCGCCAGTCTGCGACTGAGTTCTGCACCAACCTTATTAGAAACATACGTCCCAACCTGATAAAGAAATACAAACCAGAGAATAATAACATCAAGGCTCTCATAGTTGACGATGCCTTATACTTAAGCACATACGATAGTGATCCAACCATCATGTCCATGCTCAACGTGCTGGACAAGATAGAGAAGAAATGTGCTGAACTTGGTGCGTTGTCTCTTAATCCATGTCTGTGGAAACGTTTTATGGAGAGGCGTAATATTGAATTCTATAAGTTGTCGCTCGACAACTTTGGACTTACAGATGACCTCTTCATCAAAATGAATGCTCGTGGTAAGAAGCTTACAGCGTTTGAGATATTCAAGTCCGACATGATTGCCGCTGTCAAGAGGGTGGATGAGAAATTGAAAGATGAATTCTCGAAAGACATGGACACAAAATGGATTGATATTGTGTGGGACTATACAGACAAGACCATTAACGATAAACGCCAGCCTTTAGATATTACAAATGATGCCGACACGAAATACTCCATGTTGTTCCATAACATCTTCCGTGTTGAATACTATCGCCGTAATCTTGGCGCTGATGGTTTGGAAGAGCAAGACATTAACAGCATATTCAAGGATAGAGATGGCGTTACCGGCGTTATGGACATGCTTGATACCCTTTGTTCAATACACAAGAATGGTGGATTCGATGCCCTTTGGTATAAATATTTCTACTTTAGTGAAGATGTTGTAGGAAACGATAATTTGATTAGACTTTTTTGGAAGCAGAAACAGTGTCCTGTTTTCGAACTTGCCATGCAGGGAGAACTCTCCGTACCAGAGGTTGTATATATGTACTCGATGTATTTACTATACAAGAAGGGCAGTGATGAGAATACCATGAAGCGTTGCCTTAGAATAATCCGTAACTTGATAACAGCTAATGTCCGTGCCGTCGATGCCCGTACAGACAAGCTGCCAGGTTTCCTTGAAGAAGTCAAGTATGTTGTTGACCATAATGGTTTAGATGCTTTCTATGACAAGGAAAGGGGATTGGTCATAGACGGAGATGTACACAAACTTGCCTTTTTACAAAACGCATGGAATGAGGAATATGCTAAGCAAAACTATCTGGATTCTAATAGTTATGAGAAGCTTCTCAGATATGAGAATCACCAGATACTCCAATGCTCATTGTCGCTGTTTATGGACTACAGCCTAGAAACAGATGGTTTAGAGGGTATGAAACCTTCTGTGCTGCATGATTCTACAAAACTCTTTGAAATGCTTGGGAAGTTTGAGACAATATACTCCAACGATTATCTTAACTATTTCCATAAGATACGTACTGCACTGCTTGATAACGAAATTGAATACATGCAGTACGACGCTTACATGGACAAGAACGACAAGCGCCGTTACTTTATAACCAAGGCAGCGGAATTGAGCAACTTCTATATCAAATATGCGCAGAGACGTAATCAAGAAAGCATTTTGAGGATATTGGAGAGTATGCCACTCCCGGCAGATCTCCTAGCACCTGAGGAGCTTTGCAAGCATTTTAAAATAAGTGATTGGAGATACTATATAGCAAAATACCCAATGCAATCCACTCATCAATGGACACGCTACGGAATAGGTGTTTGGGATGACTTCACTAAATATCCACTCGACCTTGTTATTCTTAATAGTTCTCAGCACAGCGAGGGCAATCTTGAATGGATGATGATGACATTCCTGTTGAATAATGTACTTGCTGACAACGAGAAGTATAACCTCGATGAGCATGGATGTCACCCTATATCAATAAAGAAAAGCGCTTCTGCTATACAATTCAAGTATGGAAAGTGGCTTATAGAGTCCAGCAAAGATATAGTTCCTGCGATTACAGCGAAGTTCCCGGATCTTATCGTTGAGAAGACAGAAGATGAGAAGATTACAATAGACTTCGGTGATAACAATTACGGATTAGACTATATAGAACTTGGTCGGGAACTTGTAAAGTTATTAGAAGAAGCCAACGCGATATCAGCTGAAAAAGAAAATGAATTAAAAGAAGAACTAATTGAAAATATGGACGAATAAACTCCAACCTCATGTTACCACTACAACAAGCATACGAAGTCAGGCAGTCGGTGCTGGAATACATCAAGGCCACGTTCCGATTTAAGGAGCAGGATGTATATGATGCATTTTACAGCTTTATCGAAGACGAGAGAGACGGGCTGTTCAAGGGACCTTACATTTCACTGAAGACGCCATTTGTGAAGGCTACAGAAGAGCAAATGAACGCCATTCCCTTGGACATCAAGCCCGGATTTCTGCCTCATTTGCATCAAATCAAAGCTTTTGACCGCCTGAACTCAAAAGATGGACATCAGCCACAGCCTACCTTGCTGACTACGGGCACCGGCTCGGGTAAGACGGAGTGCTTCATGTACCCCATCCTTGACTATTGCTATCGGTGCAATAAGTTCGGACATCAGCCAGGGGTGAAGGTCATCATCATGTACCCGATGAATGCCTTGGCCACAGACCAAGCCAAGCGTTTGGCCGAAATCATCTATGGCTCCGAAGAGCATCATCCTTTGCGGGGAAAAGTGACGGCGGGATTGTTCATCGGCGAGGGCACCAACAAAAAGGATTATCCCACCATCATGGGAGAACACAATATCATCGAGAACCGTGACAGCATCATCGACACAGTGCCCGACATCGTTCTCACAAATTTCAAGATGTTGGACTATGCCTTGATGAAGCAGCACTTCCGTGGGATTTGGGAAGGCAACCTTGGTGTGGACAACCCCGCTTTGCGCTATATCGTGTTGGACGAGTTGCACACCTACGACGGTGCACAAGGCACCGATGTGGCCAACCTGATTCGCCGACTGAAGCTGAAGCTCAACCTGCAAGAGGGACAGATGTGTCCTGTGGGAACATCAGCCACCATCGGCAATGGGGACGACAGCAAGACCTTGCTTTGCGATTATGCTTCAAGCGTGTTTGGCGAGGAGTTCCAGCCCGATAGCGTCATTGAGGAACACCGTGTAGCCGTTGATGATTTCTTCGAAGACTATTTGACGGAGGACTTGCCACCAGAGGAGCTGCTGAAGAAATGCGTGTTTGAAGATGACACGACGGAGAGTTATCTGAAGAGGATCAAAAAAGTGTGGCTGCCCGACGTGAAGGATGATAGCGTGGCCATCGGAAAGGAATTGCGGACGATGAAGATAGTTCGTGACCTTTTGGCTGTGACTTCCAAGGGCATAAAGACCATAAACGAGTTAGTTGAAGAGCTGTCGGACATCAATCTTCAATTCAAGGCGCTGGTAAAAAGAAGCGAGAGGAACGGCGTGATAGTGCTGGAGTCGCTTCTTGCCTTGATTTCGGAATCAAAGCTTGAATCGAACGGATTACTGTTCCCCATGTTGTACTTGCAAGTACAGCTATGGCAACGTGAGTTGAGCGGAATCTTGCGATATGTGCAGCCCTATCCAGAGTTTACCTGGCGCGATGGTGACAAGAAGGATATCGTCGCACTCCCGATGTATTTCTGTAGGGATTGCGGAGCGAGCGGATGGATTACCAGCATCAAAGAAAGGGATACAAAGTTTAATTGTAACGTCAAGACCATCAACACCCTTTTCATGGAACATTCAGACGAAATCGTGTTGATGAATACGGAGTCAGGCAAGCATGAGCCTTTCGATGAATACATGAATGAATTCTCCAAGAACCAATCGGTATTCGTCAACATGGAGAACCTGAGCATTGTAGATGCGAAAGATCCCAAGCGTTTCAAGGTTCGTGTCTGTTCCAGAATCGTCAAGAGAAAGAAAGGCGAAGGACATGTTTTCTCGGAGAATTGTCCGGAGTGCAACAATCTGTCACTGGCTATCATTGGTGGCCGTACCTCCACGTTGTCGTCGGTGGCCATCAGCCAAGTGATGGCGAGCGATTTTGAGACGGTTGACGAAAAAGGCAGGAAGATACTGACCTTCACCAACAGTGTACAGGATGCCGCATATCAGGCAGGCTTCTATGAGGCCAGAACCTATCGTTTCCTGTTCCGTCAGTCGATGCAGAAGTACCTGAACACCGTGGGTAAGCCCATCACATTGGCGGATTTGCAGAAGGGTTTCAAGGACTACTGGAAAGCGCAACTGGCAGGCGACGAGTATTATTACCGTTTCATGCCTTCTGACTTGCTCATGAAGATAGACCTTGACAAAAACTACCGTTGGGCAGGGCAACTTACCGACGCATTCAAAGAAGAGTTTGACGAGCGGATGGATTGGGAAATCTGTTCGGAGTTTGGCTTGAATGCCCAAGTGGGTCGTACTTTGGAGAAGACCGGTGCATCGGCCACATTCTTCCAAGAGACACAACTGAAGGCTGTTTTTGAAGGCATGAAGGAATGGCTTGATGAAAATGAACTCGGCTATATCGGTGAGGATGAAGACAAGTTCTGCCGATTCTTAAACGGCGTGTTGCATAGGATGCGTATCCGTGGCGGGGTTGACCATCCTTTTTTGGAGGAATACCGCGCCAAGAAGCTGAATCCTTTTGACCTGAACTGGACATATAATGCAAAGCATTTCCTGAACAAGTGTTATGGAAACAGCACGAAGGTTCCAAGGCTGATTGGCACGAGTACGAGCCAGCCAGCGATAGACACCTTGGATTGCACGGCTTGCAGGAACGATAAGGCATCCAATTGGTTCAGCATCTATTTCCATAAGAGTTTTGATGATGCCAATCATTTTATGATTACGTTCATGCTGATCAACGACTTCTATGCGAAGTTGTTTGAGACCTTGGAGGCACAAGGCTTGGTCAATGCTGTGGAGAGCGCGAACGTGGGTGTCAATTATGCCATTGTTCCCAAGGCAATTTGGGTGGAACCCAAGGTGAGCCATTACAAATGCGACGGCTGTCAATCGATGCTGTGCGTGGGTACGGACGACAGCTTCTCGGACGGTGCTAAATGCTTGGACTATAAATGCCTTGGAAAGTACCAAGGCCCCATACCGTTGGGTTATAACTACTACCAGATGGTATATAACCGTCGGACTTCGCCGCGCATCTATGCGAGAGACCATACGGGATTGTTGGAGCGTTCGAAGCGCGAGGAGTTGGAAAGGGATTTCAAGAATCATCCCAATTTCAATTCCGTCAATGCACTATCGGCCACATCGACGTTGGAGATGGGTATTGACATCGGCGACTTGAATGTGGTGGGCAATACCATGATACCACCCAAGCCTAGCAATTACTTGCAGCGCATAGGACGTGCTGGGCGTAAGCAAGGCTCAGCCTTGATCTTGAACTATGCCCATAGAGACAAAGCTCATGACATGTATTATTTTGCTGAGCCGATGGAAATGATGGAAGGTGAAGTGGCCACGCCCGGGTGCTTCTTGGGAGCCAAGGACATCATGCGCCGTCATTTCCTGGCCTACTGCATCGATACGTGGATCACCATAGACACCACACACAGAATACCTAACAGAATCATAGAGCTGAGGTTATCGACCGAGACGTTCAGTGACAGTAACTTCTTCATCAATCAGATTATCCAATACATTCGCGACAACCATCTTAGCTTGGTGGAGAAATTCAGGAAGCATTATCCGACTGATGTCCAACCTGTGATTGATGGGTTGTCGTATAGTTTGGAAGGACAAGGTAGGTTCTATCAGCGCATTTTGGATGAGTTCCAAAACCTGTTAGACGAGATTACCCAAATCTCAAAGGATTTGGATGAAATCAACGCTATCCTGGCAAGGATGCAACAAACAGACCCTGCCTATTTGGACATGATATCGCAAAGGAAAGGGCTGAAAGCACACAAGAAAGCGATTGGTGACATGGAAGTCATCGAGTTTATGACCAATGCGGGCCTGCTTCCCAACTATGCCTTTCCTGAGACGGGAGTCCAACTGAAGGCGACTATCTATTCAAGGAAAGCAAAGAACGACAGCGACGAGAACCAATCGGAGCCACAGGTGATAGAGTTGGTGAGGCCAGCCTCATCAGGAATCAAGGAGCTTGCGCCAGGAAACAAATTCTATACGCAAGGCTTTCAGCTTGGCATTGATGGAATCAACACCTTTGATTTCAAGGATTCGTTGAAGACCATGCATTTCTGCTCGGAATGCGATTGCATTGCCATGGAAGGAGATCCCGGATACAATGATGCAGCATGTCCCAAATGCAAAAGCCCGTCGTGGGGAGCCAACAAGCATCTGTTCTTGAAGTTCACCAATGCAAGAAGCAATATCATCAAGCAGGACTCGGTGTTGGACGACAGCAAGGAGGAACGTGATAATGAGCGGTACCATCTGCTGAAGCATTTCCGATTCAATACGCAGCCAGGAATGGTCTCATACGGATTGAAGAAAATACCGTTTGGCATAGAATTCTGCAAGGATGTGGATTTAACGGAGGTGAACTATGGTATGCAGGAGCATTATTCGACCAACCAAAAAGTGAACGGCAATCCCCATGTTTCAGACAAGGGATTCATCGTGTGCAAGGATTGCGGACATGCCGTGCCAGTTGTGGGTTCGGGGTACGAAGCCGAAAAGTTGCATTATAAGTTCTGCAAGCACAAGGATCTTGCCTATCCACCAAGGAGACCGGAAGATGATGTGTTCCAGACCATGTATCTGTATCGACAAATCAAGACGGAAGCCATCAAGATCTTGCTGCCGGTGATGCTGTTTGATGCAGAAGCCACCATTCAGCTTTTCAAGGCCGGTATTGAACTGGGAATGCGGCACTACTATAAAAGTTCGCCAGAGCACATCCGTCTGGAGACCTACAGGGAATATAACGACGGCAACCAAAACTTTGACAACTACTTGGTCATGTATGACACCATACCTGGCGGAACGGGATATTTGTCGAAACTGGTCAAGACGGAGGCCTTTACAGAGCTGTTGACCGTGGCATACAAGGCCATCAGCGAATGCAAGTGCAAGTTTGAAGGCAAAGATGGTTGCTACCATTGCATATTGAACTATGGCAACCAGTTCATCAGAGAGGATTTGAGCAGGGCAAGGGCTGAGAGCTTGTTTGAGAAGATTGTGGCCGCATCGGACAGCTGGGAAGAGATCAAAGGCTCGCTTGGAACGCTGACCAAGAATGGCCAACTCGAAGACAGCGAATTGGAATTGAAATTTATCAAGACTTTAAGAGAGTTAGCCGAGAAACAGGGCTGGACATTCAAACAAGAGCTTGACATAGACACCTATAGATATCTGCTTGACATTGATACACCGAAGGTCAAGGTGCATTATGACATCATACCGCAGTTCAAGTTGGCGGCAGCATACGGCGTGTCGCACTACACTGTTCCTGATTTCCAGTTTATCTGCACCTCAGCCAACGTTGACGGGAATGCGATAGCCAAAGAGAAACTGCCGCTTTGGTCGATATTCTTGGACGGCTATCAATTCCATGCGGCAGGCGACTGTGTGCGTTTCTACAACGACTTTGAGAAGCGAGAGGCTATCCGTGCATCCAAGATGGCTCCGATACGTTCGTGGACGCTGACATGGGACGACTTGACGAACTTTGACGAGCGAAAACCCGATGCGTTGATGCACAGCGATGAGGTCGGTTATGACAGCGAGATGGCTGGTTTGATGAATGAGATGGAACGCTTCATCTACGTCTTGCTGCATCCCGATTTGAAAGGACTGGTCTCGGAAGCTTATAGCATGGTTTCGAACTGGGGCATTTCGGAGAAGGAGATTTGCGGGATTGGACATATTGACCAAGCTATTGCCCAAAATGTTGCGGATGAGCTTGAGAACACTGTCACGGATGAAGAGAAAGAAGCGGAGAACTTCTTTGTAAAAACGAGCTTCATCAAACCTTGCCAGTTGTATTCCGGCTCAGCATGGTATATCAGGTATGTAGAGGAAGGCGAAGAGGCTGACGCGGTGCGTTATGATTGGAAACTGAATGAAGGCCTGGGTGTTATCGACAAGGCCGAATGGGAGGAGTTCTGGCACCGATACAATATCCTGCAACTGTTTGAGAAGCAAGAGCTGAGTGAGGAGGCAGAGACGGATTATGAGGAAGTGGTACAGTACTATCCTGGGCTGGAGAGCATCGTCAAGCATCTGATAGAATATCATGTGCCATTCAATCCTGAAGGTGGATTCTCTATCTTTGATGAAAGCGGAGCATTGCTTGCCGAAGCCGACTTGGGATTTGAAGACTCGAAGTTGGTCATCAATCCCTTTAGTGAAGAAGACAATGCTGCATTCGAAAAGAATGGGTATAAGGTCATTGATCCAGCCGAGTTTGCCATTGAGTTAGTAATAAAAAAATAGACAAAATATGAGACTGTTCTTATCTGAAACATTTTTCGAGAAGATGATTGTTCTTCCGAAATCCATCCAGCAAAAAGTGCTGGTTTTCCAACAGAAATTCAGAGCCAATGTTGCTTCTTCGGCGATACACCTTGAACCCATCTTCAAGTATAAAGACAATGCTTTGCGGTCGGCAAGGATAGACGACGGCTATCGCGCCATTATCGGAGTGTTGGGCAATGACAACTATACGTTGTTGTATGTCGACCAACATGACGAAGCCTATCGATGGGCCAAGACAAAGAAGTTTGTCTGGAACGAACACATGCAAAGCTGTCAGTTGGTTCCCATGATTGAGGAAGACGTGCCGCCGCAAATGCCCGTTGCAGCCCATGAGAGTGAGGTGGAATCAGTTGGTGCCAATGACCTGATGGCACAGATTCCATCGGAGAAGCTGTTGAAGATAGGCGTTCCCGAGGAGCTGTTGGAAAAAGTGCATGGCATCAAGGACTTGAACGATTTGGACGCGCTGAGCGATGTGTTGCCTGAAGATGCTTACGAGAATATCTTCTACGTTTTGGACAATGAATCCATCGATAGCGTCATTGCCGGCATTGAAGAAGGCATGGCGAAAGAAGGTGATGATGCATTGCTCAGCAACAACAACCGCCGTAGGTTTATTGAGATTAGCGATGACGGCACACTGGAGCAAATCATTTCCGAAGGGATGGACAAGTGGCAATTATTCTTGCATCCGTCGCAACGCAAATTGGTTGATTGCTCATATAAAGGCACCTTGAAGGTCAGCGGTAGTGCGGGAACGGGAAAAACGATTGCGGCTTTGCATAGGTTGAATTATTTGTGTGGCAATCCAAATGCAAAAGTCTTGTTTACGACTTATACCAGGGCGTTGAGAGAGAACCTTTCGAGGCTTGTGGATAAAATGGGAGTCCAAAGGAATCGGTATGTTTTGGGAAATATCGACGAGATACTTAACAATCTTGCCCGAGACTATTCCATCTTGCCCAATGGCTATGAGGTGATGGACTATAAAGGTGGAGACGAAAAGTCAATCAGCCTGTTCGATGAGATACTGGAGAATGAGGTTACGGAGTTTGATGCCACATTTTTGTACGCAGAGTACATCGATGTGATTGTGTATAACAACATCAAGGAAGAGAGCGCCTATCTTAGACAATCGAGGGCAGGAAGGACGAGGTCGTTGTCGAGAAAGCAGCGAATGGAGATTTGGCGCCTTGTTGAAAAGTATGTGGAACGCAAGAAGGAGGAAAAGAAAGTCGATAGATTAGAGTTGTTCAATATCGCAGCCAATTACTTCAACGAGAAAGAAACTCGTCCGTTCACCAATGTGATTGTAGATGAGTTCCAGGATTTCTCCAATCCTGAGCTGCGATTCTTGCGCTCCTTGGTTGCAGAAGGACAGAACGACCTGTTCTTGGTAGGCGATCCTTTCCAACGGATATACAAGGGCAGGAAGATGAACTTTGCGGCTGCTGGAATCAATGTTAGAGGCAACCGTAGCCGAAAGCTGAAGGTGAACTATAGGACCACCGAGGAAATCAAGAAGGTGGCAGTCTCTGTCGTCAGCGGACAAAAGTACGATGACATGGACGGTGGTGAAGAAAACAATAACGGCTATGTTTCCCTTATGCATGGCACGAGGCCTGTGTACAAATTTGTTGACGATGCCCAAAAAGAGGTTGAAGCGGTGATGGACTTCATCCAGGATTGCCTTGATGCAGGCATGAAGCCAAACGAGATTTGCGTGGCAGCCAGGTCAGCCAATATGACTAAGCCCGTAAAAGATGCTCTTCATCACAAGGGCATCAGCTATGCTGAAAAAAACATCAACTCGGACGGCGTGGCTATATGCACCATGCATTCGATAAAAGGCTTAGAGTTTAGAGCCGTGGCTGTGATGGGTGTAAATGAAAGGAACATGCCTTCAGAAGAAAGCGCAGACCCAAGATTCCAAAGCATGGATAGTGTGGAGAAGAAAGAGTATTTGATGAATGTCAGATCCTTGCTCTACGTTGCCATTACCCGTGCCCGTGATGTCGTTCTGATAACGGGATATGGCCAGAAATGCAAGTTGCTGGATAGTATTGGCTGAGGGTAAAGGTGTTATAGAAAACCTTTTCCTCCCGGAAAATCCGAATGGAAAGTCAGGAAAACGTATGGCGAAAAATAGTATCTTCGATGGATTGGAATTGTAAAAGACAGAAGTGATGGACAATTTAAGACCCGGTTGGGGGGTACGCGAAAGAATAGATTATTTGAATTAGTATAAAATGCTAAATAAATAAAAAGCTGATATTTCTGGATTTAGACTGGACTGTGGCCGGAAGGATGTGTGTATTGATAGGATTGGGGGAAATTGGATTGGAAGTTTAATACTGGTCGTATGTAATACTTTTCACTTCTTCCTACTGCTGTCATATTATAATAGGTGCAGGGTTAAAGATGCATTACGAGGAGTTAGATAGGCCCAAATGTTTCACCTATGTTTCACCTAAATAAAGAAAAAACCTCTGTAAACGCTTGTAAACAAACAATCTACAGAGGATTCTGCGTACCCGAGGCCGGGCTCGAACCGGCACGCCTTTAAAGGGCAAGGGATTTTAAGTCCCTCGTGTCTACCAATTCCACCACTCAGGCACTTACACAAAAAGACCTTGTGGAGCGGAAAACGAGACTCGAACTCGCGACCCCGACCTTGGCAAGGTCGTGCTCTACCAACTGAGCTATTTCCGCTTCGCTTCGCGAATCGGGGTTTCTGTCGCGACTCGGCATAATCAAACTACGTATGCTTCTGCTCTCACTGCTCCAGAAACACCGCCTGGCTTTGAGCGGAAAACGAGACTCGAACTCGCGACCCCGACCTTGGCAAGGTCGTGCTCTACCAACTGAGCTATTTCCGCTTTGCTTGCAAATCGGGAACCTTATCACTTTCGCTCAAGGTTTCCGCTTGCGAATTGCGCGGCAAAAGTACAACTTTTTTCAATACTGCAAACATTTTTGAGAAAATTTTTCTTTCTTTGTAGTTTTTTCGCTGTTTTTGCGTCAAATAGACAAACGATTCTGAACGATGAAAAAGGAAGAAACGGAATTTGCGACTCGTTCAAGGGGCAATGCGACGTGAAGACTTGGATTTGGCGCGTCAGCCTCAACACCTGCCTCACCGCCGAGCGCAAGAAGAAACGCAGCGTGGAGACCGTGCCGCTCTCAATGGAGATCAACCTCTTCACCGACACCGACGACGACACCCGGCAAATCCAGCAACTCTACCGCCGCATCAACAAACTCGGCGTGGTCGATAGGGCCATCATTCTGCTTTGGCTCGAAAACATGAGCTACGAAGAAATCGGGCAAATCATCGGCATCTCCACGAAGAACGTCTCCGTCAAATTGGTCAGAATCAAGGAACAACTGAAGAAAATGTCAAACGATTAAAACGCAAAGCGATGGAAAACAACGAATTGGAAGAAATGCGGGCGCAATTGGCTACCTTAAACGAAAAGTTGGAGAACGAAAGCATCGTTGACGAAAAGCTTGTCAGTGAAGCCACAAAAAAACACATTTCCAAATTGCAGCGGAAACTGATTGGCAGAATCATCATGTTTACCTTGTTGGCAGCATACTTTTATTGGAAACTTGAGCTTGGTATATTTTTACTCTGGAGTTTAGGAATCCTCGTCATAAGCATTTACATGTATCTTGTGGTTCGCAAAGGCAATTCCACCTCCATGCCCGTGACGGAATACGCACGTCGGCTCCGCAAGGCCTTGAAAATCTATAAAATAGGGAATAGGTTAATGTGGATTTTGACTATTATCCTTATATTGGCCTGGGGGACGTACGTGCTTATCTTGAATTGTATTTCAAATGAAGTTGTACCAATTACCGCCTTTGGGGTTTTCATGGTATGCTTTTTCATCGCCTTTTTTATGGGAATATATTATTATATCACCAACGTATGCATCTCGCCCGATGTCGAACTCATGTTGGAGGAGGTGTTGGAGGATTTGGAGAATGACAATCAGGATGCATAACAAACGGAGTTTCATTTCAAATCCAAATCATTGAAAAGTGGTATTTTTGCAAATTAAAACAATAGAAATATGGACGATGGAATAGGTAAAACGATAAAGCTGTTCCTGATTTGGTGGTCGTTGTATTTTGCAACTCTAATTATTGGCACCATTTTGGGGCATATCTTCAAGAACATTGAGTTCATGAAATGGACCTTGGTGACGGGTTATTTGCTCATCATCGTCTTGTTTTTCGGCAAGGATTATGTCAAATTGTCATTTGGGCGTATTGA
Source organism: uncultured Bacteroidia bacterium (assembly GCA_902794155.1). Lineage (GTDB taxonomy): Bacteria > Bacteroidota > Bacteroidia > Bacteroidales > F082 > Limimorpha. Next base: position 75,506 of record CADBGN010000005.1, read on the forward strand.
AAAGCCTATGGTCTGGCCCGCGGTCGGAATGTCTGTCTTGATTGCCACATCTCAAGCGTTTGTTTTATTTTCAGCGTTGTCTTTGCTTGATGTTGACCTGTTATATCAAGGCGAAGAATTAGAACGTCGTCAACAGTTTTTTTCCGGAATTGCCGGAGCGCTCAATGCTTGCATTTTTGGTCCCATAATGGAAGAAATTTGTTTTCGCGGCCTTATACTTGATGGTCTGCTGAAAACGCGATGCCGTCCGTGGTTGGCTATCCTCATCTCCGCTCTACTTTTCGCCCTGCTTCACGGATTGGGGGCGAATTTTGTCACGGCTATGTTGTTTGGAATCCTTGTCGGATGGCTCTATTGGCGCACAGGCAGCATCATCCCTGGCATCATCATCCATATAACCAACAATTCACTCACGGCCATAGATATAAGCAATCAAACCAACGCCTTTTATCTGATTATCCTTGTCGTTAGCCTCGTTTTGCTGGTATACGGAGTCTGGTGGTTTTGGAAAAAGTCAATCAACGATTCAGCAACTTCTTAATTTCATTGAGCTTCATTAATGCTTCGACAGGGGTCAACGTATCAATGTTGGTATTCAGGATGTCCTCTTTGATTTGCAAAAGCAATGGATCGTCCAACTGGATGAAACTCAACTGCATGGCATCATCTTGTTTCTTGGTGGCGGCTTTCTCTACGTCTTCGCTGGTGTGCGATTTCTCCAAAACCGTCAACAGAGATGTGGCGCGTTCGATGACCTTGCGCGGCATACCCGCCATCTCTGCCACATGGATACCAAAACTGTGTGCACTGCCACCGCGTTTCAACTTGCGCAAAAACACCACCTTGTTGCCGACTTCCTTCACCGAAACATGGTAGTTCTTGATGCGGGCAAAGGAGTCCTCCATCTCGTTCAGTTCGTGATAGTGCGTGGCAAACATCACTTTGGCGCGACTCACAGGATGGTCGTGCAAAAACTCAGTGATGGCCCAAGCGATGCTGATGCCATCGTAAGTGCTGGTGCCACGCCCAATTTCATCGAGCAAAACAAGGCTTCGGGACGACACATTGTTCAAAATGCTCGCCGTCTCGTTCATTTCCACCATGAAAGTCGATTCGCCCGACGAGATATTGTCGGAAGCGCCTACGCGGGTAAAGATCTTATCCACTAGACCAATATGTGCCGAAGCAGCGGGAACAAAACAACCCATCTGCGCCAAGAGCACAATTAATGCTGTCTGACGCAGCAAGGCCGACTTACCCGACATGTTGGGTCCCGTGATGATGATGATTTGTTGCTTGTCGCGGTCGAGGTAGACATCGTTAGCGATGTAACTCTCCCCTACCGGCATCATTTGCTCGATGACGGGGTGACGGCCATCCTTGATATCCAGCACAAACGAGTCGTCGATGACAGGCTGCACATAGTTGTTTTTCAGCGAGATATCTGCGAAACTCACCAAGCAGTCGATACGCGCCACGATGGAGGCATCTACCTGAATGGGCTCCACAAACTCGGTCACAGCAGTAACCAACTCATTATAAACCCTTTGCTCGATAATGCTTATTTTTTCCTCCGCGCCGAGGATTTTCTGCTCGTATTCTTTCAGTTCTTCGGTGATATAACGCTCGGCATTGGCTAAGGTCTGCTTGCGGATCCACTCAGCAGGCACCTTATCTTTATGAGAATTGGTGACTTCGAGATAGTAACCAAACACATTGTTATAGCCCACCTTCAATGAGCTGATACCCGTGGCTTCCATCTCGCGACGCTGTATGCCCATAAGGTATTCCTTGCCCGAACGCGACAGGTTGCGCAAGTCGTCCAACTCGGCATCCACGCCTTCTGCGATGTAATTGCCTTTGGAAAGTAAGGCGGGGGCATCAGGATTTAGATCCTTTTTGATACGCTCCCTTATTGAGGCACAAGGATTGAACTGCTCGGCAAAACGCAGCAAAGCAGAGTGTTGGCTTTCTTCACAAGCCGTTTTCAGCACCTCAATTTGATCCAAAGCACGCCCCACTTGCAACAACTCCCTCGGATTTACCCTAGATAGCGACACCTTGGAAATCAAACGTTCCAAATCACCTACCTGTCGGACGGCATCCTGGAACTTCTGAATCTGTTCGCGATGCTCAACAAAATATCGTACCACTTCATAACGCGCTTCAATTTGCTCCTTGTTCTTCAGCGGCAGACTCAGCCAGCGGCGCATAAGGCGGCCACCCATCGGCGACACCGTCTTGTCAATGACATCAATCAAGGTCTTGGCATTCAGATTGGCTGTATGCAAAAGCTCCAAATTGCGGATGGTAAACTTGTCGAGCCAAACGTATTGTCCTTGGTCGATGCGCGATAGCGAAGTGATATGGTTGAGTTTGTCGTGTTGCGTCTCAATCAAATAATGAATAGCTGCACCAGCTGCCACGATGCCTTTCGGGAAATCGTCGACACCAAAGCCTTTCAGAGAGACCGTATGGAAATGTTTGTTGAGAATCTCGTTGGCATAGTCATCGGTGAAGACCCAGTCGTCGAAAACAGTCAAGTAATACTTCGCACTGAACAAGTCGATGAAATCCTTGCGTTTGTTGCGTTGCACCAACACCTCAGAAGGGTTGAAGCTCTGCAACAGCTTGTCGATGTATTCATTGGTGCCTTGTGTCAAAAAAAACTCACCTGTTGAGACATCCAAAAACGACACACCCGAGACCTCCTTTTCGAGATGCACGGAAGCCAAGAAATTGTTCTCCTTCTGTTCAAGCACGTTGTCATTGTATGTGACTCCCGGCGTAACCAACTCAACCACCCCACGCTTCACCAATTTCTTGGCCAGTTTGGGGTCTTCAAGCTGCTCACACACCGCTACTTTCAAACCAGCACGGACCAGTTTCGGCAGATAGGTGTCGAGGGCATGATGCGGGAAACCCGCCAACTCCACGTCGGCTGAGGCACCGTTGGAACGCTTAGTGAGCACGATACCCAAAATCTTCGACGATTTGACCGCATCCTCTCCGTAAGTCTCATAAAAATCGCCCACGCGAAACAACAGCATCGCATCAGGGTATTTCGCCTTGAAAGAATAATACTGCTTCATCAACGGGGTTTCGGTCGCTTTGTCTGCCATAAAAAACACAAATTAAGGGGTACAAAATTAGCGTTTTGTTTGAAACAATCTGCCTGTTCATCCAAAAAAAATCCCCAAATGCTCAAGGCAACATCATTTTTCACTTATTTTGCAGCCAAAAGAAAAAACATGCGCAAATTAAGTATGGACGAGCTAAACCGCCTCAGCAAAGAAGACTTTGAACGGGCCGAAAAACTACCTATTAAAATTGTACTTGACAACATTCGCTCATTGAGCAATGTGGGGGCTTTTTTCCGCACCGCCGACGCTTTCCGTATCAGCGAGTTAATATTATGTGGAATTACTGCTTGCCCGCCACATCGCGAAATACATAAGACCGCCTTGGGAGCAGACGAAACAGTGAAATGGCGTTACTTTGAAAACACAGAAGCCGCATGCCAAGCATTGAAAGCAGAAGGATACCATATCTTTGCCGTCGAACAAGTGGAAAAGAGCATTCCTTTGCAAGATTTCGTATTTGCAGCGAACACCGCTTATATATTAGGCAACGAGGTGGAAGGCGTAAGCGAGGAAGCTCTTCCCTATTGTGAAGCGGCCATTGAACTACCACAAGAAGGCACCAAACACTCCATTAACGTATCGGTTTGCGCTGGAATCGTCATGTGGAAGGCATTTGAAATGTTGTTTTTGGGAATAAAATAAGGCTATTACGGTATCTTTTTTGGCAAAATAGGCCAAAAAATGCATTTTTTTTCAACTTTTTGTGTTGACAATTAAAAAAATCCCTATTTTTGTTCGCTAAATAGAATAAGTGTAAAGACGATAATTGAAAATCAACTAATAATAATCATTACAAACCTAACACTTTAACGTTATGAAGAAAAATTTGACTTTTTCGAAACTGCTGATGCTTGTCATCGTTGCAGTGCTTCCTTTGAGCATGATGGCTCAAGAAGGCAAAAAACATGCAAAACCTGCTGAAAAGTATTGGTACATCCAAGCTGACGGAGGTCTCTCCATCAACCATGGTGACTTGGCCAACTACAACGGCGGTATTTGGGACGATTTCAACCACTTCAAGAGCGTGGCCATGGAGCCGACCTGGAATGCCCACTTCGGCATCGGTTATCAATTTGGTAAGGTCATCGGTTTGAACCTCAAGGGCGGCTACGGCATCCTCTCTGGTCACAAACACCAACAAGCACTTGTCATGAACGACAATGCCGATCGTACCTTGTGGAATCTTGGTCTCGACAAGTCGAACTACATTGAAGGCGACCTGAACTTGACCTTCAACCTGTTCAACATGTTCAACTACAACCCGAGAAGAGTCATCAACCTGGTGCCTCATATCGGTATCGGTGGCATCTACTATAAGGCTGGTATTGTCAACCAACTCGATGCTGACGACAACGTGGCTTCTGAACTTGCTGCTGCCAAGACGGAGCGTGAACTCAGCTTCAACGTCCCCGCTGGTATGGAAATCACCTTCAACCTGGCTCCCAAGTTCGACCTCTTCCTCGACTACACCTACACCTTCACTGGCACCGATGCTCTTGACCAAGTGGCCAAAATCAAAGCCGACGAAGAAAATCGTATCATCAACGATAAGGATATGTACAGCCAGTTCAACCTGGGTCTGCGCTATAAGTTCAACAATCCTTGCGACATTGACAGAATGGCTCGCGAATCCAAGAAGATCACCTACCGTGTGGATCCTGACCCGCTGAAAGAAGGTGAAGACGGCAATGTTTGCTTCGATGTCATCGTCACTATCCCCGGCGAATACTTCGAAAAGCAAGCTGTCATGAACCTGCAGCCTTATCTGGCCTACAAAGGCGGCCAAATCGACATCGATCCTATCACCTTCGTTGGTGAAAAGGTGAAGGGCGAAGGCGACTTCCGCGTTCCTTATAAGGAAGGTGGCGAGTTCACCAAGCACTACTGCATGCCTTACCAAGAGGAAATGGCCAACTGCGAACTGAAGGGCGACCCGATGTTCTACGTCTACGACGGCACCATCTATCCCACTCAGGATGAAATCGTGAAGAACGTGTACTATGCACAAGGCGCTACCGAGCATCTGGCCAATGGTGTTGAGCAAGCTTTCGTTGAGGTTGACTCCACTATCATCGAAAAGAGCATGAAAGACAACCTTGAAAAGGTCCTCACTTACTACTTCAACAAGGACAAATACAACATTGGCGACAGAAAGAAACTCAACAACGAAGCTGATGCCGCTCTGAAAGACCTGCTGAATGCTGGTGTCACCGAGTTCGAAATCAAGGCTTGGGCTTCTCCTGAAGGTGAAGAAGGCCACAACTTCGAACTCTCCGACAACCGTGACAACGCTGCCGAAGCCCAGATGAAGAAGATTGCCAAGGACAAGAACCTCAAAATCAATGGTAAGGGTTATGGCGAAGACTGGAACCTCTTCATCGAGCTTGTCCAGAACTCCAACCTGAAGGACAAGGATGCCATCGTCAACACCGTCAACAACGCCCCCAACAAGCAGAAGGCTGTGAAGGACATGTGCGCCATCTATCCTCAACTCGAAAAGGACATTCTGCCTCAGATTCGTCGTGCTGAAGTCTACGTGAACAAACCTACTGAGGTTACCACTACCAGAGTTATCAAAGTGAAGAAACCGAAAAGATAATCTTCATTCACAACCAAAAAAAGCCGCTCTAACTGAGCGGCTTTTTTTGTGTTTTGTTTTCAAAAAAAATCACAGCGACACCCTATGCAACCCAATCTCGTAAGGTTGGTCAATGACATCAATGATGCGCTGGTAGTCGCTTTCATTGGCCACAAAATCGAGCCTGTTGGTGTCTATCAACAGAATGCGCATATTGTTCTGCTGTTGACGCAAGAAATCAAAATAACCCTGTTGGATATTCTCCAAATAGGCGTCGCTAATTTCCTGTTCATAGCTGCGCCCACGCTTACGAATGTTGCGCTGCAAACGTGCCACATCGGAATAAAGATACACTAACAACTCGGGCTTGGGCATGTCGGAAAAGATGATATTGAAAAACCGCGCAAACAATTGGTATTCGTCTTCCTGCAAATTGTTGCGTGAAAATATCAGAGACTTAGCTACATAGTAGTCTGAAATAATGAAATCATGAAACAGGTCAAGCGCGCCCAACTTATCCTTCAATTGTTGAAAACGCAAGGCCAGAAAGGTCATCTCCAACTGAAAGGAATACTTATCTGGCTCCTTATAGAACTTAGGTAAAAACGGATTCTTGTCACCCTCAAACTCTTCCAGAATCAACTGTCCGTTGAAATCCTTGGCGATACGAGTGGCCAAAGTGGTTTTGCCTGCTCCCACCGTACCTTCAATGGCTATGTAGTTGTAATGCATTTCTTACTTCTAATCAAATTTCATTTTTTTCACCAAGAGCGTATCTGGACAACGAGCCAATAGATCCCTTTGAGTCAATCCCAATACAGGATGCACCATGTCGGGAGCCACTTCACACATAGGCAACAACGCAAAACGACGACGATGCAGCCTAGGATGCGGAACGGTCAACAATTCGTTTAGAATAATCCTATCACCATAGTAAAGGATATCCAAATCGGCTGTCCTTGAGACATAGCCCTCATTTTCAGGATGTCGCTCGCGCCCCAATTCACGTTCAATCTCAAGCAATTGCCCCAATAAGTCCTCAGGATTCATCCTCGTCGTAATGACGATCATCCGGTTTAAAAACCATTCCTCGGTCTCGAAACCCCAAGGCTCCGATTCGTATGGAGAAGACACCTGCAGCACTTGACCACACCTATTATTAATATATAGGCATGCTTGATCGAAGATGCTCCCCTTGTCGCCCATGTTCGAGCCAAAAAGAATGTAACAGGTTTCCATACGTCAGAAAACTCAGCAACTACCTTCAAGATTTTTTGCAAATATAGCGTTTTATCACCAATATAAACGAATAAAATGTTACTTTTGCACCCTAAAATTTATAAACTGAATCGTCATGAAATTTTCAAAAGTATTATTGGCCGCGTTCTTGGGAACGCTTATCGCCATGGTAGCCACCTTCTTCATTAAAGTCGGGGTGGTGTCGTCAATGATTTCAGGCCTTTCCGCCGAGACAGAAACAATCAGTAAGCCCCAAGCCAACTCAGTACTTTACATGAAACTCGACTATGCCATCTCGGATCGCACCACCGACAATCCTTTTGGCAGCATCAACTTCAACTCCATGGAAACCAAGGACATGACAGGATTGAATGTCATCCTTCGCAACATTGAGCAGGCCAAGACCGACCCTAACATAAAAGGCATCTATATGGAATTGAGCAGCATTCCTACATCCACTGCCACCCTGCAAGAGATTCGCGATAAACTCATTGAGTTTAAGGAATCCGGCAAGTTCATCGTCACGTACGGAGAAAGCTACAGTCAGAGCGCCTATTACATGGCCTCCATCGCCGACAAGATTTACATCAACCCCGAAGGCGCCTTAGACCTGCATGGCATGGCTTCACAAATCACTTTCTACAAACACCTATTAGACAAACTCGACATCGAGATGCAGATTGTTCGTGGTCCCAACAATCGCTTTAAGAGTGCCGTGGAACCTTATTTCCTGGACAAGATGAGCGAAGCCAACCGCGAACAGATGGAAAAACTGTTAGGCACTGTTTGGGGACAAATCCTCTCCGGTATCAGCCAGAGCCGTAACATCAGTGTGGAACAACTCAACGATATTGCCGACAACCTGGAGACTTACTTTGATGCCAACAAAGCTTTGGAATACGGCTTGGTTGACAACCTTTACTATAAAGACCAAGTGCTTGAAGAACTGAAAGGTCTAACTGGCAGTAACAAAGACATCAACGCCATCAGCAACGCAAAATACGCTAAGTCATACAAGGACAAGGGCACAAGCAAGAACGAGGTGGCCATCATCTATGCCACTGGCCAAATCTTCGACGGCAAGGGCAACCCAGACCAAGCCATCTATTCCGAAAACCTCTCCAAGACCATCCGCAAAGCTCGCGAGGACGAAAACGTGAAAGCTGTCGTGCTTCGCGTCAATTCGCCTGGCGGTAGCGCTGTGGCTTCGGCTATCATCGGTCGTGAACTCGACTTGACTAAGGAAGTGAAGCCCGTCATCGTCTCGATGGGTGACTACGCCGCTTCGGGCGGCTACTGGATTTCGGCCAAAGCCGACTATATCTTTGCCGATCCCACCACCCTTACAGGTTCCATCGGCGTGTTTGGTACCGTACCTAACCTTCAAGGCTTCCTCAACGACAAAGTTGGCTTGACTTTCGACGCTGCAAAGACCAACAAGAACGCCGACTTTGGCACCCTCACACAGCCACTCACCGAGTTCCAATACAGCAAGCTTCAGGAGATGGTTGTAAAAACATACAACGACTTCACCGGCCGCGTGGCTGAAGGCCGTGGCCTGACACAAACCTATGTCGACAGCATCGGCCAGGGTCGTGTGTGGGCTGGCGCCGATGCCATCGAGATTGGCCTCGTCGACAAACTTGGCGACATGGAAGACGCCATCGCTTATGCCGTCGAAAAAGCTAACCTGGGCAACGACTTCAAAGTGACCGAGTGGCCCAAACAGAAGGATTTCTTCACCCGCATGATGGAATCGATGAACGAAAGCGACAAACTTGACGCTGCCATGAAGCAGAAGATGGGGGTCTACTACGACTACCTCCAAGGATTGGACAACCTGCAAAAGAACACTGGCATCCAAGCTCGCCTGCCGTTCGACATGATCATTGAATAAGCATTATTTTGGGAATGTACGCACTGTTCAAGAAAGAGATAAGCAACTTTCTCAGCTCGCTGATTGGCATCATGGTGATTGTAGTGTTTCTGCTTATCACTGGCCTGTTTCTTTGGGTTTTCCAAAGCGACTTCAACGTGCTGAATTCCGTCTATGCCAACTTGGATGGCCTTTTCGTCCTAGCCCCATGGGTGTTTCTTTTCCTTGTGCCTGCTGTCACCATGCGAAGCTTCGCCGAGGAGAACCGAACAGGCACCATCGAGATGCTAGCCACAAAGCCATTGTCGGATTGGCAGATTATATGGGCCAAGTTCTTGGCTGGTGTCGTGTTGGTATTGCTTGCCCTAATTCCTACTTTTATCTATTATGTCTCCGTTTATCGCCTCGGATTGCCTAAAGGCAACCTTGACAGCGGCGGCATCTGGGGCTCCTACATCGGCCTTTTCTTACTCAGTGCCAGTTTCGTAAGCATTGGCATCTTCTGCAGTTCGCTGACCAACAACCAGATCTTGGCTTTTATCATTTCGGTCTTTCTCTGCGGGTTCCTGCTGATTGGCTTCGAGTTCATTTACTCGCTCTCTTTGTTCGGACGTGTCGACTTGTTCATACAACAATTGGGAATGAACGCCCACTACAGCTCGCTGAGTCGTGGCGTAGTCGACACACGCGACGTGTTGTATTTCTTCAGTGTGATTGCAGTTTTCTTGAGTGCAACAAAATTGGTTCTATCGAGCCGAAAATGGTAAGGAGGTAAGTGATGGAAAACAAACGCAAAAGTCTGAAGAAAAACCAAATCGTCGCCTTCCTTATCACGATAGCCATCGTGGTGTTGGTCAACGTGATTGGCTCGTACGTGTTCACCCGCTTCGACCTCACAAGCGAGAAACGCTACACTTTGTCGCCTACCACAAAAGAGACCCTCAACAATCTTGAAGATTACGTATATTTCAAGGTGTATCTTGAAGGTGACTTCCCCGCAGGCTTCAAGAAACTGCGCCGTGAGACCAAGGAGATGCTCGACGAATTCCGAGCCTACTCGAAATACATTGACTACGAGTTCATTAACCCAGCCGAAAGCGGCAACGACGCCGAGATACGCGAGACCTACAACCAATTGTATCAGGCAGGCTTGAATCCAACCGACTTGAACGTACAGAACAGCGATGGCTCTTCGAAGCAGATGGTGATTTGGCCAGGTGCTTTGGTGAGCTACCGAAACAACACTGAGATAGCCATCGACTTGCTGGAAAACCAAATCGGCCAATCATCGGAAGCAGCATTGAATGCCTCAATGCAGAATCTGGAATTCCGCCTCGTGGATGCCATCAAGAAAGTGACCCGTTTAGAAAAACCTCATGTCGCCTTTATTGAAGGCCACGGTGAATTAAGTGACGAAGAACTTGCCGATATCGCCAAGACTTTGGGACAGAAATACAACGTTGAGCGAAAATCCATTGACGGACAAATTGACGCTTTGATGCATCGTACACAGGACACGACGAGAGACGTAAAAGTCTTTCCCTCTTACGATGCCATCGTTATCGCCAAGCCTACACAGCCTTTTGACGAGAAAGACAAGTTCCTCATCGACCAATACATCATGCACGGCGGCAAGGTGCTGTGGCTGGTGGAACCAGTGTTTGCCACAATGGATAGTTTGCAGAATCAAGAGTCGACCATCGGCATTGAGCAAGATCTAAACCTCGACGACATGTTATTTAGGTATGGCGTGCGCCTCAACCGCGACCTGCTTCTCGACTTGACTTGCGCCCAGTTACCTATCCGCACCGGACAAGTGGGAGGTCAAGCCCAGCTGGAGTTCTTCCGATGGTATTACTTCCCCTTACTGCAAGCCGCCTCCGAGCACCCCATGGTGCGCAACATGAATGCCATCAAAGCCGATTTCGTCAGTTCGATAGATGCCACCACCTCTGCTGATGGCGTCGAACAGATACCGCTACTCAAGACCTCAAACTACACCAAAGTATCGGGCGTTCCGGTATTCATTTCCTTGGCTATGCTACGACAAGCTCCCGACCAACGCATGTTCTCTTCCAAGAGCAAGAATGTGGCTTATTTGTTGAAGGGCAGTTTCCCGTCGCTGTATGCCAACCGCATACCACAGGAAATCATCGACGACCAAGCTACTGACTTCTTGGAAGAAAGCGAACCTACTGCCATGATCGTGGTCGCTGATGGCGACATCATCCGCAACCAATTCGACATCCGCACCCACAAGCCTTTGCCATTGGGTTTCGACCAATACACAGGCATCACCTATACCAACAAGGAATTCATAGAAAATGCCATCAGCTATCTCGTCGACGGCGAAGGCTTGATTGACATTCGCTCGCGCGAACTGAAGATTCGTCTGCTGGATGCCACCAAGATAAGCAAGGAACGAGTGAAATGGCAGGTCATCAACACGGTGATACCCATTGCACTCATCATCGTTTTGGGTCTTGTCATGGCTTTCGTCAGAAAGAAAAAATACAGCAAAACTGATAATCATGAAGAAAAATAACCGCATCACCATTATTATCGTCGCAATTTTGGTCGTTATTGCCGCCCTCTTGGTTTGGAATAACCGATACCTTTCCACGTTGCAAGGCGAGTCATCAGACTTTCAAGTATGGGACACAGCTTCGGTGACGAAAATCTATTTGGCTGACCGTAAGGATAGGGAATCGCTGCTCGAAAGACAAGAGAATGGCTGGATACTCAACAACATTTATAAAGCCCATCCCAAGCAAGTGCAGTATCTGCTGACCACCTTATACAAGATTCGTATTAAAATGCCTGTCTCTGTAGCGAGTCACGACAACATCGTCAAGCAACTGGCTACGCAGAGTACCAAGGTAGAAATCTATCAGATAGTGCCCCGTATCAACCTGTTCGACAAAATCAAGTTGTTTTACCACGAAAAGCGCACTAAGGTGTTCTACGTCGGCGACGCCACTATGGACAGCAGCGGCACCTTCATGCTGAAAGAAGGCGCCGACAAGGCCTATATCGTTTACATTCCTAGTTTCCGTGGTTTCATCACTACGCGTTTCACTGCCAATCCTGACGATTGGCGTAACCATACCATCTTCCACGAGAATATGGCTGACATCCAGTCGGTTGAAGTCGACTTCAACGAAAATCCTGAAGGCAGTTTCCGTATCGACAATATCGGGAAGCACCAATACAAACTCACACGCCTAATCGACAACCAAGACCTGCCTTACGACACCTTGAAGGTCATCAACCTCATGTCGTCGTTCAGTGACCTTCGCTTTGAGGCCTTGTTCACCAACACTCTGCCGCAGGAGCGCATCGACTCCATCACCAGTTCACCATATATGCATTACATTGTGGTGACCGACAAGGACGGCAACAAGCAGGACATGAAGACCTTCAAGAAACTGGTGCTGAACGGCGTGACCGATATTGGCGGCGAGCTGGGCGACGTGGATCGCGACCGTATGTATGCTCTCGTCGACGACGGCAAGGACTTCGTGCTCATCCAGAACTACGTCTTCGACAAGGTGCTACATGATGTTCGCTACTACGAGGCTGGACATCCTATTCAGTTTGAAATGGGAACCGTGGAGGTTTACGAGTAAAGTTATTTCTTCTTTAGCAACCCCACCATCTTAAAACTTACATCCGTAAAGATGAGCGGCGCATAGCCGTTGCGCTCAATTTGGCGCATGGCTTCCTCGAAAAGATTGGCGATTTGTGCCAGATTGGCAGGATTAACGAACGGCGCAAATTTCGAATTAAAGACTTTCTCATCATTGGGTAGCATGACAATTTCCGCTAGGTTGTTATTAAACAACAATGAATTGCGAATGATTCGCAGTCCATACTCCAGCAGTTCTTTTTGTTTTTCACGACCAATCGTCTTGATGTTATTCGAGAAGTCGATCAGTTCGGAATAAGCGGCACGAAAGCAGAGGCGCATCCATTGCTGGAAGGTGGTGAAGAAGAACTTATGCTCTTCCGAGTCCTGCACCGAATGGCAGGCGGTGATCCAGTTACCTTCCGAAATCATGGCTGCATCGTGTGCTTGGTTAGGCTGACACGACTGACGCTCTACAAGGGCTTTTTCCAAATTGCTAGTTTCGATGGCTGGTATCTTCACCAAGGCTGTACGCGACTTGATGGTGGCCAGAAGTTCCTCTTGGTCTTCAGCAATAAGCAGAAAAACTGTCTTCTCTGGCGGTTCCTCAAGGAGCTTCAGCAATTTGTTGGCCGTGTCGACGCGCATCTTCTCCGCCATCCAGATGATGGCGATCTTGTACTCGCCCTCATAGGACTTCATACTCAACTTGCGCAGCAGTGAGGCCGCGTCGCGCACCGACATATAGCCCTGCTTGTTTTCTACATCAAGGAAGGTGTACCAGCTTGAGGTGTCGACATACCCTTGGTTTTGAGTGACATAATCTCGCCATTCCTCCATGAAGAGGTCGGATTCGGGATTGCTCTTGACCTTTTTTGTGGCTGCCGTAGGTACCACGAAATGCAAATCGGGATGCACCAGCTTCTGCATCTTCTGGCAGGTGGGGCACACGCCGCAGCTGTCGGTCTCGGTACGGTTCGGACAGAGGATATATTGGGCGTAGGCCAAGGCCAAGGGCAGCTTGCCACTTCCGGCAGGACCCAAAAAAAGCTGGGCATGAGAGACATGGTTTTCCCTCACACTCTGGATAAGCCTTTGTTTAACGGCGGATTGGCCTATGACGTCGCTGAATCTCATTCCTGGTGATGAAATCGTTTGAAATGCGTCGCAAAAATACAAATTTGTCCCAAAAAGTCGTACCTTTGCGGCAAATTTCAACGCATCATGTTAAGCGAACAGGA
>CADBGN010000006.1 GCA_902794155.1 uncultured Bacteroidia bacterium
GGGCGAGAAGGCTTCGCCTTTGCCGTGGTTGTCGGTGGGTGCGTCGGTGAGGATGGTGTTGCCCGACTGCACATGGGTCATCTCGTTACGGAGATTACCTTTATAAGTTCCTTTAATGGTTGCCATATTGTATATTTTAATTCGGAATGCTGAATGAGGAATGCTGAATGGGGGCGAAGCCCAACAGCGCATCGCGACATTCCGCATTCATAATTCCGCATTCAGCATTTATTAATTTGTTCCAAAATAAGTCCGGCGAGGCGGCTTGTACCTATACGGAAGAGGTTCGGATTAAGCCATTGTTCGCCGAGGATGTTTTTTACAAGATAATAGTAGGTGAGGGCGTCTTCCGGCACCTTCATGCCACCAGCGGGCTTGAATCCGACCTTCTTACCCGTGGCCTCGTAGTATTCCTTAATGGTGTCGATCATGACGATGGCAGCGAGTGGTGTGGCGGCTACCGGCACCTTGCCCGTCGAGGTCTTGATGAAGTCGGCACCTGCGAGAATTGCCAGTTCGCTGGCTTTGCGGATGTTTTCCACGGTCTTCAGCTCGCCCGTCTCAAGGATGACTTTCAGTTTGGCCTTGTTGCCACAGGTTTCCTTGATGGTCTTGATCTCGTTAAAGACCTCGTCGTAACGTCCTGCGAGGAATGTGCCGCGCGAGATGACCATGTCCACTTCATTGGCACCTTCGTTGACGCAGTATTCCACCTCCTTAACCTTTAAGTCGAAGGGCATCATGCCCGAAGGGAAGGCGCAGGCCACTGTAGCCACACGGATGCCACTACCTTCAAGCTGTTTCTTGGCTTGACGGATAAAGGGGCTGTAGATGCAGATGGCGGGTACCGAGAGGTGTGGTTTCTGCTTCGGGAAGGCCAAGGCCTTGTCGCAAAAGTCCTTGATCTTTGCTTCATTGTCGAAAGCTTCCAAGGTGGTGAAATCGATGCTTTGGAAGATGGTGCGCAAGGCTTCCTTTTCGTGACCTTTTTTCTTCTCTTCGTTGAGAATCAATGCGATGCGTTCGTTGAGCGCGGCTTCGCTATGGTTGTAGAGTTTGAATTTCATGGTGGTTTGAATTTAGGCTTCAAAGGTAAGGTTTTTTATCGGATTGGCGGCAATAAAGCTTCCAAATTCATCCGCATCCTCCATTTCCACTGGTTTTTGGCATTGGCGGGGACATTGATTTGATCGTCCGCAGGGTTGGGTGACCAATTCTTTTCGTCCAAGTCTAGCAGGTCTTGCAAGGGGTAGATGTTCCATTTTGAAGGACTGTCCAAATGCTTGTCCATCACCTTTTTAAGGGCTTTTGCTGTGACTTTGCGGTCATCGAGGTCGAGACTGTCGAGGAACTGACGGGTGCGCACACGGTCTTCGGCCAGCCAGCCGCGCAAGGTGAGCATGTCGTGGGTGCCGGTGGTGTAAACGCAGTTTTCGGGCAGGTCTTCAGTCTGCACAAACTGATGGCCAAACACCTTGGGCATGCGTTGCACCTCAAGGCTCATGATGCCTAACTCCTGCATGACTTCAGGCACGCAAGCGGGAATCATGCCAAGGTCTTCGCCGCAGGCAATCATCTTCGTTGCGTTAATCAAGGTGGGTAGTTTTTCCAAGGCTTTCTGCTTCCAGAAGTCGTTGTGGCGGTGGAAATAGAAGTCCTCGTAAATGCCATCGATAGCGTGTTTCTGTTCCTCGTTGAGGGTTTGGTAGGTCTTGGTTCTGTGCAGCTCGATGCGCGGGATGTACTTGTCTTTCTCGTTTGGGGCGGGGATGAAAAGGGTGTCGAGGCCTTTTTTTAAATGCTTGCTCTTGACGAAATGGAAGCCTTGCTTTTCGATTTCTTCCACACTCAAGGGCAGGGCAGGAGAGAAGTGCCCCAACAGCCCTGATTTGGCTGTCTTGGAAATCTCCCAGATACGGAAAAAACCCAAGATATGGTCAATGCGATAGGCGTCGAAATAACGCGCCATCACTTGCAGGCGGCGTTGCCACCAGGCGTAGCCGTCCATGGCCATCGCTTCCCAGTTGTAGGAAGGGAAGCCCCAGTTTTGTCCTTCTGCAGAGAAGTCATCAGGTGGTGCACCCACTTGCACATCGAGGTTGAACAAATCGGGATGCGATTTTACATCTACTCCAGAGGGATTTACCCCGATGGGGATATCGCCTTTCAACAGCAATCCCTTGTCGTGCAAAGCTTTGACGGCCTTGCGAAGTTGCTTGTCGCAGTGGTATTGTAAGAAAAGATGGATTTCCATGCCGTTGCCGTCGCGCTCGGCACAAAACTGGGCATAGTCGTGAAGCCAGTCTTCGTTTTCCTTGACGAACTGCTGGAATTCAGCAGTGTCTTTCAGCGATTCCCATTGTTGCTCGAAAGCGGTTTGGAAATGTTTCCATTTGGCTTTCAGTACCTTGGGATAATTGGCAGATTCCTCCTTGTTGAGCATCGTCCGCATCCGTTTGAAAGCCGCATCTTCTTTGATTCCCAATTGCTTGATATTGAGGTAAATCGGATTCAGCGCAAAAGCCGAAATGGCATTATAAGGATAGGAATCACCCCAGTCATAATGTGCTGTCGTATCATTGATTGGCAGGATTTGTATGATTTTCAACTCATTGGCCACGCACCAATCGCCGAATTTCGGCAGATCGGTATATTCCCCGATGCCGAAATCATCCTCTGTGCGCAAGCTGAACAGCGGCACGGCCACGCCTTTCATCGTATGCCTTTCGGTGAGACCAAACCAATCCCATGTGCGGTCTTTGCCCTCGGGCAAAATGCGGTTGGGGCCTTCTTCCCACCTGATTTGGTCTTTTTCACGGATGAAATATTTGTATTCCGTGGTCTGTAGAGACGCACGGCCGTGCGCCTCTACGAAAACGGACCAAATCCCAGGCCCCACATATTCCATCGGAACGGCCTTATTGGGATTCCATTTGCCTAATTCATCGCTGTTCCCCGTGAGGAACAATTCCTCGCCCCAGCGGCTGTCGTATCTTAATCTGAATAGGGTTTTCATGCCGCAAAGGTAGGGTTTTTATTCGATTTTCATCCGACTAATCACCCCGCGATTGCTTCCTGAATCGAAAAACACGCTGTAGGCATAACCGCCATGCACCTTGAATACCCTTGGATAAATCTTCTTGGTGGCTTTTTGTCCCATGCCCACTGAGCCCGCTTCGGGGTCGTAGAGGCCGATGTGGTTCATCCCGTCTTCCACAAAAAGACCGTAGGTTTTGCCCGTGGCTTTGTCGGTGAGGAACTCGTTTTTGAAAAATTGTTCTCCCGAAGTGATTTTCAGTTGTTGTCTTTTCGCCACTTTGAAGTCGGGGCCGATTTCCACGATTTCGCGGTTGTCAAGACCAACGAATTGAAGCATGCCGTTGACTTTCAAGGGGACTATCTGGAGTTCCTTTTTGGCCATCATGGAGCAATACCATTGTATCATTCCAAGCAAGGTGGGGGTTTCTGCTAAACGAACCAGATTTCCGTCCCAAGTTCCTTCGTTGATGAGGTCAATGCCAGGGCTTCCTCGTTCCGCTTTTTTGATGCTCATGGAAGTTATGCTTTCTCCTTCGCGCACTGGATCCCCATCCCCGTTCTCATTGTAGATGGACTCGAGGGTGAAGTTTTCTGCCATTGCTTGATGGTATTCGTTTTGGATTTTCATCCATTGCGACTGGCAGGCGCGGTAGCCGAGGGTATCAATAAAACTGCATAAATATTGGGGCTTCTCCATGGGGCCGTCTTTCTTCACGTAAAAGAAATCCTGGCTCTTGCCATGGTTGAACTTGAGCCAGTAAAGTCCTCGGTCGTGAACGATTGTCCTTACGATGTATGCCTCGTTGTACTCGCAAACGATTTTGAGTAGTTTGTTGCGGTAATCATCGCGTGAGAAGGTGGAGACGGGCAAAATACCTTGTTTTTCATCCAGATACACTTGCAGACAACTGTCCTGCCCGACAAGAATGAGGTCATCGAAAGCGTCAATGTGGAGTTTTTCAAAGAGTTGGTCGAAGTCCTTGTGGGCTTGTTCAATGCCTTCGGTGTCGAGGATGACCATCGATGAAGTCTTGGGTTTGTTCTCCAAAAGGTAGATTTTCCCATCCAAAAACGCGATGTCGGCGATGTTGCGGTTGGAACCAGAGCGGTAAAAGTCTTTGATTCCCGAAACGCCAACTTCCTGAAGGTCGTAACTCATCTTCCTCATACGGAAACTGACATTGATGGAATCGCGCTGCAACCGTCGTGGCGAGAGGCTCACCACCGTATCCTGATAGCCGATGCACGAATAATAAAGGTTGACGGTCTCCGAGCGGTCGTAAAGCGGCAGATCGTAATGTCCTTTAGCATCGGTGCTGGTGCCGTAAGGCGTGTTAACGATGCTGATGTTCACATTCTCCACGCCGAGGTTGCCGTAAACGGTGGTTTGGGTTTGTGCGAAAAGTGAAGAAGCAAAGAATAGCAATAGCGAAGCAAAAACAGAATTCTTTTTCATAACGCACTCATTTTACGGTAATTGTAGCATATTTATATTCCTTCCCGTCATCAAACCGCAACAAATACTCACCCTTGTAAAGCGCCAACTTGAACTCCTTTTCGTCCTTGCCGTACATATACTGGTCAATGGGGACACATTCTTCTCCCTCCGATTTCAGGAACGCGCTCATGCAGCCTTCGGGGAAGCCGTTTTTGTCGATGAAGCGGCGGTCGAGGGTGTAAAGCACTTTGCCGTTGTAAAGTTTCCAGTCGGGGATGTTGTCTTCGATGAAGCGTGTGCGTGGCAGGCAGCAGGTGGCATCCATACCCGAACCGCAAGGGAAGATATGCTTCACCGTGTCATAAAGAAGGATAGGCTCGCGGTTGGGCATCGCATCAGTCAAGTCGTAATAAACGGTTTGCAAGGAATCGGTTTCGCCGTATGGGTCGTCGAAGAATGTGCATTGCATCGTGAACGGGTCGATGCCGGATTGTTCCTTGAAATATCTGCCCATCGTGTACCATCCGTTGCGGTCGGCGATATGCCCGAAGCCGCCTAAAAGCAGGAATTTTGCTTCAGGGTCTTGGCTGATGATTCTTTCGACAAGGTTTTTGGCTTCGTTCACCTCACGATCAACGCCGAAGCCGTCGCCTTCGTAAGGCACGAGCGTATAGCCCAAATTGAGCGCGGTCCTGAGCATATCGCCATAGACAGGCTCGTCGCTGTAGAACCCTGTTTCGCCCAAAAGCACCGTGCGCCTCTCGTTGAGCAAGGAATCCTTTGCAAACAGGGTCTCGGCGGCGAGATAACGGTATCCGTTTTCATAGCATTTTTCTAACCAGCTGATAACGAAAGCCCTATTATGTGGGTTAAAGTGCCTCTCGTTCATCATAATGACGCGGTTGTTCGCGATGATGCTGTCCATCGTTTCCGACAAGGGAAGGGCTTTCACATCGTTATAACTATTTTTGAATCTCATATTGTCGAGGAATTGTGTCCCACAAGCCTCGGCTTTGCGCCTTGCCTCCTTGTATCGCCCGACGCGGGAATACAAGATGGCTAACAGGTCGTGATAGGAATGTTCAAATTTCGTGCCGATAAAGGTGCTGTCCATATCGAGCAGTTTGATGAGCGAGCGGTAGCCGTAGCCATCTTCTTTAGCCACTTGGTAAGGATTGGGCTGTTCGTTTTGCGCCACGGCGCTTTGAAAAGTTAATGCTGACAAAAGCAATAGAAAGTAAATCTTTTTCATAGAGTGTGATTTTTGATGGTTTAACTAGGAAAAATTTAAGTTAAATACTACAAAAATCATACCGATTTTGATAAATAATCAATCAAAATTTCATTCTATCCTCACCTGATACAAAGCCTTCCTGTGGTTGATGCCCGTAGGATAAATGAAATACAAAACGCCGTCGTGAATCCTCATATTCTGAGCAAAGGGATATCCGCTGAGGTCCATCACGGAGGTGGCCGTTCCGGTTTTCAGGTCAATGCGCTTCAGGGTATAGATGCCATCGTTGACGAAGAAGGTGTAGAATTCCTTCCTGGCTGCGTCATACAACATCTTCTGTTTCCAGCGGCGGTCGAGTTCCATCTTGCCGTTCCATTTGCGGTATTCGTGGAAGGTGAGGGGATAGCGCTCCAATTCATTGCCTACAGCATCGAAGACAAGGGTCTCGTGGTCGGTGTAGGCAAAGAGATAGAACTTGTTGTCGATGGCGTATAAAGGGTTGTAAATGCGGGTTGTAGCCCAGAAGTCGATGCCTGTTTTTGTGCGGATCATCAATGAAATGTCGTCACGGCCCTCTTCGTCTACGATGTAATGCAACAAGTAAGGCTCATTGTCACTGCCAAGGATATTGCAGTAATAGCCCATTTCTTTGTTAAAGTAAAAGTAACGCCCTGTGATAAAAACGCTGTCGGAAGCCGCCACAATGGTGGAGTACTTATCATAGAAGGTCTTTCTCGACATGGAATGATAGAAGTTCATAAGTATTTTCTTTCCGTTGTCCAGTTCCATGAATCCAACTTGGCTGGCTTGATAGTCGTTGATGGCATAAATGTCGCCGAAAGCGTCTTTGGTGATGTACTTGTAGCGCGATGATATTTTCATTTCGTGGAGCGTGTCCATGTCGAAGGAAAGGTGGAGCAGTGCTGAGTTTCGGCGGCGGTAGGCAATCAAATAAATGCCATCCTCACGGAGGGTGTAGTCGATGACGGTCATCACCGGGTTGTCAAAGGCAATGTGAGGCGCGTTGGCCGTCACTTCCACTTCAAGCAACTCATGGCTTTTGGTTTTCATTTTGATCGTCAAGTTCTTGCCGTTGATGTCTTTGTCTTTTATGGTGTAATAGGTCGGCTCAAAGACCATGTGCGCGAAGCGGAGTTTCAAGCCTGTTTGGGCATAACCATAAGTGAAACGCCCCTGCTCGTCGGTGACTGAAACGAGCAGTGAGTCGTAGGCATAGACGCTTACATTCTCAATGGCTTTGCCGTTGTCATCCTTGCAGTAGCCTTGGATGATTTGCCGTTCTTGGGCAACGATCTGATGGATGAAGCCAAAGCCTAAAAGCAATAG
This sequence comes from uncultured Bacteroidia bacterium, assembly GCA_902794155.1. GTDB lineage: Bacteria > Bacteroidota > Bacteroidia > Bacteroidales > F082 > Limimorpha. The sequence goes on from CADBGN010000006.1 coordinate 7,059, forward strand.
AAATAGAGTCAACTTTTTCATGGTAGGGATGATTATTGACGTCCAAAAATAGAAATAATTTCAATTCAAATGCAAATTATTATACTTTAAATCTAATTTTTCTTTTTCGGTAACAAAAACAGTCAATAAAGCCATGACTGTGTTTTTGAAAAATTCGTGTTCAATTAATGGCAATTATATGTTTAAATACTTTATTTTTGCCCAATCAAACCGATGCCCATGACCGCTTTCGATTTCTTCAACATCCTCTGCTCGATTCCGAAGACGCTGCGCTTCAATCTGCATTATTTTCCACTGAAAACGGCATTGAAGCTGCCAGTGGTGGTTTCACATCGCACCTATCTGCGTGAGCTACACGGCAAGGTCGAACTACCCGAAAAGGTGGAAAGGGCAATGGTGAAAATCGGCTTCGGTGATGTGGGACACTACGACCGCAAACGCTCACGCAGCATTTGGCAGGTGAGCGGCACGGTCGGTTTCGGCGGCAAGGCGAGCATCGGGCATGGCTCGAAGATTTCGGTGCGTGGAGACTTACATCTCGGCGATGGTTTCAACATGACGGCTGAAAGCACCATTGTCTGCGCCAAGGAAATCCGTTTCGGCAATGACTGCCTGTTGAGTTGGGACATCCTCGTGATGGATACCGATGAACATCCCCTATACAATAATGAGAATGTGCGCATCAATCCCGACAAGGCCATTCAGGTTGGCGACCATGTCTGGATTGGATGCAAGTGTGTGTTGCTGAAAGGTGCCGAGGTTCCTAATAACACAGTCGTGGCGGCAGGCACACTGCTGACCTCATCATTCACGGGCGAGCATCAAGTCATCGGCGGCAACCCACCAACTGTCCTGAAGCACGACATCCGCTGGGAACATTAGTTTATGGGATTGCCTAACGGCAAGAAATCTGTCAAAAATCACATCAAAATATTATAAAATCAATCATTTAGATATGTAGGGCTGTCACATTGTGGCAGCCGCATCGAAATAACCGATTTGCGGCTGCCGTTGTACGACAGCCCTACAACCCTTGCCATAATGGTCAAAGGAGATTTTGAATGATTTTAATAATAGATTTTTGAACGATTTCTGCCCGAAGGGCATCCCATTACAAAGCGTCAATGACGGTGCAGAGGTTCTCGAAGATTTGCGGGATCTCGCCCACACCGTTCACCGCGTGCAGGTTGTCCTTGCCTTGATAGAAGTCGAGCACGGGGCGCGTCTTGGCCTCATATTCCACAAAACGGTGCTTGATGGAGTCGAGGTTGTCGTCGGCGCGACCGCTGGTCTTGCCGCGTTCGAGCATGCGTTCGATGAGGAGTTCTTCAGGTACTTCGAGGCTTAAAACGCCAGTCAGCGACATGCCGAACTTCTCCATCATCTCATCCAAGATCTCGGCTTGGCGCACGGTGCGTGGATAGCCGTCGAAGAGGAAACCGGCCGAGTCCATGTTCTCGGAGAGCTTCTTTTCGATGATCTTGGCCACGATCTCGTCGGAAACGAGGTTGCCCTGACTGATGATTTCCTTCACTTGAAGACCTAATTCGCTCTCGGCTGCGATTTCCTCGCGGAGGATTTCACCAGTGGAGATATAGGTCAGGTTATATTTCTCACGCAGGAACTGCGATTGCGTTCCCTTGCCTGCCCCGGGAGGGCCAAAGAGTACGATGTTTAGCATGACGTTATTTTTTTAATTCGGAATGTGGAATGCTGAATTAATCTTATTTCGCATTCAGCATTCCTCATTCAGCATTATTATTCAATGATTTTATAAATATCCGGCAAATTTCTCCCCTGTTGGTCATAATCCAAGCCATAGCCCACGATGAATTCGTTGCCGATGTCCATGCCCTTGTAGTCGATGGGGTAGGTGTATTGGAAGTTGTTCGGCTTGAAGAACAGGGTGGCGATGCGTACGTCGGAGGCCTTCAAGTCGCGGAGTTTCTGGGTGGTATAGCGCAAGGTATGGCCTGTGTCGACGATGTCTTCTACGATGACCACATGGCGGCCGTTCAGGGGATGGTCCAAGCCGATGAGTTCGCGGACGACGTTGGTGGTCTCCGTTCCGGCGTATGACGACAGCTTGACGAACGAGATTTCGCAGGGAATCGTCAGTCGTTTGAACAGCTCAGAAGCGAACATGAAGGCGCCGTTGAGAATCACGAGAAACAACGGATTCATGCCGTCCAAGTCGTGGTTGATTTGGTCTGCCACATTTTGGATGCTGCTTTCGATTTTTTCTTGGGGGATGTACAGCCCAAATTCCTTGTCAATAACTTTTACTGTTTTCATTTTCAAAGGATTGAGATTTGTTTGCCCTTCTGTTAAGGCGATACAAATATACAAAATGCTTCTATTGGGTCAACCGCATTGGGAAAAAAACTATTTTTGCGTTCAAAACTATGGCCTATGGCCCATGGCCTGACCTACGAAAAGCTTTGGATACCATGCTTTCGATGGGACAAGCCATAGGCCATTAGCCATCAGCCATAGACCAACTGAATAACTGACCAACTAAATAACTGAATAACTGATATGACTCCAATCGTAAGCATCATCATGGGAAGCACCTCCGACCTTCCCGTTCTTGAAAAAGCCGCACATTTTTTCGACGAGATGGAAATCCCGTTCGAGATGAACGCCCTTAGCGCGCACCGCACCCCGCAAGAGGTTGAAACCTTTGCCCGCGAAGCCCAAGGCCGTGGCATCAAAGTCATCATTGCCGCCGCTGGCATGGCCGCCGCTTTGCCTGGCGTGATTGCAGCCAATACCACCCTGCCCGTCATCGGTGTGCCCGTCAAAGGTATGCTCGATGGTCTCGATGCCATGCTGTCCATCATCCAGATGCCTCCTGGCATCCCTGTGGCCACGGTAGGTGTGAATGGCGCCCTCAATGCCGCTATCCTTGCTGCAGAAATGCTGGCTTTAGGCGACGCACAAATCGCTGCCAAAGTGGCGAATTACAAGGATAATCTGAAGAATAAGATTACAAAGGCCAACGCCGAACTGAAAGAGGTGCAGTATAAATACAAGACAAACTGATTTGGTATAGAAAACAGTAGAGACGGTGCATGCACCGTCTCTACAAATCAACTAAAACCAAATCATTATGAAAAAAAAGCACTTACTTTATTCTTTTATTACCTTTTCATGATAGCTCGTCCCGTCTTTCATCGCGACGCGCAGTGTGTATACCCCGGAGGACATCTTGTTCATGTCGATACTTTGAATGTTGTTGCGCCTTGTGGCAACCAGGCAACCAGCAAGGTTATAAAGTTCAACGCTCTCGGGCTCAACGCCGTCATCGAAGCGGAGGTTCAGCTGGTTTTTCACGGGGTTGGGGTAAAGGGTGAAAGGTTTTTTGTTACTTGTCATTTCAGGAGTGTTGTCATAATCGTCGTGTAGGGTGACAATATAAGCGCAGTAGCGCGAGTATCTCCTTCCGATGTAGCCTGCCGCGATGTCGCCATTCTTCAGCATGATTAAACTGGTTCCAAAATATGCAATGGATTGATTGCCAGGCATATCAATTTCCCAATTCAGGTTCAGGTCGTTGTCGAGTCTTACCAGTGAAGCTTTGTATTGGTTCTGCTTGTCATACAGTTGATAGACGGAACCGTCGTCGGCGACCAAGGTCTGGCGTGGGAAACAATGGCTGAGGCCAAACATGGGTGATGCTTTGATGAGGTTGTGGTTCATGTCGAGTCTGGCCACTCCGACGCCACCTGTGGTAGGCGACAGCCTGGAGGTTTGCACGGCAATCAGGTAGGTGCCGTCTTCAAGCGGGACGATGTGCTCTTCGTTCCCACCATCGTAAGCGATGTTTTCGTCAAATTGTTTGTATAGGTGTCTGTCGATGAGGTTGAAGTCGGCATCGAAGAAGTATCCGATGATGGGCCACGGACCGGAAGCCGGATAATAGCCTCCCATCAGGTAATAGGTTAGGGGCGACTCGGTAAAAACGCCAAAGCCCATTTCCGAATAGAGTAGCAGGCTGTCGCCGCCAGGCTGCTGCACCTCTGTCTCGTAGTTCGGGGCGAAAATGGGTGAACCGTCGCGTGAGGTCTTGATGGTCCCGTCGCGACCGATGCGTCTCAAATGGTGCTCGTTGTCGCTCCAGAAAGAGATGATGAAGTCCCCCTGCGAGTCGATGATCCAGGGATTAATGGTGAAATAGTATACGGATGCGTCAATGGCGTAGAGCGGAACGGTGATGTCGTCGTTGATGTTGAACTCGGCATCAATGAAGATCATCCTGAAGTTTACAACATAAACGCTATCGATAGAGTCATACACCCATCTATCCTCGGTAAGGATGTAGGCATCCTTTTCCACGGGGTCGCGCATCAGATAATCCCAGTCGCCGTAAGCGTCGATGATCAGGGAGTCGAGCACTTCGCCTTCGGGCGTGAGTTTGTAAAACAAATGCTGATAATCTTCGAAGATGTTCGGGGTGTACATCATAGTTTTGAACGTCAAAGTCCCGTCTTCGTTTTCGAAGAGGTTGCATCCCCAAAAGTCTTTGTCCATTCTCAGGATTGTGAAGTCGTTGACCAATTCCTGTGCATGACTTGTGAAGCAGGCGGCCATCAACAGGCCGATGATAAGTGAGTAAAGTCTAGTTTTCATGATGTTTGAATTATATAGAATAACATTTATACCCAGTATTTCCGTTTAAAACTGATTTTTTACCATTTCACAATGCAAAAATACAAACCAGTATAGATTTGTCAAGGAATAAATTCAACTATTTTTCGTCATCTGGGATAAGCCGTTGGGTATCAGCAAGAAAAAAGTGCTTGATTTTTTAATAATTATCTTATTAAATCGGATTATTTACCATTATAAGTAATAAATAGTCTATTCTAAGATGAAATTTTACAAATAGATTGAGGCGGCCAAATGACCGCCTCAACTAATCAACTAAAACCAAATCATTATGAAAAAAAAGCCCCATAGGGGCTGCCTTTTAATTGAAACATTTGGTTTTCTGACGTTTCAAATGATTATTATTCGCTTCGTGTTTTTGTTTGGACTAGGAAACAATTCTTGGAATTGTAGTCATGCCCCGTAGGGGCTGCCTATTAATTGAAACGCCTGATTTCCTGTCCTATCTTGCCCCGTAGGGGCAGCCTTTTAATTGAAACACCTGATTTCTTGTCCTACCTTCCCCCGTAGGGGTTTTCTTTCCCGTTGTTATTCCATCTCACGAAACACATATCTATCATCATATTCGATGCCAAATAATTTCAAAAACGAAACATATTCGTCTCTGAATGAGTGTTTGGCATGATGTGTTTCCTGGTTTTGAATGTACTTTACGACACTATCCACTTGTGACTTGCCGTAAGAAAAGGCCCCAAAGCCTTCTTGCCAAGCAAATTGGCATCTAACAAATTGCTTTTCTTTAATCCACAATGATGAGGCTCTTTTCACTTCCAGCACCAATTCCGATATAGCTTGTTTGGGCGAAAGGCTCACTAAGATGTGGATATGGTCGCTCATTCCACCAATTGCATAAACTTTGTGACCTCTGTTCGCAATCAAGCCGATGATGTATTGGTAAAGCTCTTGTCTCCATGATTTGTCGATGACGGCATCGCGGTATTTTACTGCGAAGACCAAATGGATGTAAATCTGATTGTATGTGTTTGCCATCTTAATAGAAAACCCCTACGGGATAGTGTCGTTAATGTAATGTGGGTGCTTGTTGGTTATGAAAAGAAAACCCCTACGGGGTAATTGTATTGTGTTGATGGTTGTTTGTTATTGAAAGGGAACCCCTACGGGGTAATTATAATGTATTGATGTTTGTTTGTTATTAAAAGGGAACCCCTACGGGGTATCTCCTTCAAAAACAATCCGACTAAGCTGTTTCTTGTCGAATACGCGATTAGCCACTTCAAGGATGTCGCTCGCGTTGACGGCCTCCACCTTGCGGATGATGTCGTCCATGTATTCGATGGGTTCGCCCATGATGAGCGAACGGGTTGCACTCAGCAATTCGTTCATGCCGCTTTCGTAGCTTAAGGCGACCTGACCGATGAGTTGCTGCTTGGCGTGGTGCAGTTGCAGCGTGCCCAACTTCTGGGTGCAAAGCTTTTCCAATTCCTTGTGAACCAGTTCGATGGCCTTCTCCAACGAGTCAGGGTCGACACCCATGTAAACATTGATGAGGCCGACATCGGAGTAGGCGGTGTATTGCGACTCAATGCTGTAGGCGAAACCGTATTTCTCGCGGATGTTCAGGCCGAGGCGCGAGCTCATGGCCGGACCGCCAAGCACATTGTTGAGCATCACGATGGGCATTCGTAAGGGGTTGCTGAATTCGGGTGCCAATCCACCTATAATGCAGTGGCTCAGGTGGTTGTTGCGCTCTGCCTTGCGGTTTTGGGGCTTGTAGTTGCTGAACAGCTCGCGTCTTTTATTAATAAGGTGTGCGGGTTGTTCACCAAAGTAGCGCATGGCCAGTTTCTCGAACTCATGGAAGCTGATATCGCCGATGGAGGCCAAAATCATCTGGTCGGTGCTGTAGTTGCCCGCCATGAAGTCAAGGACGTCCTGCCGACGGAAACCTTTCACCAACTCAGTGGTGCCCAGTATGTTGCGCGACAGCGGATGCCCTTCGAAAACCATTTCCTCAAACAGGTCATAGATTTCGTCGGAAGGGGAGTCGAGGTAGGAATTGATTTCGTCCAAAATGACTTCCTTTTCTTTGGCCAGTTCGTTTTCGGGGAAAGTGGAGCGGAAGGCGATGTCGGCGAAGAGGTCGAGGCTGCGCTGGTAGTGTTGCTTGAGGAAAGTGGCTTGGATGCAGGTTTCCTCCTTGGTGGTGAAGGCGTTGAGGTCGCCGCCCACATTGTCGAGGCAGCTCAGGATGTGGTAGGCCTTGCGGTTCTGCGTACCTTTGAAAATGGTGTGCTCCACAAAGTGGGCGAGGCCGTTTTGGTGGACCAGCTCATCGCGGGTGCCGGTTTCCACCATCAGCACCAAGTGGGCGATTTCGCCTTGTTTCTCCTTATGTATCAGTCGAATACCGTTTGGAAGGACGGCTTCAGTAAATTTGTTTTCCAACATGTTTTAAAAATTGGGCTGCAAAGATACAATAAACCCAAAACATTTCTAACTTTGCAACTTTAAATTCAAATCTTTATTCCTATGAAAAAACTGTTGTTACTTTCTTTGGCGTTGCTGCTTACGGCGAGCGGATTCGCCCAAGTTCTCATCGACCCTTTGCTGGGCGAGGAGATGAATCGCCGCAACGATAACGAACAGATGACAATCGTCGTCATCATGAAGTCGCAATACGACCGAGTTCAATTGAACCGTCGTGCCGACTATTTTGCCACTCGCGCCGAACGCCGCGAATTTGTGGTCAATGAGCTGAAGGCGTTTGCCTCAGCTTCGCAGTACGATTTGTGCCACTCGCTTGCCGAGATGCGTAGCAATGGCATGGTCACCGAGCCTACCATCTTGTGGATGGCGAATGCACTGTATTTCAATGCCACGAAGGCTGCCATCCAAGACTTGGCTCGCCGCAACGACATTGAAATCATTGGCTTTGCCAAGGAGCACAATTGGATTCCTGAAACTGAAACACCACGGCAGGCTTCGGCCACACGCGAAATCACGCAAAACGTTTTCCAAGTAAATGCCGACGACGTGTGGGCCTTGGGCTACACAGGCGTAGGCGTCGTGGTGGCTGTCATCGACACGGGTGTCAACTACAATCATGTTGACTTGGCCGACCACCTCTGGGACGGCGGTTCGGAGTTTCCGCACCACGGCTACGACGTGGTCCACCATGATAACGACCCCATGGACGACCACGGTCACGGCTCGCATTGCTCGGGAACGGTGTTGGGCGATGGCACGGCAGGCTCGCAAACGGGCATGGCCCCCGATGCCACGCTGATGTGCGTCAAGTGTTTGGATGCTAATGGTAATGGCGGTGCCCAAAACATCAGTGAGGGTATCCAATGGGCTGTGGAGCATGGCTGCGATATGTTCAGCATGTCGTTGGGCATTTCCAACTCCAGCATTTCGGAACGCACTTTGTTGCGCAACACCTGCGTGGCTGCTTTGGATGCCGGCATCGTGGCCGCCATCGCTGCGGGCAATGAAGGCGACAGCCAAAACCAATATCCTATTCCGAACAATGTTCGTGTCCCAGGCAGCTGTCCTCCGCCTTATATGGACGATGTTCAAGGCGAGAATCCTGGTGATTTGAGTTGCTCGGTGTGCATTGGTGCTGTCGATTACAACGATGCAGCCGCCTATTTCACCTCCCATGGTCCCGTCACGTGGTCTAATACCGAGTTTGGCGACTATCCTTACAATCCGGGCATCGGTCTTATTCGTCCCGATGTGTGTGCTCCTGGTGTTGATATCAAGTCGTTGAATTACCAAAGCAATACGGGTTACACTACCATGAGCGGCACATCGATGGCCACGCCCTGTGTCGCTGGTTGCATGGCCCTGATGCTGAGCAAGGACATCAACCTGATGCCTGCCGATGTGTGCCGCATCCTCGAAGAGACGGCCGTACCGTTGGCCTCGGGCAAGAGCAATATATATGGTTTTGGTCGTGTCGATGCTTTGGCGGCTGTCGAAGCCATTCAACTGGGTGCCATCAAGTATAACGCCTTCGAAATCAACGACCCTGCAGGAAATAACAACCATAAACTCAATCCAGGTGAATCCGTCACCATGGCGCTTACCCTTGATAATGTGAGCGATGATGTCGTGAGCAATGTCACCGTTGTTCTCTCTACCGATAATCCGAATGTCACCATCACTGATAATGAAGTCCAGTTCCCGAACTTCGCCGCCAACCAAACGCTTACGGTTGAGAATGCTTTTGCTTTCTCGGTCAACGATCAAGTGGTGGCCAGGCAAAAGATAAAGTTTAATGCAGATGTGATGGTCAATGGTGAGCCATTGTCACGCTTTTCTATTAATGTTACAGTTTATGATTATTTGCTTCAATTTGGTGCCTACGCGATATTGAACGACAACAACAACGATGGTCTCCTCGATCCTGGCGAGACCGTCGACCTTCGCCTTATTGTTGACAATAGTGGCAACGAATTGGCACAAATGGTTGTGGGAACCCTTTCAAGTGATTATGACCATATCACCCTCAACGAAACAGAGAAAAGCTTCAGCTCGATTGGTGCGAATCTGATGGGCTATGCCGATTACAGCGTTACCCTTAGTGAAGACACTCCTGATGGTTTTGTCATTCCACTCACTCTCACTCTTGTGGATGCCAACGGAAAGGTTACTGAACTGACTTTCAATTGCAAGAATTCTTGCAATGTCATTTTCAATTTACATGCCTATGTCGGCTTTGGATGGCATGGCAACTCTTTGAGTGTGAGCTATTCCGATGGCACACCATCAGAGCAAATGACTATCGGCAACGGCTCTTCTGCTACCTATACCCGTGATTTGAATTCAGGATCAACCATCACCTTGACATGGAATAATGGCCAGTGGCCTCAAGATTGCAGCTTCGAAGTGACCTACGAAGATGGCACGGTTATCTTCCAAAATAGTGGTGGCTTTAGCGGCACACAGACCTTTACCATCAATTGTACGGGTGGCGCTGGTGTACCGGAGTTCTGTGCCCCGATTCGGAATTTGACTTACGAGTTGGAAGGGCTCGATGTGGTGCTGGCCTGGGATGCTCCTGAAAGTGACACACCTGTAAGGTATGAGGTTTATCGCGAAACCGAGCTTTTGGATGTGGTCGAGGGGTTGACCTATACTGATTTTGATGTCGCCGAAGGTTTGTATAATTATTGTGTCTATGCCGTCTACAACGGCTGCCAAAGTGAGTTTGTTTGCACCGAGGTGGAAGTGGCGCAGTGTGGCGCAGTGCGGAATTTGGACTTTGGTCTGAACGACGACCTGTTGCTTACCCTCACGTGGGAAGCTCCAGAAAATCCGACAGGATTGGTTGAATATCAAGTTTATATGGATGGTGAGCAACAAACTTCTACCAACGAGTTGACCTACGCTTTCATTGTTACCGAAGGTGAGCACGACATCGCTGTGAATGCGGTCTTCGGAAACTGCGAGAAGGATGAACATATAGTTGTGTGCATCGTTGGTGCTGTGGAGAATTTGCATTATCTTGGAGACGGCGCAAGTGCCATCATAGCTTGGGAGCCGATGGACGGCATTAGTGGATACGAGGTTTATCTCGATGGTGAGTTGGCCGCTACGGTCGAAGAGCCCGTATTTACCGCTTTCCTTGAGTCTGGTGTGACAGTTGCGACGGTCAAGCCTGTCGTTGAAGGCTGCTATGCTGTCAGCGCCAGCATCGAGATATGCTATTGCGACCCTGTCACGGATTTGGCTTTTGTTGGTCTCAGCGAAGACGGGATGATTTCTTTCGCTTGGAATCCTGTAGATGATGCAGAATCATATAGGGTGTATTGTAATGAGGTACGATATGATATTGAGGATACCTCAATCTCATTTGAGGCTGTTGTAGGTGAGAATACAATCACGGTAGTTGCCATGTCTGTATATGGTTGTGCTTCTGAATATGTAAGTCTCACGCAAATTGTTTGCGCCGCTGTTGATGGTTTCGACTATTCCTTTAACGGCAATGAAGTCACGGTGACTTGGGATGGCGATGCAGAGTCGTATCTCGTTCAACTTGACGGTGATGAAGACGTAACGGTTGAATCCAATGCTTTTACCGCGGTCTTGGATGGAAGCCACAACATCGAAGTGACTCCTATGTGTGAAGATGGCATCGTTCTTCCTGCTCGTTTCGATTTCGAAGTCAACAACACTGCTCCCGAAATTCGTGTCACGGATGTGCACGAGGGCTATATCGCGATGGTTTGGACCGAGGTGGAGGACGCCATTTCCTACAACCTCTACCGCGATGACGAGCTGATTGTTGAGAACATCACAAGTAAAAGCTACAATGACACCGAAATGGCCCTCAACACGCAGCACTGCTATGCTGTGGCTTCGGTCTTCGAAAAAGGCGTTTCCGATAAGTCAGAGGCTGCTTGTGTCAATTATTTCATTGGTCTTGACGAAAACGACGGCAAAGTCAGTATTTTCCCCAATCCGACTCAGGATAAAGTGAATATCGAATGCATCGGTATGAATTTGGTTGAGATTTATTCCGTTGAAGGCAAGCTCGTTAAACGCATTAAAGTTGACAATGACACCTGTCAAGTTGATGGTCTTGACAACGGCATCTACACCTTCCGTATCCGAAAAGGCAATGAAACCATCATCCGTAGTGTGGTGAAGATGTAGTGTGGTTTTGGGGTTGAAAATCAAGGTCGCTTCGTGTGGAGCGGCCTTTTTTCTTATTTTTGCAAATTCAATACTAAAGAACTTCTTATTCCGTTAATTTGAAAAAACTGATTATGCGTAAAATCTTTATTCCCATATTGCTGATGTTCGGCATTTCCCTTTATGCCCAACAGCCTAAAGACATCATGAAAGACCCTATCCCGGTGGCTATGTTTCAGGCGACCTACGCTTTTCATGTCCCTGGCCTCAACACTAAGGATTTGTATGGAGTCAGCCACGATGTTGGAGGTGGATTTGTTTATAAAACCGAATCCAATTGGTTGTTTTCTGCTATCGGCAACTACATTTACGGTCCCAAGGTGAAGGGCGACCGTGTGGAACTCCTTGGCGAGGGCATCACTACTGATGTGGGTGAAGTCATTGGCAGCGCTGGCAGTTTCACGCTTTTGGAACTCAATCAGCGTGGTTTTCACCTTCAAGGCGAGGTGGGTAAATTGTTTCCCTTTGGTTCCAATCCTAACAGTGGATTCTTCGTGCAAGGTGGCCTAGGCTATCTTCAAAACCGAATCCGCATCGATTACCAGCAAGCGTTGCTCAACACCCCTTTGCCGGTCGACAAGGACTATCGCTTCGGCTATGACCGAATGCGCGGCGGTCCTGCAGCGCATTTTGAGGTAGGCTATCTGTTGCTCAACGATACTCGTTTGCTCAACCTGTCTATTTCCCTTGAGGTGACCTACGCACGCACCCGCGACCTCCGTGATTATGACTTCCGCGTGTTCACCAATACCGAAACTGGTGTGATGGAGCCTGTGGGCTATATCGACCCGAACAAACGTTACAACGACCTCTATTATGGCATCCGCGTCACATGGAATATTCCCACCTATGAACGCAAGCCTCAGGACTTCTATTATGATTAATTAGGTGAGCCTTTTATACACCATAGGTATCCTTATCTATTCTCTTGGAGTGAGAATAGCAGCGTTGTTTGGCAACACCAAAGCCATGCAATGGGTGAAGGGTCGCAGAGTCCAAAGGTCCCTTAACTCGTCGAGGGATCCTATAAGTTCAGAGCTTGCCCTACGACAGGCTCAGGGACCTGAATCGGACTGGATTTGGTTCCACGCAGCTTCATTGGGTGAGTTCGAGCAAGGCCGTCCTGTCATTGAAGCTTTGAAGAAGGAATTCCCCCAGTACAAGATTTTGCTTTCGTTTTTCTCGCCATCGGGTTACGAAATCCGTAAGGACTATCCTTTGGCCGACGAGGTGCTCTATTTGCCCTCCGATACACCTGCCCATGCCACACAATGGGTACAACGCCATCGTTTTGTGGCGGCGTTTTTCATCAAGTACGAGTTTTGGTTCAACTACATGAGGGCTTTGAAAGAAGCTGGCATTCCGTTATTCTACATCTCGCTTATTTTGAAGCCTGATTCCTATTTCTTCCGTTGGTATGGTACTTGGTTTTTCCGTCAGCTGAAAAATGTTACGCATTTCTTTGTCCAGGACGACATCACAGCCCAGTTACTCCAATCCAACGGAATGACCAACGTCACGGTGTGTGGCGACACGCGTTTTGACCGCGTTGCTGCTATAGCCCAGCAAGCTAAGCCTTTCCCCGAGGTGGAGCGGTTCATCAATGGTCGCCAATGCCTCATCGCCGGCAGCACCTGGTCGCCTGATGAGAAGCTGTTGGTTGACTTTTACCAGAAAATGCCTGATGATTATTGTCTCATCATTGCTCCTCATGACATTTCCGAGTCGCATGTGGCGCAAATTAAGACCATGTTTCCCGACAGCCATCTGTACACCGAACTTGATGCAGATCAGCCATTAAGGTCCCTGAGCATGTCGAAGGGCCGACCCAATAGGATGCTAATCATCAATACGATTGGCATCTTGTCGCAGCTGTATCAGTATGCTCGTTTTGTATATATTGGCGGCGGTTTCGGGGTGAATATTCATAACATCCAGGAACCGGTCACCTTTGGCTGTCCTGTGGTATTTGGACCTAAATACAAGAGTTTCAAGGAAGCCGTTGATCTTGTGGCACTCGAAGGTGCTTTTTCAGTACATAATGCGGCCGATTTGACCGTTGTCTTCAACCGATTGATGAATGATGAAGACTTTTACAGAAAAGCTTCAGAAACCTGCCGAAACTATCTTAATTCTCAGATAGGGGCGACCGAAAGTATCCTAAAAGGCTTCAAAAAGGCACTTTTTTAATAAAAAAAAGGTTATTATTTTGGATTGTTGATTTTATTGTCTAATTTTGAAGGCTGATTTTCCGTTGAAATTCAGCCGAATAAAAAAACAATGCCTATGGAAGACAATCCCAATCCCCTCCCTTTTCCTCGTATTGGCCTTAGTCAGGGCGACTTCAACGGCATCAGTTATGAGCTCATGCTGAAGGCTTTTTCTGATGCCCGCATGTTCGAAACGCTCACACCTGTCTTGTATGGACAATCGAAGGCATTTTCCTATTACAAGAAGAACTTCGGCATGGAAAGCCCTAATTATTCTTTGACACGTGATGCGCGCCAAGCATGGGACAAGAAGTTCAATATCATCAACATTGTGGAAAACGAGCTGAAGATTGAGCCGGGTGTGCCTTCCAGTCTATCGGCAGAGATGTCAGTGCTCTCGATGAAGCGGGCTGCCGATGACCTTCGTAATGGTATAATTGATGCCTTAGTGATGGCGCCCGACAGTCCTTTGGTGGCGCAAAGCAATCGTGATTTCCTGCTGTCGTTTCACAAGGATTCAGACCCTTTGCAGATCTTGGTGAATGGTCAGATGCGCATTGCGTTGGCCACAAGCGACATGCCGTTGCGCGCTGCCATCGACCAAATTGACGTCCCTTACCTTGTAGGTAAGCTCACCACATTGTCCCAAGCGTTGAAGACCGACTTTGACATTAGTTCGCCTAAGATTGCTGTTATGGGTATCAATCCTCATTCGGGTTCGAAACCCATGGGTGACGACGAGAAGGTGGTGAAAGCCATTGCTGATGCCCAGGATAATGGACTTTTTGCCTTTGGGCCATTCTCGGCTTCTCAACTGTTTACGGCAGGCTGGTGGAAAAAATACGATGCAGTGTTGGCCTTGCACTATGAGCAGGGCGTGTTTCCGATGAAATTCTTGTCATCCGATGGCTATGCTTATTACTGGGCAGGATTGCCTGTGGTGTGTTCCGCTCCGCTTCATGGTCCGGCCTACGACATTGCCAACCAGAATAAGGCGCTACCCGATTCCTACCGCAAGGCGGTCTTCCTCGCAGCCGATGTGGTTTGCCATCGACGTGAACAATAAAAAAAGGAGGCCGAGGCCTCCTTTTTTATTGCGCTTTGCAAATTGCTTACTTCACCACGAACTTGATGGTCTTGTTGTAGCCATTGGCGCTGATGGTGCAGAAGTAGATGCCGCTCTTGAGGTCGATGCCGATGGTGTTTTCACCCATCTTCAGGCTCTTGTTGAATTGCTTCACAGTTTGGCCAACGAGGTTGACGATGGTGATGTTAGCTTCAACATCCTGAGCTGACTTCACGACCACATAGTCGGTAGCGGGGTTAGGATAGATGCCATAAACCACATCCTGAGGCACGTTGTTTTCAGGAACGCTGACGTAATCGTTTTCGGGGATCAGCTTAACAGCGTGAATGACGTTCTCAGAAGCATCGGTTTGGTAGGCGTTGCTACCCACGAAGCAACCTTGCTTGTTGTCGCTTTGGAAGCTGAACCAGAATTCACCCGGGTTGACGGTGTTGTCAACGGCGTTCGTGAAGATGTTTTCAGAAACCAGGAACGGGAGGTAAACTTCGTCATCGGTAACATCATCAACCACTTGTTCCCAATAGCCCTTGTCAACATTGTAGTAGCTGACATAGATGCTTCTCAGGTACTTGTCAGTGTTGGGGTCAACGCGGGTGATGTTAGGTGCTGAGTAGGCGCAGGCGATGTTGCCAAAGGGGTCGATGGAAAGGGCTTGGAATCCTGATTGGCCGCTACGGATTTTGTAGAAGTAGTCGTTTTCACGGAAGAACTTTTCGTTATCGTATTCATAACCTTCATACAACGGGACATAACCGATCCATTTGGTCGAATCCTTGTGCATCTGGACATAGCCAGCCTCTTCAGCGGGCCACCAGAGTCTCAAGGCATAGTGCGGGTTGCCATCTTCTGATTGGATGGGGCCTCCTTGGGTGTCTTTCCAGTGGGCGATACCGTCAACGCCACGGCCACTCCAAGTGGTATAGGTGTTGCC
This sequence comes from uncultured Bacteroidia bacterium, assembly GCA_902794155.1. Taxonomy (GTDB): domain Bacteria; phylum Bacteroidota; class Bacteroidia; order Bacteroidales; family F082; genus Limimorpha. The sequence goes on from CADBGN010000006.1 coordinate 22,621, forward strand.
AAGTTCGTCGTGAATGTATTCGTAAGCGGCCAAGGCAACGTGAGTGACGCCGTTATTGTCAATGGCGATAGCCAAGCTGGAAGGACCATAGACGGTGTCGGTCATGATTGACTGAGGATCGGTTTCCCAATCGAAGCCAGCATAGGGGTTCTCCCAAACCACGTATCTGGTCCAGGTCAGACCATCGTCGGTGGATTTGTACATAACGACATGGGCTTGGAGGTCATCACCGTAGATCATGGCAACGTTGTGGCCATTGGCAGTGATGTTGTAGGCATCAGCAGCATAGTTCTTCTCTTCGCCATCTTGGGCAAGGGGTGAGTAGCTGATGGTCCAGTTCTCGGCATCTTCCGAACGGAGATAGACTTGGTAGTGCTCGACTACGTCGGAACTGACGCTGTGTTGGATGTCGCCAATCACGTGGATAATGTTGTGGTTTTCGCCAGAAGTGGCAACTCTCGGCCATGAAGCATCTTCAGTGTAAGGGTATTCTTCAGGGTGAATCGGGAGTTCGCCTCTGTAAACCCATTCGCCTTCGCCGGCAATCTCTCTGGTCCAGCAGCGCATGGGAGCGTGAGAGATGAGGATTTCGCCTTTTTCTTTCCATTGGGCAATAGTAGGCCAACCTGTTCTCATGTCTTCGACGCGCTCTTCAGGCATCTCAAGCCATTCGCCGTCTTTGTAGAAGTTGTAACCCGTACCACGGTCGGAACCACCGTTGGGGTCTTCAATGTGCGACATGGTGGCAACCACACCGACCGAACCATCAGGCAACTGGTACATACGGTTCGAAGACCAGCTGTTGGATTGGAGGTCGTAGTAAGTCCACATGGACTCGCCGTCTTCCAATTCGTTGTACCTGTTGACAACGACACTCTTGGCGGCTTGGGGAGCATAAGTGGCTGCAGTGCTCGGGGCTTCTTTACCCACGGCAGCAGTCTTCTTGGCGCTCATTTTGAATGACTTGATGTCATTCTTAGCAACACGTTGTTGTGCAAATGCACTGAAGCCTAAAGCAAGGCTCAATGAAAGTAGTAATACTTTTTTCATCTTTGTGTGTTTTAATGGTTAGTTATTATGAATTAGTCTCTATTTGGGCTGCAAATATAAACAATTTTCAAAAGGTGGCAATAAGAATGGATTTTTTTTTGGTTTTTTTTTCGAGCAGAGGAATGCCGTTTGAGAATCAAAAAAAAACACCTCGATTGTAAAACAAAAAGGTATTCTTTATATTTTTACAGCCTCAAAACTAACACATAAATGAAAAGACTGTTTTTACCTTTAATGCTGCTTTGCCTTGCGGCATGCGGCACAGAGCCAAAAGCCGATTTTGTCACCGAACCAGCCAAATATGTCGATCCATTTATCGGGACAGGTGGCCATGGCCATACTTTCCCGGGTGCCACGGTGCCTTTCGGCATGGTGCAGTTCAGCCCCGACACCCGCATGAACGACTGGGACGGCTGCTCGGGCTACCACACCTCCGACAACACCATCCTCGGCTTCAGCACCACCCACCTCAGCGGCACGGGCTGCTCTGACTATGGCGACTTCCGCTTCATGCCCGTTGTCGGCATTGGCAACATCAGTAAGGACCTCGACTTTCCCTCAGCCTTCCAGCATGAGAACGAGGATGCCAAGGCGGGCTACTACGCCGTCCTCCTCGACGACTATAACACCAAAGTGGAACTCACCACAGGCGACCGCGTTGGGATGATGCGCTGCACTTTCCCCAAAAGCGATGACGCGCACATTTTCCTCGACATGGTGAAAGGTGTGAACGACGAGTTAGTCTATGAGTCGTGGCTCCAATTGGAGAGCGACAACGCCATCAGCGGTTTCCGCAAGACCCGCGACTGGGCCAACGAGCAATACCTTTATTTCTATGCTGAGTTCTCGAAGCCGTTCACAAGTCACTCCTCTGTTAATAAAGTTGTTGGGGAACAGCAGGTTGAAGGTAGGATAGAGGGTAATTACATCAAGGCGTTGTTCGATTTCGAGACTGAGGAAGGCGAGCAAATCACGATGCGCATCGCTATCTCAGCGGTTGATGTGGAAGGCGCCAAGAACAACCTGAGAGCTGAACTTGCCGACAATGACTTTGATTTCGATGCACTGAAGCAAAAAGCTTACGACAAGTGGAATAAGGAGTTGATGCGTTACGAGGTCAGCGACCCCAACGAGTCGAACAAGACGGTGTTCTACTCTGCCCTCTATCACTGCATGGTTGCCCCCAACCTCTTCAGCGATGCCGACGGCCGCTATCGTGCCCACGACTTGAAGGTCTATAAATCGGAGAGACCTGTTTATACGGTCTTTTCTTTGTGGGACACCTTCCGCAGTTTGCATCCCCTCTTCAGCCTGATGCAGCGCGAGCGTACCCTCGATTTCATCAACACCTTTATTAATAAGTACGAGACCAACCCGCATCACATGCTGCCCATCTGGGAATTGGCCGCCAACGAGACCTACTGCATGATTGGTAACCACGCCATCCCCGTCATCGCCGACGCCTACTTTGCAGGCATCCGCGACTTCGACACCGAGAAGGCTCTGGAAGCCATGGTGGCAAGCTCAAAGGACAACTTCCGCGGCATGGGTGCCTACATGAAGTACGGCTACATCCCGATTGAGGTCGAAGGCGAGGCTACGTCAAAGACCCTCGAATACGCCTACGACGACTGGTGCGTAGCCCGCATGGCCGAGGCCATGGGCAAGAATGATATTGCTAAGGAATTCTACGCTCGCGCCCAAGCTTACAAAAACATCTACAACCCCGAGAACCAGTTCTTCCAAGGCCGTCGTAACGGTGGCTGGATGCGTCCCTTCGACCCCGCACAGGTCAACTTCACGCTGACGGAGGCCAACTCCTACCAGTATGGTTTCTTTGTGCCGCAAGATATCAATGGCCACATCGACTTGATGGGTGGTCGTGAGGCCTACGTTGCCAAACTCGATGGGCTCTTCAACGCGCCTGAAAACCTGACGGGCCGTGTGCAGCCTGATATCACGGGTCTCATCGGACAGTACGCCCACGGCAATGAGCCGAGCCACAACACGGTGTATATGTACAACTTTGTCGGTCAACCGACCAAGACGCAGAAATATGTGAAGCAGGTGATGGACGACTTCTACACCGACCGCCGCGATGGTTATGCCGGCAATGAGGACTGCGGCCAGATGTCGGCCTGGGGTGTGTTCTCCGCCATGGGCTTCTATCCCGCCACGCCTGCCTCGGGCTATTACGTGTTGGGACTGCCGCGTTTCGAGAGAATGAGGCTGAACTTTGAGAACGGCAAGCAGTTTGAAGTTGTCGCCAAGGGTTTGAACGACAAGAATTGCTATGTGCAATCAGTAAAACTGAACGGCAAGCCTTTGGAACGCAGCTACATCACCTTTGAGGAAGTGTACAATGGTGGCACTTTGGAGTTCACCATGACTGACCAGTCCAACTCCACCTGGGCTACGCAACCCGAAAACTGCCCTGTGGTGCGCATCCCCGAGGAAAGCATCGTCATCGTCCCGACCATCAATGCACAATCCGACACCTTCTTCGACAGCCTCATGGTCAGCATGAGTCACCCTATCGAGGGCGTGAAGATATACTACACCTTGGACGGCACCGACCCCAGAGAAAACGGTAAGCTATTTGAACAGCCTCTCTGCCTGAAGGACAATACCATAGTGCGTGCCGCTGCTGAGCAAGACGGCCGCTGGAGTTTGCCCATCGATGCGCAGTATTATCTGATCGATGCACGTCATTCGGTGAAATTGGAGAATATGTATAACGAACAATATGCCGCCGGTGGCCTCAAGGCCTTGATCGACCATCAACGTGGTGGCGAAAACTTCCGCACGGGTTCGTGGCAGGGTTATTATGGCGTCGACCTGATCGCCACCGTGGACTTAGGCCAAAGCAAGAAGATCAATCGCTTGGCAGGCAGTTTCTTGCAGGAGATCTACTCTTGGATTTGGATGCCTACAGAGGTGGAGTATTTCATCAGCGACGACGGCAAGAACTTCCGCAGCGTGGGTAAGGTGAAGAACGAAGTCCCGATGGATGCCGATGGCGCTTTCATCCAAGAGATGGAAGTGCGTCCCCGCACGAATGCCCGTTATGTGAAGATGGTGGCCAAGACCATAGGCATCTGTCCCGAAGGCCATGTCGGCGCCGGACAGAAGGCTTGGATCTTCTGTGATGAACTGGTAATTGAATAATAGTCTGGGGAGGACAAGCCTACCCCCTGAGCGTCATGGCGGAGGAACATCCGCCATCTCCTGAGCGCAAAGGATACTCCCAATGCTCAGGAGATCGCGGATCAAGTCCGCGATGACGCTGAAAAAAAGAAACAACGAACTAACTAAACAACATAACTATGAAAGAATCCATCGTAATCCTCGCCGGCGGCGGTCCGGCACCCGGAATCAACACGGTGATCAGCACCGTGGCCAAGACCTTCCTCAAGGACGGTTATCGCGTACTCGGCCTTAACGACGGCTACAAGAACCTTTTCCAACCCAATCCCGATGTGGTCGAGATGGACTTCCTCTATGCCGATGCCATCCTCAAACAAGGTGGTTCGGCCTTGAAGATGAGCCGTTATAAGCCAAAGAACGAGGAGTTCAACACGGAGTTCTTCGTGAAGAACAACATCAAGTTGTTGGTCACCATCGGTGGCGATGACACTGCCTCAACGGCCAACCGTATTTCGAAGTTCTTGGCCAATAGTGGCTTTCCCATTCAGAACATCCATGTGCCCAAGACCATCGACAACGACCTTCCGTTGCCTGAAGGTAGCCCAACCTTTGGCTATTATTCAGCCAAAGATGCTGCCGTGCATTTGGTGCAGACCATTTACGAAGATGCACGTACGAGCGGCAACTGGTTTGTGGTGTCGGCCATGGGTCGCGAGGCCGGTCACTTGGCCTTCGGTATGACTTCGGCATGCCATTGCCCGATGGTGGTCATCCCTGAGATGTTCAATAACGCCCAGGTGACTTTCGATGCCATCATCAAGTTGGTGGTCAGCTCCATCGTGAAACGTAAGCTGTTGGGTGTCAACTATGGTGTGGCCATCATCAGTGAAGGCGTGTTCCACTTCATGAGTGATGAGGAAATCGAGAAGTCGGGTGTGGCCTTCACCTACGACGAACATGGCCATCCCGAGTTGGGCAACGTCAGTAAGGCTCACATCTTCAACCTCTTGCTGCAACAAAGATTGAAAGCTTTGGGCATCAATGTGAAGAGCCGTCCCGTTGAAATCGGTTATGGCATCCGTTGCGTGGAGCCTAATGGCTACGACTTGACCTACTGCTCGTTGTTGGGCTATGGTGTTAAGAAACTCTTCGACAAGGGCGTGAGTGGCGCTATGGTTACCACCAACCCGAAGGGTGAAATCATGCCTTTGTACTTGAAGGATGTGGAAGACGAGAACGGCAAGATCAAGCCACGATTGGTGAACCTGAGCGGCCCCAAGGCCGAGCTCATCTTCAACGAGGGCTTGCAGTACATCTCCCCTGTCGACTACATCACGGCAAAGGCTTATTTGCCCAATCCCGAGGAATACGATTTCAAGAAGATCTTGAAATGGTGATTTTGGTGTAGGACTGTCGTATTACGGCAGCCGCTGATGGTTTGACATACAGCGGCTGCCACGATGTGACAGCCCTACAACCACGGTGTGACAGCCCTACAGCTGCAAAAACAAAAAGCCGCCTCAAAACTACGAGGCGGCTTTCTTCATGTTTGATAACAAATCTTTTATTTCCGTAAATTGACCTTTTGTGTCATCACGCCATTTTCATTCTCAATGCGGACGAGATACATGCCCGATTCATAACGGCTCAGGTCGAGGATGGTGTTGTCGTTGACAGTTGTCTCTTGCAGCTTTTGCCCCAAGAGGTTGCTGACGCAGATGTGCATAGTGCCTTGGCCTTCTATATGGAGCAGCCTGTTGGTCGGGTTGGGGTAGAGGTTGACGCTTGCGGAAGTCTCGTCAACAGCAGTGATGTCAATCAGCACATCGCGATACTCCGATTCGCATTGCTCATCGTTACGGATGTAGACGCAATTGACGGAGTAGGTAACATCGCCTTGAGCTATGTCATAGGTGTTGTCATAATAGCTATAGCTACTTTGGTCATCGTATGGGATTTCGGCGATTAACTCGTTTTCAGCCTTGTAGGCGTTGATGCTGCGGACTACTTTGAAGTGGTGGAGATTGGTGGTGATGTTGGGTCGGTTCCAGGTGACAAGTGCGCCGTATTCCTCGCCATTGTGCCATTCATATTCACCTTGGAGGTCCTGCACGGGATAGCAAGCTAGCGGGGCTTCCTCACAACTGTTGTCATAAGTCATGAAAACACCGTCTTCGAGGTCAGTGGAGGTGTAGAGTTCGTTGCCAGCATAGTCGAGGATGGTGAAGGAACATTCGCCGTCAGTGTCGTGTTCTTCGTAGGCGTGATACCAGCCGTGGTTCCAAATGAAGTTGAGGTTGCCGCGCAGCAAAGGCAGGTCGACCACCAATGCCGAGCCTTGCGTCATGGTGACCACTGCAATGCGTTGTCCGCTTTCGGAAGTCACGCTGATGGCTGCTCCTTTCCAGCCGTTGCCACCATCGTCATGGAGTTGGAAGACAACGTTGCATTTTTCGCCAACCAGCACACTGCGGTAGGTAGTGCGGCTGATGCCGGCCTCATTGGTGACATAGATGGCGTATTTGTAAAGACCTGGCTCTAGGCCGCTATCCTCGTATTCCATGTCGGCACCAACTTGTGCGTCAGTCAGTTCGGCGATGACCTCAAAATTGCGGCGAATGGTGACAGAAGTGAGGCCGGTCAAGGCATTACCATTAAGGTCGAGGTCTGGATTGGTCCATGTGAGGCGGACGGCATCCAAAGTGGATTCCTCAATGGCAGCCATCTTGTCCACACTGTCAGGACGGTTGTAGTAAACATCGCCTTGTGGGATGATGTGGCCCGTGAATCCATTGAAAATATTGAATGCATAACGGGTTGTGTTGAGTGCACCAATGGGGCACCAGGCATTGTCGCGACCGCTCCAGCCCCAGTTAAAGTGGAAGTAATCGTTCTCATCATAGCCGTCGCATACGAAGGCATGTCCCCCCGCACCGCTTTCATCAGAACCGCTATAGTAGAGAGGCAACAACTCGTCTAAACCACCGTCTTTCAGCATTTGAGTCCATTGCTCATTGGTGTAGCCGCCCCAACCCCAATAGCTGTAGTTGGTAATATGGTCGTCACAATTATAGCGGAAATGGTTACGTAAGACAGGAGGCACGTCGTCGGAATATGCGCCACTGCCTTGGCCGCTATATTGCATATCGACAGAAATGCCGAGGTGGTGCAACAACTGGGCAATGTGAAAATACTCTTCTTCAGTGCTTGTTGAATCCAAGGTATTGGGCATCAGCTCAAAGTGATATTCGGTTTCGCCGAAGTTGGCTGATTGTTGCTCATAGCCTTGAGGAAAGTAACTGTGTGAACCTACACCTTGGGCGGGCCAATCCCAAAACTTCATCACCATACCCATGGCCGTGGCGACGCAACCAGCGTACACGTGGCCTCCGCTACCTTCCTCGTCTTCAGGGCATTGGCTGTTCCAAGGGAAGTTTTGGTTCCAAAGGGTTTGGCAAAGCGGACCCACCACAGCGCGGGTTTGTTCACCACGGTTGAGGCTTCCTGTCTTGGACACGGCATTCCATTCAGCGGCAATGTCGGGCGTGGCGGCGAGGTCGTGCTCGCGAACGTATTGGATTTCCTCGCGGAAGCCGTTCAGGGTATAGCCGAAGCCTTCTGAAATGTTGTTCGGGTCGAATGAACCTGTGGTGGAGTAAGCGAGGATGGGCTTCACGCGGTCGTCTGCTGCCACGATGACAAAGCCTTCGCCGTTGCTGACATTAAAGACATAATAGTCAGTGGCGTCACGGTTTGCGGCAACAGAGACCAGATTCAGTTGGATGTCAGCGTTCTTCTGGCTGACGGCAGTGGTGCCCAAGAATTTGGCACCTAGTTTTTGTGCCTTCTGTTGGCTGACGGGGCCAGCCAACAAGTTGCCCAAAGAGAGGGCGACAAGGCATAAAATAAGGATGGTTTTTCTCATCGTTTAAACTATTGTTTGTTTGACTATTATAGACTATATTATTAGGTGCACTGCATAATGAAGAAATAACGAATGCCTGAACACTTTTAAAAACCTTCACTGAGTGCTATGGCGTAGATGATAATGTAAAATACCCAAAAAGGAATCATTACGATACTGAGAATGAGTCCCACCTTGGAAGTGATACGGCCAGCGTTGAGCATGCCTTCTCCATTATATGTATCGGGGTTGGCAGCAATGGCATCGTAGCCTTCATACGCCTTTCTTTTTCCAATGGCAGACAAAATGAAGCCAGGGATAATCAGTGAGCTAAAGTTGATGGAGAGAATGCCAAGCACCATCGAGGCGATGGCTGTAGGGGCGAGTGGTTTGGCTTGTTGCTTTGTTGGTTTGGCTGGTCTAAGAGGCGCTGAGCATTGAGGACAGACTTCTTCTGTTTGGTCAACCCAGGTTCCGCAATAGGGGCATGTGGTTTTTGTATTTTCGTTCATGGTATTGCTGGTTTTATGGGTTATTCTTTCAGCTTTTTGTATCTGAAACGTTTTGGTTCGACATTGCCGAGGCGTTTCATCTTGTTCTCCTCGTATTCGGAGTAAGAGCCTTCGAAGAAATACACTTGTGAGTTGCCTTCAAAAGCAAGAATGTGGGTGGCCACACGGTCGAGGAACCAGCGATCGTGGCTGATGATAACGGCACAGCCAGCGAAGTTTTCAAGGCCTTCTTCCAAGGCGCGGAGGGTGTTCACGTCGATGTCGTTGGTGGGTTCGTCCAAAAGGAGCACGTTGGCTTCCTGCTTTAAAGTGAGAGCGAGATGCATACGATTGCGTTCACCACCCGACAGCACGCCTGCCTTCTTCTGCTGGTCGTTGCCACCGAAATTGAAGCGCGAGACATAGGTACGCGAGTTCATGCTACGCTTGCCCAACTGAATTAATTCATTGCCTCCGCTGATGACCTCCCAAACGGTTTTCTCAGGGTCGATGTCGGCATGTTGTTGGTCGACATAACCAATCTTCACGGTCTCGCCGACTTCGAAAGAGCCAGAGTCAGGTTGCTCCAATCCCATGATGAGGCGGAACAGCGTGGTCTTGCCTGCGCCGTTAGGTCCGATGACGCCCACGATGCCGCCTTGCGGCAGACTGAAATTGAGATTCTCAAACAACAACTTGTCACCGTAGGCCTTGGTGACGTCATGCGCCTCGATGACTTTGGTGCCCAGTCGATCGCCGTTGGGGATATAGATTTCAAGCTTTTCTTCCTTTTCTTTCACGTCTTCATTGAGCATCTTCTCATACGATTCCAAACGGGCTTTGCCCTTGGCGTGACGGGCCTTGGGAGCCATGCGCACCCACTCCAGCTCACGCTCAAGGGTCTTGCGGCGCTTGCTCTCGGTCTTCTCTTCCATGGCGAGGCGGGCGGTCTTTTGGTCGAGCCACGAGGAGTAGTTGCCCTTCCATGGGATGCCCTCGCCGCGGTCGAGTTCGAGGATCCAGCCGGCCACATGGTCAAGGAAGTAACGGTCGTGGGTCACAGCGATGACGGTGCCCTTGTATTGCTGCAGGTGGCTTTCCAACCATTGGATGCTTTCGGCATCAAGGTGGTTGGTGGGCTCGTCGAGGAGCAGGATGTCTGGTTCTTGGAGCAGAAGACGGCAAAGAGCCACGCGACGGCGCTCGCCTCCCGAGAGGTTACACACAGGCGTGTCGCCATCGGGACAGTTAAGTGCGTCCATGGCGCGTTCCAGTTTGTTGTCAAGTTCCCATGCGTCATGCTGTTCGATGAGTTCGGTCAGCTCACCCTGTCTGGCAATCAACTTGTCGAAGTCGGCGTCGGGTTCGGCGAATTTGTTGTTGATCTCCTCGTATTCCTTGAGGATGTCGACAATTTCCTGCACGCCTTCCTCCACCACTTGTTTCACCGTTTTGTTGTCGTCTAATTGTGGCTCCTGGTCAAGCATCCCGACCGAATAGCCAGGCGAGAAGACCACTTCGCCGTTATAGGATTTCTCCTTGCCTGCGATGATGCGCAGCAAGGTGGATTTTCCCGCTCCGTTGAGGCCTATGATGCCGATTTTGGCGCCGTAGAAGAAGGAGAGGTAGATGTCTTTCAATATTTGTCTTGACGGCGGGATGATTTTGCTCACGCCTACCATCGAGAAGATGATTTTTTTGTCGTCTACTTGTGCCATATTCTGTTGTGTTTGTTGTTCTTGTTTGGCGCAGGGACTGACGTCGCCTGCTTATTATCCTGCGCCCTTACAGGGCTTGGCTCATTGCGTTTTCGAGTATTTCTGTCGCCTTTCCCCAATCGTACACGCGATTCGTGAAATCAAATCCTGCTTGGGCAAGGCGTTCTGCCTTTTCCTTGTCGGTCAAGAGGGTGATGATATGTTGTGCCATTTCTTCAGCATTGCTGCCGACTAGAATTTCTTCATTGGGCTTTGCGCCAAGTGAAGCATTGGCTAAAGGTGAGGTGATAGCAGGCAGGCGCATCGACATGGCTTCCAATAGTTTGTTTTGTAAGCCTGTACCGATGCGCATAGGCGCGATGAAGACACGGCTTTGTGCATAAGCATCGCGGATGTCGTCGAGCCATCCGCTAACAATGATGTGTTCTGAGGCGGCTTTCTTAACCTTTGGGTCTGGTGTGGCACCAGCAATGTAGAGTTTTACGTCGGGCAAGGTCTTCCACACGATAGGAAGGATTTCGTTGGCCAAATACTCCACGGCGTTCACGTTGGGAGGATAGCTCATGTTACCAGTAAAGACGAGGTCGTAATGTTTTTCGCGTTCCTGCGGCTTGAAGTAGTCATGGTCGACACCATTGGGGATAATGAGAATCTCATCGCGACGTTCGTGCGGGAACAAGGCGCAGTCGGGCTCGCTGATGATGGTCTTCACGTCGAAGTCTTCAAAAATGGCGGCCTCGTAGCGGCACAGGCGGTGGTATTCCATGTTATAAATAGGTCTTGTGACGAAAGAGGCAATGTCGGCGCGACGCTTCATGCCGTAGGAGAAGATATCTTGATAGTCAATGGCTTTAGGAAGGTTTTTGTAACGGATATATTCTGCCACGCGGAGTAATTGGCCGAAAAGCATATCGGGCTTGTGCTTGGCAATCAGGGCGTCGATTTTTTTTGCGGCCTTGCGGTTGTAGAAGTAGCCGCATTGTAAGGGCAAACCCTTAAAAAAGGCACGGATAAGACCCAAAAGGATTTGCGGTTTTGTGATTTTGATGAAGTTGATGGACTGGCAATAGGGTTGCATGGCATGAAAAGCATCTTGTTCGCTGACTTTTGGGTCGTCGTTCAACGCACAAAGAATAATCTCATTGTGTTTTGCAAGTTGCTTTATTTGGTTGAACGCCCGCAGTTTATCGCCTTTTTCAAGAGGAAATGGGATGCGTGGCAAGAGGACAAAAATCTTCATCTCGTCGGAATTAGGGAGCAAAGATAGTGATTTTTTTAAAACTATGGCCAATGGCTAATGACTATGGCTGCTTTTGCGATTGGGAAGCAGCCATAGTCAGAGGCCATAAGCCATAGTCACTCATAGAAAACTAATCTTACTTCCCGGCTTGATTTGCTCATAGAACATCAACAAGCGGGTGATGATTTTGCGGTTGTCGTAGGTCTCTTCCACCAGTTTCCTTGCGGCTTGGCCAATTTTAACGGCGGTTTCGGGGTTTTCGTTGAGGCTGCGGATGGCCTCTACCATTTTGGCCTTGTTTTCGGCAATGATGATATTGACTTCCTCGTCATAGAGTATGCCTTCGGCGCCAACTCGTGTGGTGATGACGGTCTTGCCTAAAGCCATAGACTCGATGATCTTGATGCGAATGCCACTGCCTGAAAGCAAAGGGACAATGGCCACATCGTGATTGGTGACAAATTCCTTGGCATCAGGCACTTCGCCGATGACATCGACATGCGGGTCTTTCATGGTGGTGAGCCATTCGGGCATTGAGCGGCCGGCCAAATGGTAGACGAAATCAGGCACTTTTTCCACTGTCTTGGGAAGCACCTCGTTAATGAACCAGCGTATGCCTTCCTCGTTGGGCATCCAGTTCATGGAGCCGATATGATAAAACTTGGGTTTACCTGAAACCTCATATTTTGGGGTAAACTGTTCAGGATAAACGCCAAAAGGAATGTCGATGACGGGCTTGGAACAGTATTTTCTGAAGAAAGCAGCATCTTTCCTGGTGATGGCGGCAACGCCATCAACAGTCTCCAACGCGTTGAGTTCAAACTCCTTTAAGGTCTTGGCCAGATGATTGATATACCAACGTTTAATTGGTGATCTTGTTTCTTTGGCGACGCGTTCCCAAATTTTATGCTCTACATTATGGGCACGTAATACAATCATGGCTTTTGAGTGGGCACGAATAGTCTCCACGTAAGGCGCCATGAAGAGCACTTCCAGTTGAACTACATCGAATTGTTCTTTTTCAAGCACTTCCGTTAGTCTCGCCTTGAAGTCTTCGGAGATGAAACGCTCTACATGGTAAGACTTTCGGGTAAATAGGTTGAGAAAGGCGTACAATGGTTTGATGGCCAAGTCGACGTCGATGAGTTCGATACCGGTCTTTTGCTTGTATTCTTCAGGAATGTCACTTTCCTTTACGTGGTATTTCTCGTTATTGATAGCCAGTATCTTGACTTGATGACCTGCTTCGAGCAGTCCAGTGATGATGCTGTTCATTGCCATGGGACCGCCTTCAGAGGCAGGGTAGGGAGGCTTGTTGCAGAGTAGAAGTATCCTCATGATGTAGTGGTTTATGCTATTGTTTTTGGCTCAGGGACCTTGTCTTCATGTTTTTTCTTGAATAGTCTTTGAAAGAACTTTTTCCAACTGTCGCCATCGAAGAGAGCAGCGTCGGTAGTGGCCTTGAAGGTGAAGAAGAGTCCGATAGGTAGCAGCACGAGCGACGAGAGCCACACGCCTAGGAACATGTTGAGGTCACCGAACACGGCCATGCGCTCAGCGATGGTGGAGATGAGGTGATAGATGATGAAGAAAACCACGGAGATGACCACGGGCAACCCTAGTCCGCCTCGGCGGATGATACTGCCCAAGGGGGCACCAATGAAGAAGAAAATAAGGCAAGCAATACTCAGCGTGAATTTTTTGTGCCATTCCTTCTTGTGTTTGTTGATGTTTTCGGCCTGGGTTTTGAGATCCAGCTTATTGAAGGCTACATTGTCTTTTGCGTTTTGGGCACTGGCGGTGGCCATGTTGGCGATGATGGAACGTGTCTCGCCTTCGTAGCGGTCGAGTAAGGGCCAACTTAACGGGATGATGGTGTCGACCCCAATGCTGTCGGGGTAAGGATATGCAACGCCTTCAGACGGCACACCCGTGTGCAGACTGTTGTAGTTGGCCCATCGTCTCTCGAAGCCTTGTGTGAAGGCCTCCTGCTTGCCAGCGAAACGATGTTGAAGTGAGTCCAAAGAGGTGGAGAGCTGGCGGATGTTCATCATCTGTTGGTACGACTTGTACATTTCCTCGTCCGAACGGGTCATGTCGAACGAAGCCAAGCTGAACTTGAGTTGTTCCTGCTTAAACGACATGCGTTCGAAGGGCCGCCTGTCTTTGTAGTTGTCGGGAGTAAGGTCGGTGTAGTTGTAGCCGTCGTATAAGGTGAAGATGATGTTGCGTTGGTTGGGACTCATCGACATCATGCCCGAGTCGGCTGAGATGATTTTGGTGTTGCCTAAGCGGTCGCTATGGTCGTAGATCTTGACGCCATAGATGTGGCTGCCGTCTTTTCCCTTTTTTTCCACATAGATGACGTAATTGTCGATGTCCTTGTAAAACACCCCTTCCTTGATGTTGAAGGCCAACTTTTGTCGTTGTACATCGGTGAGCAAGGTGCGCCATTTCAAGGTGGCAATGGGGATGAGGCTATTGGATATGAAGAAGGCCAATACACTGGTCATCAAAGAAAACACCAATAGTGGCCGCATTACTTTCCACATGGAAATGCCTGAAGCTTTCATGGCAACCAACTCGTAATGCTCGCCTAGGTTGCCGAAACACATCAGCAGTGCAAGCAATAGAGCTAAAGGTAGCGACATGGGGATGGCAGTGATGGAGGTGTAGAACAAAAGTTCTGCCAATATTTTGATTTCCAATCCCTTGCCAACCAAATCATCGACATAAAGCCACACAAATTGCATCACCCAAACGAACACCACAATGAAAAAGGTGAGGAAGAAGGTGCCTAAGAACGACTTGGTGATATAGCGGTATAGTTTCTTCATTATTTTAATGAAAGAACGCTGCAAAATTATAAAAATTCTATCTTTGCAGAAAAATAACACGCATTATGGACCATCTTGATTATCTCAAAGGCTTGAACATAGCCATCACAATTAGCGCCAAAGACGGCGAAATCCTCTATCAAAACGACAGTTCTATCGAAGTGAACGGCGACGCTCGTGGCCGTGACCTGATGAAATGCCACAATGAGCGCTCGCAGCAAATCATCCGCCATCTTTTGGACGATGCCGCCACCAATGTCTATACGATTTCCAAGAAAGGGAAGAAGAAGCTTATCTACCAGACGCCTTGGTATGAGGACGATGCCAAGCAGGTCGTTGGCGGTCTTATCGAATTCTCCATCATCTTGCCCGATGAGATGCCACATTACGATCGTGGATGACTTTGATTGGAATGGTTTTTGTTTTTGAATATTTGTCTAATCTGTAAAATTATAAATCATGAGAAAACTAACAGTTCTTTTGCTCTTTTTGCTCTCTTTTATCGGTGCAAAGGCTAATGACGGCGTGTTCTATGCCAGTGGTAACCAACTGATTCCCATCACTGAGACCGACATCAGTGTAAGGAAGGAGGTGCTCACCATCAACCGTGTCGGTGACCATCTGGAAGTGACGGTTTACTATGAGTTTTTCAATCCGGGCAAGCCGAAAGACCTTTTGGTGGGCTTTGAGGCTCCTGCTCCTTATCCCGCTTATGAGGAGGACATGCAGCTCTTCCCCGAGCAGCCGCACATGCGCAACTTCAAAGTGGTGTTCAACGGCGACAAATTATCCTACGAAGTGGCTCACATTGAAGACAACTTCTATGATACAGATGCCAAGGCTCCGCGCAAGTATTACGCCAACGGAAAGATCAAAGGTCTGACGCGCAAGCAGTGCTTCGACGCCATGTCGGGCGAGTTTGCCGATGTTTATCCTTACTATTTCGTCTATCACTTCAACGCCCATTTCCGCGAAGGCTTGAACATTATCCAGCACACTTACGATTTCGACTTGTCAAGTTCGGTGGAAGAGGAGTTCAGATTTGATTATATTCTCACTGCTGCCAACCGTTGGGCCAACAATGGTATTGACGACTTTACGCTCGAAATCAACATGGGCGAGAGAGAGTCTTTCATGATGCAACCGACCTTCTTCAAGAGTGCCAAGGATTGGACCATCAACGGTAAAGGCAAAGTCACAATGGAGACGGAATGGGGCTTGGCCGGTGAAAATGGCTCTCCCTATTTCCATATCCAGGATGGCAGTATCACCTTTAAGAAGAAGAACTTCCACCCTGATGGTGAACTCAACATCAACAAGCGCTTGGCCTTGATGTATATGTACTCTTCATGGGAGGAGGGCGATAACGGTCAGCCAGTTGTCGACTTGATGAAATTTCAGTACAACCACGTGAATCCAAATTACTTTGAGGATACCAATATCTCAGGTTTCACTGCCGAGCAGAAGCGCATCATGAAGAACATGCCCTTTGCCTATCGTGGCCACGTGTTCAAAGATGCTGGATTGAAGAAGTACTTCGAGTCGACCAACTGGTATATGCCAGATCCCAACTACAAGGACAGCATGGATTCGTTGACACCAGACGAAAAGAAATGGGTCCAGTTTTGGTCAAAATAACCTATTGGACACGGGACTACGAGACTGTATGACTACGTGACTATGGCTTATGACCATGACAATGACTAAGCAGAGCTGTTAGCAATTAGCAGTTAGCTTTTAGCTTATGAGCAGTCAAGCTAATAGCTAACTGCTAAAAGCTAAAAGCCAGTCAAAGTTGTCATGGTCAATGGTCATGGTCAAAAAGTCCCGTGTCCCGAAGTCAAAAGAAAATGACGTTTCATTTTAAACTGTAACTTATGAAGAAACTGGCCATTTTGTTTTTCTTTCTACTCTTGTTTGCCGGGGCAAAGGCTAACGATGGTGTGTTCTACGCCAGCGGCAACCAACTGATTCCTGTCACGGAGACCGACATCAGCGTCCGTAAGGAAGTGCTCACCATCAACCGAGTGGGTGATCGTCTTGAAGTGACCGTTTACTACGAGTTTTTCAATCCTACTAAACCGAAGGACCTGCTTGTCGGCTTTGAGGCTGAGCCGCCCTACGATTCGTATGTTGACATGGCAGAGGTCTTTCCCAATCATCCCCATATTAGCAACTTTACGGTCACCATCAATGGCGATCGTCTCGGCTACGAGGTGGCTCATGTGTTGTACGATGATGAGGATTACAGGAAGCTGGACTATTTCAAGAACGGACAATTCTCCGACTTGTCGCGTGAGCAATGCATCAAGACCATGAATGAATATGAGGGGATGGGGTATCCTTTTTATTATGTGTATCATTTTAATGCGCATTTCCGCGAGGGTCTGAACATTGTGCAACACACTTACGACTTTGAGATATCAAATTCTGTGGGTGAGGAATACCGTTTTACCTACATACTGACTGCGGCCAACCGCTGGGCCAACCATCAGATTGACGACTTCACGCTCAACATCGACATGGGTGAACTTGAATCGTTTTGCATGGATCAAAGTTTCTTCAGCAGTGTTGATGAATGGACCTTCAAAGGTAAGGGTCGCGCCACTCCTTCTGGAAAATGGGAGCGCCAATCTGAGCCGATGTTTCATGTCCAAAGGGGTAGCATTAGTTTTCACAAGGACAACTTTCATCCCGATGGCGAACTGAATATTAGCAAGCCCATTGTGTTGTATTTATTGCCGTGTGGGTTTGCTGGCTGTGGTGCCACTGAGATTCTGGATTTGGTAAGACAAACGATGTGTGACCTTGCCCCGCTGAAAGACAACGACTTGAAAGACGAACTCGATGCCGACCAACGTCGTATCATGAAGAACATACCTTTTGCCTATCGTGGTCGGGTGTTTAAGAATGAAAAGCTGCGCCGGTTTTTCGAGTCGACCGACTGGTATGTGCCTGATCCCGATTACGTGGATGACATGAGTACGATGAGCGAGACGGAAAGGGGATGGATATATTATTGGTCTGAGTAAAGAAAAATGGGAGCGAGAATTTTCGCTCCCATTTTTTTGTTGTGTAAGCGCGATACTTACTTCGTCACGAGGTTGTAGGTGTCCTGTGCGATGACGAACTCTTCGTCGGTAGGATACACCACCACTTTGACTTTGGAGTTGGGTGTTGAGATCACGCCAGCGTCGCCGATGGTGTCCTTGTTCATCTGGCTGTCGAATTCGATGCCAAGGCCTTCCATATTCTCGAGGATGGCTTCACGCATGAACCAGGCGTTCTCGCCGATGCCGCCCGTCATCACGATGAGGTCGGCGCCGTTCATCACGGCCATGTAGCCGCCGATGTACTTCTTCACACGGTGGGCAAACATGTTGAAGGCGTAGGTGCAACGCTCGTCACCTTCTTCCTTGCCGGCGCGCACGTCGCGCATGTCCTGCTTCCCACCCGTGATGCCCACGAGGCCTGACTTCTTGTTCACCAGGGTGTTCATCTCCTTGGTCGTGTAGCCTTCCTTGTCCATGATGTACATGAAAGCGCCGAGGTCGAGGTCGCCGGTGCGGCTGCCCATCACAAGGCCTTCAACGGGGGTGAAACCCATCGAGGTCTCTACCGACTTGCCGTATTCGACGGCGGCGATGGATGCGCCGCTACCGAGATGGCAAGTGACAATCTTCGACTTCTTCCAGTCCATGCCGACGAAAGCAGCGGCTTTTTCGGCCACGTACTTGTGGCTGGTGCCATGGAAGCCATAGCGGCGTACGCGGTACTTCTCGTAGTACTCGTAAGGCACGGCATAGAGATAGGCCTCAGGTGGCATGGTGCTATGGAACGAGGTGTCGAAAACGGCGGCCATTGGGATGCCGGGGAGCACTTCTTCCATGGCGTGGATGCCTTGCAGGCTGCCCGGGTTGTGCAAAGGAGCGAGATCGCAAAGGTCTTCGATGCCCTTGATGACTTGGTTGTCGATGAGGACGCTCTTGGTGAACTTCTCGCCACCGTGGGCTACGCGGTGACCAACGGCGTCGATTTCCTTCAGGTCTTTGATGACGCCCATCTTCGGGTCGACCAATGCCTTCAGCACCAACTTAATGCCTTCGGTGTGGTTCGGGATGGGGAGTTGTTCATAGTATTTCTCGCCATTATATTTATGGGTGAATTCGCCCATTTCGAGGCCGATGCGCTCAAGCAGACCTTTAGCCAGCAGGCGCGATGAATTGGCATTTTCCATTTCCAGCAATTGGTATTTGATGGAGGAACTGCCGCAGTTGAGGACTAATATCTTCATCGTATTTTGTATTTTACTTTGTTGTTAGATTTGTTCTTCGTTCTTTGGGTTGGTGAACTATGGCTCCTGGCTTATGGCCTATGGCTTGCTTCTCCCAAGGCGTGGAACTTGTGCCTTTGTACAAAGCGGGCCATAGGCCATTG
This sequence comes from uncultured Bacteroidia bacterium, assembly GCA_902794155.1. GTDB lineage: Bacteria > Bacteroidota > Bacteroidia > Bacteroidales > F082 > Limimorpha. The sequence continues at coordinate 41,445 of CADBGN010000006.1, forward strand.
GCTATCAGCCATAGTTACTTCTTCTGCGCAATAGCCTGATTGCAGGTGATGGCGACTAGTTTGTAAACGTCGTCGATGGAGCAGCCGCGACTGAGGTCGTTGCAGGGCTTGGCGAGGCCTTGCAGCACGGGACCGACGGCTTCGGCACCAGCCAGACGTTGGACGAGCTTATAAGCGATGTTGCCGACTTCGAGGCAGGGGAACACGAGTGTGTTGGCCTTGCCGGCGACGGGGCTGCCAGGAGCTTTGCTTGAACCGACTGAAGGCACGATGGCGGCGTCGGCCTGCAGTTCACCGTCGAGGACGAGGTCGGGACGACGCTCCTTGGCGATACGTGTGGCTTCGATGACCTTGTCGACCACTTCATGCTTGGCGCTGCCCTTGGTGGAGAAACTCAAGATGGCGGTGATGGGATCTATCTTGGCGATGGCCTTGGCTGTGTCGGCGGTGCAGATGGCGATTTCAGCCAGCTGTTCTGCTGTCGGCATGGGCGTGACGGCGCAGTCGGCAAAGACCATGCGGCCGTTGGTGCCGTAAGGGCATCCCTCGGGCAGGAACATCGTAAAGGCGCCGCTGACGCAGGTCACGCCTGGCACGGTCTTGATGATCTGCAGGGCGGGACGGAGCATATCGCCTGTGGTGCTGCGGGCACCGCTGACGAGACCATCGGCTTCACCGGCTTTGACCATGAGGATGCCGAGATACATGAAGTTCTGGGCCAGGTCGTCGGCTTGCTCAGGGGTCATGCCTTTAGCCTTGCGCAGTTCGTAGAGCAGGTCGGCATATTTTTGTTTGTCGGGGTTGTTCTTCGGGTCGATGATACGGGCCTTGTCGATGTTCTTCAGACCGAACTCGGCGGTCATCTCTTTGATCTTCTCGGCAGGGCCGATGAGGATGATATCGGCGACGCCGTCAGCCAAAAGGCGATCGGCGGCTTTCAAGGTGCGGGGCTCGTCACCCTCGGGGAGCACAATGCGCTGCTTGTTGGCCTGCGCGTTGGCAATGATTTCTTGCATTAAGTCCATTTTACTGTGTTTGATTGTTGAATGATTATTGTTTAATTATTGATTTCAAAAATAGACCTGCAAAGTTAAGAAGTTTTTGTGTCGGTTTGCAAATAATCCATTATTTTTGCAGCGCAATTTTGCAAGAAATCCATGCTGCAGTACCCCGACATATTCTATAACCCTTTTGCGGAACACGCACAAGCTGTTGACACAGTGCAAGCTGTCGACACCATTGCCTGCGATAGCGTGGTGCCAAGCTTCATCACATCCGGTTTTGAGGGTACGCTCACGCCTTTGGTGCGCATGAGTTACGAGATCCTGCAAGGCTGGAATTTGGCCCTTTTAGGGCTCATGTTGTTGCTCATCGTGCTCAACAAGCAGATGTATCCTCGCCAGTTCCGTCAGGTGTTGTCTGTACCGGGGGGAGTGGCTCATACCAACCAGTTACTGAGGGAATGGAACCCTGTGCGCAGCTTCCTTTGCGTTTCGTTCACCATAGGATACATCTTGCTCATTGCGCTCTTCGTACAGAAGAGTTGCGTGGTGCTTTCGCACGATGTGGGTAAATACAACAATTGGTCAGTATTTTGGACCATCTGTGGTTGTATGATAGGTTGGGTTTTGCTTCGTTACCTGATGCTTCATTTCGTTAATTGGATCTTTGATGCCCGTGACACCGTCGACCGCCAAATGTCTGTCCAATTTTCCATCTCCATTTTTACCCTCATGGTGATGATGCCTATCGTATTGCTTTTGATTTATAATCCAACAAAATTTTTTGTTTGGATTGGCATTGGTTTATTGGGATTGGCGGCATTGGTAAGATTCATATTGGAAATAATTGAGTCTAGAGTGACAACAAAAATATCCGTGTTTTATATTTTTTTGTATCTTTGCGCCCTCGAAATCGCGCCCGTTGCAACGCTTGTGACCGCAGGTTGGCGATACTTTAGTTATGGTACTGTATTTTAGTGAGTTACGCAACGTGTTTGTGGTTTAAAACGAGGGTATTTTACGTTCTTAAAAGAGAAGAAAAAGATGAAGATTAAGTCGATTTTGGTGTCACAACCCAAGCCTGCCGACATTTCGAAAACGCCTTTTGCCGACATGATGAAGAAGTATGGCGTGAATATTACTTTCGAAAAGTTCATCAAACTTGACGCGGTCTCCGCAAGCGAGCTTCGCCAAGAACATATTAAGCTTCCAGAATACACTGCCATCATCCTGACCAGCCGCAATGCTATCGACCATTTCTTCAGAGTGGCCAAGGAGATGCGCTATACGGTGCCTGAAACGCTGAAGTATTTCTGCATCAACGAGTCGACGGCCTTTTACCTGCAACGCTATGTACAATACCGCAAGCGTAAGGTGTTCTATGGAAATCAGACCTTGAACGACCTCATCGACATCATGAAAAAGCATAAGGACGAGAAATACCTCTATTGTTGCTCTGACATCAGTTCCGACTCGACCATCGATTTATTGACGGCTGCCAAGTTGAATTTCACCAAGGCTGTGATGTTTCGCACGGTGCCTGCCGACCTGAAGGATGTGGTGAAAATCAATGATTACGACATGTTGGTCTTCTTCAGTCCTGCTGGAATCCATTCACTGAAAGAGAACTTCCCCGATTTTGAACAGAAAGAAGTCGCTATTGGTGGCTTTGGCGAGGCAACCTGCCAAGCCATCATTGACGCTGGCTTTGAGCTCAATTTCCGTGCGCCCACACAAACGGCCCCTTCCATGACTATGGCCATGGAGGAATACATCGCCGCCGAGTACAAGAAGAGCAAGAAGAAATAAACACCTGTCTTCCAAAGCGTTTTAACCAATGACGGCTACGGAGGGACTCCCCAAATACGAGAGGATTTGTAAAGAAAACGACATCCAGGCGCTTTTTGAAAAAGGCCGTGGCATAAGTGTATATCCCTATCGGGTTATATACTTGTTTCGGCAAGACGAAATGCGTCCCATCACTGTCCGTTTGCTCGTTTCAGTCTCCAAAAAGCGCTTCCGTCATGCCATTAAGCGTAACCGTGTGAAACGTTTGATCCGCGAGTCGTGGAGGCGCAACAAGGCGGCGCTTTATGAAATCTGCGAAAGGGATAATATTTCCTTGGATGTAGCGTTAGTCTATACGGCTACGGTCATCCATAGCTACGATGAGATGTATGATAAGACGAAAAAAGCCGTTAATGAGCTGATTAATAAGTATAGTTCGACTAAGCTCACCAATCATGATTCGACGAGGTTCATCAACCATGAAACACATCACCCAACTGCCAGCTAAGTTCCTGATTCTTTTGATTCGGATCTATCAGGTGACTTTGTCGCCATTCATAGGTAACAGTTGCCGCTATACGCCCACATGTTCCAACTACGGCATTGAGGCCATACAAAAATACGGCTTCTTCAAAGGCGGCTGGCTTACCTTCAAGCGCATCCTCTCCTGCAACCCTTGGGGTGGCAGCGGCTATGACCCGGTGCCCTAATTAGTTTAGAGTTTAATAATTGAATATGAAAAAGATACAACTTTTTGTTTTTTTAGTCGCATTGCTTCTTCCGCTGGGTCTCTTCGCCCAAGAGAAGCAGAACAACTTCGAAATTGCCAAAAGCCTCGACATCTACAACAGTCTCCTGCGTGAGCTGAACCTCAACTATGTTGACGAAATCAACCCGGGCGAACTCAACGAGAAGGCCATCAAGGCTATGCTCGATGATCTCGACCCCTACACGGTCTTCATCCCCGAGTCGGACATCGAGAACGCCAAGTTCATGACCACAGGCGAATACGGTGGCATCGGCGCCATCATCCAATACGATGGCGAGTTCACCCGCATCTCCGACCCCTACGAAGGTTGGCCGGCACAGAAAGCGGGCATCATTGCTGGCGATGCCATACTTGAGGTGAACGGCGTGGACTGCAAGAAAAAGAACACCCAAGAGGTCAGTAACCTGCTGAAGGGGCAACCTGGCACTGAGGTGACGTTGAAACTCAAGCGGTATGGTCAAGAGCAGCCTTTGGAAATCAAATTGAAGCGCGAGAAGGTGAAGATCGACAACATACCTTATTATAAGGTGTTCGACAACGGCATCGCCTATCTCTCTTTGAGTGGCTTCACCCGTGATGCAGCCAAGGAAGTGAAGGAGAAGTTTGTGGAGATGAAAAAAGGTAATGAATTAAAAGGCTTCGTCATCGACTTACGCGGTAATGGAGGTGGTCTTATGAACGAAGCGGTCGACATCGTCAACCTCTTCATTCCCAAAGGCAAACCTGTGGTCTCGATGAAGGGCAAGGCTGCCACGGCCAACAGCATGCATCCCACCACCAACGAGCCTGTGGACCTTGAGATCCCTTTGGCCATCCTCGTCGACGGCAGCAGTGCCTCAGCCAGTGAGATTGTGGCGGGTGCCATCCAGGACTATGACCGCGGTGTCATCATCGGACAAAGGACTTTTGGTAAAGGACTGGTACAAAATATCTTACCTCTGAGCTACAACACCCAGATGAAGGTCACGGTGGCTCACTACTACATCCCTAGTGGACGGTGCATTCAGGAGATCGACTATTCGCATAAGAAAGACACTGCCCAGATGAAGAAAGACACCCTCGGTAAAGCATTCAAGACTATGGGCGGCCGGACTGTCTACGAAGGCCATGGCATCACCCCCGATGTGAAGGTCAGTCGTGACCCTTACGCCACGGTGACGGCCTATCTCTTTGGCAAGAACTATATCTTCGACTATGCCAACAAGTTCTACAGCGAGCATAAGAGTATAGCATCAGCCGAACGCTTCCAAATTGACGAGGCCACTTATCAGGACTTTATGAAGTTCGTGAAGGACAAGAAGTTCAGCTACACTACTGAGAGTGAGAAAGCCATCGAGAAGCTGAAGAAAACCGCCAAGGACGAAGGTTATCTCGACAAGATAAAACCACAAATCGAAGCGTTGGAGAAAAACCTTGCTGCCGAGAAGGACAATGATTTGCTCAGCAATCGCAAGGACATAGAGGAATTGCTGCGTTCTGAGATCGTGGGACGTTACTATTATCAGAAAGGTCGAATTATCGCATCTTTGAACGATGACCCTGACTTGAAACGCGCCTTTGAAATACTGCTTAACACCAACGGCAAGGACGAATATCACAGCGTCTTGAGTGGCAAGTGATGAAGGCGCAGGCTTCCATACGACCCTACCTGAACCAAGCCTACTTATTGGGTTTGCTGATGGTGGCCGTTGGCCTGACACTCTCGCCGTTCTTGATGGGCATGTCGCAATTTTGGCTTGTCCTCGTTTGGCTCGTGGAAGGCATTGTCGCCAGAGACTTCAAGCAAAAGCTATCTCGGTTTTGGCACAATAAAGCCGCTGTTTTGCTGGTCGCATTCTATCTCATGCACGTTGTCGGATTACTGTGGACCTCTGATTTCGAGTATGCCCTGAAAGACCTTCGTGTCAAGCTGCCAATTTTAGTTATGCCTTTCGTGTTGTCGAGCATGGAACCACTTGACCGCAAACGTTTCGATTTTGTGCTGCTCGTTTATGTGCTTTCGGTCTTCATCGCCACGCAGTTCAGTTTCTTCCGATATATAAGACACGACTACGAGGACGTCCGCGAGATTTCCCGTTTCATCAGTCATATCCGTTTTTGCCTCAACATCGTCTTCAGCATGGCGGTGATTGGGTATTACCTTTATAAAAGACGTATTTCGAAAGGGAAAGGTGTGCCGAGCTTTGGGATAAAGGTGGTTGTTGACCAATTCCTGATGTGGCTCTTGCTGTTTTGGTTTGCCTATGTGGTTTTCATTTTTGAATCTTTGTCGGGCTATGTGATTTTGGTTGCTGTCGCCCTTGCCACATTGCTATTTGCTTTCCTGCGATGGAAAAAGGGTAGAGGCTGGCGTGTTGCCCTTGGGGCATCAGCTTTGGCTGTCATAGTGGCCATCGTGGTGGTGGTTTGGGTTGTCGCCAAACCTGTGGTGGAGGTGAAGCCCGTCGATTTCAGTACTTTGGAGAAGACGACGGCACAAGGCAATCCCTATTGGCATGACACGATACATAATCCCGTTGAGGACGGCAAATATGTAGGCCTATACTACAACCGAACGGAGTTGAGAGAGGCTTGGTCACAGCGCAGCGAATTGCCTTTTGACGGCACTACCGCCGATGGCGAGAACCTTGAAGCCACCTTGGCGCGTTACCTCACCTCAAAGGATTTGCGCAAAGATGCGGAAGGAGTGATGGCCTTGACGGACGAGGACATTCACAACATCGAGCAGGGGGTGGCCAACTACAACAACTGGAAACATCCCGGCCTTCGAGCGCGACTTTCTTCAACGCTGTTTGAATACAATCTCTACCGCCGCTACAACAATCCCAATGGTGGCTCGCTTTCGCAACGCATTGAGTACACGAGGGCTTCATTCCATATTATAGGACGCCATCCTTGGTTTGGTGTGGGCACGGGCGATGTGCCGCAAACCTTTGCCCGGACCTACGATAAGATCCATTCTCCGCTGAAAGAGGAGTTTCGATTCCGTGCCCATAACCAGTACCTTGCGATCGCAGTGGCGTTCGGTTTGGTGGGCTTAGCTTTCTTCCTTTTCGTCTTGCTTTATCCTTGGTTTGCGTCAAAACGAAATCACACTTATTTGTATATAGTGTTCCTTTGCATCATGCTGCTCTCTATGTTCCCCGAAGACACCCTTGAGACCCAAGCGGGTGCCACCCTGTTTGCCTTCTTTATGTCTTTGTTGCTGTTTGCCAAGCCTCAAAGAAGTGTGGATGTCAATCAATAAGTTTTTTTTCCTTATCTTTGCGGCATCATGAATGAAAAATGATGCCATCATGAAAAAAGAACGTTTTATTTGCCCTTACACTGTTTACGATCATCTTGAGGAACTCGACCCGAGCGATGGTGAATTGCTGCGGCATGCCCACGAGGCGGCTCGTAATGCATACGCACCTTATTCCAAGTTCAATGTGGGTGCTGCCGTGCGCTTGGCCAATGGCGCTGTTGTATTGGGCAACAATATCGAAAATGCTGCCTATCCCAGCGGTTTGTGTGCCGAAAGAGTGGCGATGTTTGCCGCCATGGCACAATATCCGGGTGTGCCTTTCGAGGCCTTGGCGGTGACGGCATGGTCGGCCACAAAAGCCATCGACGAACCCGTCGCCCCTTGCGGGGCTTGCCGTCAGGTGATGGTGGAGGTTGAACAGGTTTCGAAAAAACCTTTGCGTGTGCTCTGCCAAGGCGATACAGGACCCGTCATGGTATTTGACGGTGTCGAGTCGCTGATGCCCTTTATCTTCTTGGATAAGTTCCTTTAATTGTTTCCCGCTGGCGGAGTTAAGGGAGTAGTCTCGGCTTGTTTCTTGGGCTGCGCCTTGATCCAACTCCAAGCGATGAGTCCGATGGTCACCACCGCACTGACGATGATGAGCCATACGCTTTGCGTGGCGCCAAAGTGGTCGACATCGACATTGATGATACCCTTGTTGTTAAGGTAATAGATTAAAACAGCGCTTCCGTTGTTGAGGAAGTGCATGAGGATGCTCGTCCACAGTGAGCCAGTGATGTAGAACATGTAGCCTAAGAGCATGCCGAGGAACATACGCGTCAGGAAGCCGTAGAATTGGAAGTGGATGAAGGAAAAGATGGCAGCTGAAAGGATAATGGCGACATGTGGGTTCATTCTTCGTGTCAGCCCTTGTTGTACCACGCCACGGAAGGTCAGTTCCTCGCCCACGGCAGGTATCAATGCGATGATGATCAGGTTGAGTAGCAAACCTCCGATGGTGTCGACGTTGAGCATGCGCTCAGTAAGGTCGGTGGCGGTTTGTTCCAGAGTCTTCATCATGTCTTCCAACATTTGGAACGCACCTCCCAGTTTCATACCTTCGTTCCATTCGGTCAGCAGGTTGGAGACCGGCAGTGAGATGAACATCAAAACGGCTCCTATGAAGATGAGCCAACAAGGAGGTGTGAGCTTGCGAAGCCCCAAATCTTTCATTTGGTGTTCTTTGCGCGTGATGATATAGTACACAATGGGTGGTACAACAAACATGAAGATGGAACTGATGCCTTGTCCGAGTTTCATGCCCGTGTCGCCAGCGAACATAAATAAAGCGGAGGCAGCAATACCTATCAGGCCGCTGATCAATAAAATGACCAAAAAGATAAGAATTCTGATTCCCGTGGATTGTTTCAGGTTGTCTTTCATGATGCGGTTTATTTTGCTGCAAAGATACACTTTTTGTACTTTTGCAGCGTAAAATCCAAGGTCCCTGAGCTTGTCGAAGGGCCGATACCAAAAAATGTATAAACTCGCCCACCTCGAATTCGAGCATTATCCCCTGCTCCTCGCGCCTATGGAAGACGTGTCGGACCCGCCGTTCCGTTATGTCTGCAAACTCTTTGGCGCCGACGTGGTCTACTCGGAGTTCATCTCCGCCGACGGTCTCATCCGCGATTCGGTGAAAAGCATCAAGAAACTCGATTTCGAGGAATTTGAGCGTCCTGTAGGCATACAGATCTTTGGTAATGCCGTCGATCCTATGGTTGAGGCGGCGCGTTATGCCGAGACAGCCCATCCTGATATCATCGACATCAATTTTGGCTGTCCGGTGAAGAAGGTGGCCTCGAAAGGTGCAGGCTCGGGCATTATGAACGACATCCCTAAGATGGTGGCCATCACCAAAGCTGTGGTGGAGGCTGTGAAGACGCCCGTGACGGTCAAGACACGCCTCGGCTACGATGATGCACACCGCGAAATCGTCGACATCGCCGAACGCCTGCAAGATGTGGGCATTGCTGCCCTGACCATCCATGGCCGTCTGCGCACCACCAAATACAGCGAGCCTGCCGACTGGACGTTAATCGGAGCGGTGAAAAACAATCCCCGCATGCACATTCCCATCATTGGCAACGGCGACGTGGTGGATGGACCTTCTGCAAAGTATTATAAGGATACATTTGGTGTAGATGGACTGATGATTGGCCGCGCTTCATACGGCAATCCTTGGATTTTCAGCCAGATAAGACAATATTTGGAAACAGGTGAAGAGTCGCCCTTGCCCGATGTGGCAGAACGCATTCGCGTCAGCAAGATACATTTACAACGTTCCATCGAGTGGAAGGGCGAACACATTGCTTTATTGGAAATCCGCAAGCATTGGTCGGCTTATTTCAAGGGCCTACCGAACTTCAAACCGTTCAAAATGAGGTTGATGGAGACGCTTTCAGTTGAAGAGGTTTTTGGAATACTTGACGAGATTGCCCATTATTATTTGTCACAAAACCCACAAAACAATCAAAACTTGTAATAATTGAACTGGCAATGTCACCCAGCTGGGTGACATTGCAACGCAACCTACGGTTGCATGTGAGTCAAAACACATATCAAACAGTCAAAACTGCATCCTTTAGGATGCTTAGAAAAGGAGCCGGTTGGCGACTTTCTTGTTGAAATAATGGTTTTGTAAGTTTTGAAGGTTTTGTGATTATTCGACCACCCCTTCCTTCAAAACTCCATTCTCAAACAAATTCCTCACCAGTTCCTCGCGGCTAATATGATACGTCTTGATACCCAATGACTTGGCAACCTCAATATTTGCTGCTGTGTCATCGATGAAAAGGGTCTCTTCAGGCAACAGCCCTTCATGGTCAAGAATGAGCTCGAAAAAGCGCGGGTCGGGTTTTTCCAGGTGTTCGGCAAAGGAAAAATAGGATTTGTTGAACAGTTCGTCAAACTCGTGGTAGCCGAAACGTAGCTGCAAATCTCTAACGTACAAATCGTAATGAATTACGTTGGAATTGCTCATCAAGAAGATCTTGTAGTGTTTCTTCACCTTCTCAATGGCCTCTATGCGTTCGCGGGGGATGTCCAGGAGCATGGCGTTCCAAATGGCGTCGAATCTCTGGTCTGTCATTTTTTCCTGACCGAGAAGGGCTTTGGTTTTTTTGCGGAAGGTGGGGGCGGTGTAGATGCCAGTGTCGAATTTGCTCATAATGTCTATAAACTCCTTTGATTGAGCCAATTCCGAAGTGCTGATGCCCATTTTTTCGAGTTCTTTATAAACAATGCTTTCGTCAATGTCGAGGACCACGCCGCCGAGGTCGAAGATGATATTCTTGATTTTTGCGCTCATTTTTGAGAAAATTTCAGTCTATTTCGGTGCAAAATTGTAAATTTGCAGCGCAAAAAGCAAGAAAAAACGCTGAAAAGTGTGAATTTGCTTGGTTTTTTGCGGTCCCATAGCGCAGTTGGTTAGAGCAACTGACTCATAATCAGTAGGTCCTAGGTTCAAGCCCTAGTGGGACCACAACGAAAAAAGCCACTCATAAGTGGCTTTTTCGTTTTTAGCTCATCTGTGTGTAATCCCTCGCCAGTCCGCCTTGCGAGGTCTCCTTATAAAGCGATGGCAAATCCTTGCCGGTTTCTTTCATCGTTTCCACGACTTTATCGAACGACACACGATGGTGACCGTCGGAGAAGGTGGAGTAGATGTTGGAGTCGAGGGCACGGGCAGCGGCGTAGGCGTTGCGCTCGATACAAGGAATTTGGACAAGACCGCAAACGGGGTCGCAGGTCATGCCCAAGTGGTGTTCAAGCGCCATCTCTGCAGCGTATTCGATTTGGGCTGGACTTCCCCCAAACAACTGGTTGGCAGCAGCGGCAGCCATGGCACAGGCCACGCCTACCTCGCCTTGACAACCCACCTCTGCGCCGGAGATGGAAGCGTTGGTACGCACGATGTTGCCTACCAGTCCTGCCGTCACCAAGGCACGGACAATGCGTTGTTCAGTGAAGTCATAACTCTTTGAGAGATGATATAATACAGCAGGCATCACGCCGCACGACCCGCAGGTCGGTGCTGTGACGATGACACCGCCCGAAGCGTTCTCTTCCGAGACGGCCAAGGCATAGGAATATACCAAGCCACGGCTTTTCAGAGTGTGTGTGTAACCTGATGCCTTGATGTGGTAAGTTGCGGCTTTGCGGCTTAAGTTGAGCGGTCCGGGAAGGACACCCTCGGCTTGAAGACCGCGCTCAACGGCCGTCTTCATCACCTGCCAAACCTTCAGCATGTAGTCCTCAATCTCCTTTTGGTTCTCGTATTCGTACACATACTCCCAATAGGTGCGCCCAGTGCGCTCGCACCAGTTGAGGATGTCGGTCATCTTCGATAGCGGGTAGACCTCTGGCGATTTATCCAATTTGCCTTCTTCGGCCAGGTTGCCGCCGCCTATGCTGAACACCTGCCAGTCGCCGAGAAGGTTTTTCTTCGCATCGAAAGCCTTGAACAACATGCCGTTAGGATGAAACGGAAGGATGACATTAGGTTTCCAAACGATTTCTGTAGGCGCCTGGAGGGTGTTGAGGATGGCCTTGTCGGTCATGTGACCCTTGCCCGTGGCGGCGAGGCTGCCATAAAGTGTCACTTCAAACGAGGTTGCGTTGGGGAAACGGCTATTGAACAGGGAGGCCGCCTTCTGCGGGCCCATGGTGTGGCTGCTCGAAGGGCCTACACCAATCTTATAAATGTCTTTAATGGTTTTCATGGCGCAAAGTTAGGAAAAAAACTTACCTTTGCAGCCAATAATAATGAAGAATATGGCAGAAGAAAACAAACCCTTGACCGAACTCGATGAACTTGGTGAATTCGGCCTCATCGACCAACTGACGCAGGATTTTCCCTTGCGTAATGCTTCTTCGCTAAAAGGCGTCGGCGATGATGCCGCCGTCATCAACCACGAAGGCTATCGCACCCTTGTCTCGGTCGATATGCTCATTGAAGGCATCCATTTCGACATGACCTACTGTCCGCTGAAACACCTTGGCTACAAAGCGGCCGTCTCCAATTTCTCCGACATCTACGCCATGAACGGCACCCCCACACAAATTGTAGTCGGACTGGGCGTGTCGAGCCGCTATTCCGCTGAGGCCTTGGATGAGTTATATGCTGGCATCCGCTTGGCTTGCGAGCGTTATAATGTTGATATGGTGGGTGGAGATACCACAAGCAGCAAAACAGGCCTTGTCATCTCCATCACAGTCATCGGCATGGCCAAGGATGAGGACATCGTCTACCGCAGCGGTGCCAAGAAGAACGACCTGCTCTGCGTGAGTGGTGACTTGGGCGGTGCCTACATCGGTCTGCTCATTCTCGAACGCGAAAAGGTGGAGTTCCTTTCCAATCCCAACATGCAACCCCAACTGAAAGGCATGGAGTATGTGCTGGAACGCCAACTGAAGCCCGAAGCCCGTAAGGACATTGTGGAGCAATTCAAGACCTTGGGCATCAAACCCACTTCGATGATCGACATCTCCGATGGCTTGGCCTCTGAAATCTTGCATCTCTGCAAGGAATCGGGCGTGGGCTGCCAACTCTATGAAAACAAGATCCCGATCGACCCGACTACGGACAAGATGGCCAAGGAGTTCCAAATCGTACCTTCGGTGGCAGCATTGAGTGGGGGAGAGGATTATGAATTGCTCTTTACCATTGACCAGAAGGACTACGAGAAGATACAGACCCTGTCGGCAGACGTGACGGTCATCGGCTATATGACTGACGACAAAGGCGTGGCCGAGATGATTACGCCTGACAACCACGTCATCCCTATCAAAGCCCAAGGCTGGGATCATATGAGGAAGAAATAGGAATAGTTTACTCCCCCTAGCCCCCTCTCTGAGGGGGAACAGCTTATTTTTATGTGAAAGCTGTTCCCCCTTTGAAGGGGGATAGGGGGATTAAAAAAACAAACTGCATGCAAGACCTGCCAGAAATAGTAAAACAAAAGCTCGCCGCGCTGCCCAACAAGCCTGGCGTGTACCGCTATTTCGACAAAAACGGCACCCTTATTTACGTGGGTAAGGCCAAGAACCTGAAACGCCGTGTCAACAGTTATTTCAATAAGGAACAAACGGGCAAAACGCGGGTCTTGGTGAGCAAAATCGTAGACCTTGAATACAGCATCGTTGACTCGGAGTCGGAGGCTCTGCTGCTGGAGAACACGATGATCAAGCAGTACAAGCCGCGCTACAACATCATGCTCAAGGACGACAAGACCTACCCTTGGATCTGCATCAAGAAGGAGGCCTTTCCGCGCGTGTTCCTCACTCGGCGCAAAGTGAACGATGGTTCGGAGTATTTCGGCCCATATCCTTCGGTACGCACGGCACATATCCTGTTGGACTTGCTCGGTCAGGTTTACAAGGTACGCTCCTGCCGCACGCCGTTAACGGAAGCAGGTGTCGAAAAAGGGAAATACAAGGTGTGCCTCGACTACCACATCCATAAATGCAACGGTCCCTGCGAAGGCTTGATCTCCAAAGAAGACTACAACGCCATGATTGCTGAGATTTGCGAAGTTATCAAGGGCAACCTGGGATGGGTGCTTCGAGGCTTGAAATCGGCCATGATGGACTATGCCTCGCGCATGGAGTTTGAGGAAGCTCAACTCATTAAGGAGAAATACGACCTCTTGGAAGAATATCGTAGCCGCTCCACCGTGGTCAGTACCACGATTCACAATGTGGAGGTGTTTTCATATGTTGACGAGGGCGAATCTTTCTATGTCAACTATATGAAGGTGAAAGACGGTGCTGTGGTCCAGAGCCATTCCTTCGAGATGAAGCGCCGTTTGGAAGAGACGGCGGAAGAACTTTTACTCTTGGCTGTAACCGACTTGCGACAGCAATTCGACGATCATGCCCCTGAAATCATTGTGCCTGTGAAATTGGATTATCCGATTGATGAGGTGCAAGTGACTATTCCCCAGCGCGGTGACAAACTGAAACTCCTCGACCTCTCTCGTCGCAATGCCATCCAGTACAAGATTGACTTGGAGAAACAGCTTACCTTGGTTGATCCTGAAAGGCATCAAAAACGCGTGCTCAACAGTCTCAAAGAGGCTTTACAATTGGAAGTGGTACCTGAAGTCATTGAATGCTTCGACAACTCCAACTTTCAGGGCGACTACGCCGTGGCTGGCATGGTGCAGTTTGTGAATGGCAAGCCCAACAAGGCGGGTTACCGACATTTCAACATCAAGACGGTGGAAGGTCCCGACGACTACGCCTCGATGAAAGAGGTGGTGCGTCGTCGTTATTCTAGGTTGATTGATGAAGATAAACCTTTGCCCAACCTCATCATTACCGATGGTGGCAAGGGTCAGATGGAGGTAGTGCGTCAGGTAATTCAGGATGAATTGCATGTCGACATTCCCATTGCGGGCTTGGCCAAGGACGACCGTCACCGCACGAATGAATTGCTGTTCGGTTTTCCGCCGCGTGTGGTGGGTTTGAAGCCCAATTCAGAGGTGTTCCGTCTGCTGGCGCATATCCAAGATGAGGTGCACCGTTTTGCCATCACCTTCCATAGGAAGAAGTTTGAGAAAGGTTTCATGCATTCCGAGTTGGCCGACATCAAGGGGATAGGGAAAAAGACGGCAGAGAAGCTTTTGTTGGAACTGAAGTCCGTGAAAGGCATCAGGGAGGCTTCGTTGGAACGCCTCACCGAGATTGTTGGTCCCGCCAAGGCAGAGATTGTTCACAATTATTTTGCTGTAGAGACGCATTGAATGCGTCTCTACAAAACGAAAAAAATCCGACGCATTGCGCCGGATTATTCATTTCACCTTTCTTCAACTGTTTACTGCAGCTTGAAGAACACAGGAATCTGATAAGACACACGCACGGCCTTACCACGCTGTTTGCCGGGTTTCCACTTCGGCATTGACTTGACAACGCGCATGGCTTCTTCGTCGCAGCCACCACCGATGCCACGGAGCAGCTTCACATTGGAGACGGAACCGTCAGGTTCGACAACGAAACCGATGAACACGCGGCCTTGGATGCCAGTCTCACGAGCAATCTGAGGATACTTGATGTTTTTGCCCACATACTCCATCAGTTTGGCTTCGCCTCCAGGGAAGGCAGGCATCTCTTCCACGATTTGGAAGATCTCCTGTTCCACAACTTCTTCTTCCACGACCTCAGGGGCAACATACTCTTCAATGACTTCGTTCTGTTCCACTTCGGCGTTGATTTCGATGTCCTTTGTCTCTACATTGTCATCCACAATTTCGAGCTGAGTGGTTTGTTGAGGCACTTCCACGGGCTGTGGCTTTTGCTCTTCTTGCTTGGTGATTTCCACCAAATCTTCTTCGATGTTTTCCGCTTGACGTTTGAAGCTTTCGTCGAGTTGGCGCTTGTCGTAGCTCTTGTACTCGAAGGCCGCCCAAGCGATGAGCAAGCTGATAATCATACCTATCTGTATGAACATCAGTTTCTTGTTCTCAAGATTAGCCTTAGGTGATTTTTTCTCTTCCATGGTTGTATGTTTTAAATTCTACTTTCCAATTGACGTTGCGAAAGTAGTAATAATTTGCTTATAAAACGCAACAGAAATGAATTTTATTTTTTTCGACGAAAAAAAAGATAAAAAACAAGTACTCCTAAACCTGTACCGATGCTGTCGGCAATGAGGTCGCGCCAGTCGCCAGTGCGATGGAGAAAGGGTATTGTTTCCTGCATCAATTCAGTGAGGCATCCGTAGGCAATGCTGATGATAGTAGTTAGGATGATAGCCTTTCTTTTGTATGCTAATCCGTTGGAAACAAATTGTTTGCGATAGCCCCAGAGGCAGGCAAAGGCGAAACCTGCATACATGATGGCATGAGCTACCTTGTCGAGACCGATGGCAGGTTTGACGCGGGGAAACAAAGAACCCGGGATTCCAGTCAGAATCAGAATGACAATTCCGCAAAGGATTCCCGGGATACTATTTCTGGTCAGTCGTTCCAAGGGATTAACCGATCTTGGCTTCGTAAGCGGCGGCATCGAGGAGGCCGTCGAGTTCGGCGACGTCGTTCACTTTGATCTTGATGATCCAAGCTTCGCCGTAGGGATCGGTGTTGACGAGTTTGGCGTTCTCTTCGTCAGCGAGGGCTTCGTTGACTTCAAGGATTTCGCCAGCCACGGGCATGAGCAGCTCGGCGGTGGTTTTCACGGCTTCGATGGCGCCGAATTCTTCTTGGGCGTCAAGGGTCTCGCCGACGATGTCGGGGTCAACATCAACGAAAGTGATGTCGCCAAGTTCGTGTTGTGCGTAATCGGTGATGCCGACGTAGGCTTCTTCGCCTTCGAGGCGGATCCATTCGTCGTCGTTCGTGTACTTCAGATTTGCTGGAATATTCATTTGATAAATGTTTTAAAGTGTTTCTATTTAGGCTGCGAAATTACATATTTTAGTGGCTCACTTCACATTTTGTTGAAAATTTTATTGTGCTAGGCTGAGCCTGAGCGTGATGCCACCGTATGTGGTGGAGTTTCGGAAGGTATTGGCCACTTCGGGTATGGAGAGGTCGTACTTGAAGAAGGCCTGGGCCGCCAAACGTTGGCTGAAGTTGTAGTCGGCGGTGAGATAGAAGTTGATTTTGTTCTGGCCAGCCGACACTTGGTTGTTGTTCTCGTCGATGCGGCGAAGGATGGTGATGTCTCTCTTGAAGCCGATGTCGAGTTTTAACACGAGGTCGTTTTTGACGGTTTGTGCCTTGCCACCGCTGCCTATAGGCGTGAAGTTGAACGATAGGTTCTTGATACGGTAGCCACCTCCAACTACGATTTCACGTCCGTTCACCTCTGTGAGTTGGTTGTTGGCGAAACTCAGCGTCAAAGTCCTCGATTTCTTGAATTGCATGTTAAGGGTCATGGAGTTTTGCAGGCCGAGGTCGACACCCAACAATGGAGTGTATTGCTCGTTGAGGACGATTTGGGACATGTCGTATTTGGGTATGATGAGATCGGAGTTCTCAAAGGTCTGAATGCTATTGTTTTCATCGTAATATACGTTGCTTGCCCAAGCGTTGATGGCATAGTTCGACTTGTAGCCGTGGGTGATGCTGACGGTCTTGAAGATCTTGCTGATTGACGGAATGTTAGTCAAGCCGTTGTAGGTGAGGTTCCAGTTGGGCAAGGGGAAACGTGGGAAGGGGGTGAGGTTGATGGTGTTGGGATCCTTGCCAGTATAAGCGGCGATGAAGGAGTAGAGCAACACATCCATGGAGCTAGATCCATAGCCCTTCGGGAAGTAGTCACCTGCAATGCTGTCGAAGGTGTATTCATTTACTTGGTCAATCCATTGTGGGTTGTTGCGTGCGATACGTTCGGCAATAATCTTTCTGTTCTCTAACAAGTTATCGAACAATCGTGACGAGGTGGAATCGGAAGGAACGAAGGACGTACCGGCCATGAAGTAACTCATGCTGAAACTTCCATTGTTGGTCGGAGTGAACACGTCGTAGCTGTTGGTCATCTCGTTGTATCGGAAGTAATGCTGCTCGTTTTCGGCGTAGCTACGGTTTCCAGTGAAGTCGATCTTGATGCCGGGCAAAGGCTCAGCATTGACACGGAAATTGATGTTTTCCGTCATGCGACGTACGTAGGGATCGCTGAGGATGGAATCGGTAGTGAGCCACCGTTTTGCATCTTCCACATCAATACTGTTCAGCACGGCTTTGTCGTAAATGTTGGCATCGCTGCCGAAGTTGCTGCCTAAGACGAAGCCGAGACCAGGTGACCATCCTAAGGTGTTCATGCCAAGGTATTCAGTCTTGGGCATGAATCCAGGCAGCGATTGGCCTTGGTTGAGCGAATAGGTGCCCGACACTTTTTTGACTAAGGTGAGTATGCGCAAAGAGTTGTCGAGGACAATTTTGCCATAGTTTGTCTTGGTTGTGGTCTTGGTGGAGTCGGCAAGTTGAGTGTCTTCCTTTCCTCCTTTTTCCTTGGCATCTTTTTTGTCTGTCTCTTTCTTGTCTTTCTCTTTATCTTTTTCTGTCGCTTCCTTTTTGCCTTTGCCTTTTTGGTCTTTTTCTGTCTTGCTGTCGCTGCGGCGTTGGGGCGAGTTGACCTGTTTCAGGTAAGGCACCTTGTTGTAAAGTTTGGTGAAGTCGAGTGCGGCATTGCCTTGGATGTTGCCAGAGTTGTCGATGGTGTTACCCAAACGATGCTGTATGGATTTGGCAGGGGCCGTCCAGTTGTATGTGCCTTGGTAGGTGGCGCTGGCGGTGATCCAGTTGAAGATTGGGATCTTGTTGATGGGCAGGGTGTAGCTTGCATTGAAGTTTTGCGTGTAGCGCGACACGGAGCCCAAGTTCTTCAGCTCGTTCTTGATGGTGTCCTGTACCTTTTGCCATTTTTCGGGGTCGACATTGCGGTCAACGAAGCCCGCCGGCTCGTAGATGTATGCCTGAGCTTGTGCTGAATAGTCGAAGGTGAGTGCTTTGGTGAGGTCATAACGCACCTGATAGTTACGTGTCCAGTCCCATTGTTTTGAATAGGTCGGGATGATGTTGATGACTCCGCCACTCTTGTTGCGCATCTCACGTTCCGAGTAGTAGCGATACATCTCGGTGTTGAAGACGATGCTCTTGGGTGCGTAGTAGAAGTTGATGTCCTTGATGATTTGTAAGGCTGGCTTTGAGGCCCACTTGGCTTTGGCGAAAGGCTCAACAGGCTTGGGATTGCCGGCATAGTTGTAGCCTAATCCTCCGCGATAGGTCTTCACCATGTATGACTTGATGTCGGTGTTCTCTTGGAAAGTCTCGCTATAGGCAAAGGAGAGGTTGAAGTTCTCTATGTCATAGAAATGCACCTTGGGCATGTTACCACGTCCACTGAGGCTTCTGTTTGGATCTCTTGTATTCTCTTTTGGCTTCTCTTTCTCTTTTTTGTCTTTTTCACCGCTTTCATCATTGCGTTTTTTGTTGACACGTTCCTTCCTGACGTTCATGAAGTTGATGTTCTTCTGTCGGGTGTAGTCGTGGATGGTGGAGGTGAATTCAGCCCGTTCTTCATCACTATTCATGGCGTCAAGAGCGTCTTTCAGCTTGATGTCAGGGTCGTAGGGGTTATAGAGCGGTGTGACTTTGTTCTGCCCGTAGTCGATGTGCATCGGGATTTTAAGGCCAGTGTTTTCGAAGAACTTGCCCAACTCGAGGTCGGTGGCAACATTAAATACAGATCTCGCCTCAAAGGTATTGTTGGTGATGCGGCTGTCCAAGGCGCCGAAACCAGCTGAGCTATAGGAGCCGTTGACGCTCACACGACCCAAATCGGCAAGGGTGGCTTCCACACGTCCCGTGGCTGCCAAACCTCCGTTGCTGTTCAAGTCGGTGAGGCGCAGTTCGTTGACCCAAATCACAGCACTCTTGGGCTGTCCGTCGTCAATGTCGGCAAGGTTTTGACGCTTCGGGTTGCGGATACCGATCATCATGGCTTCCACATCGCTGATGCTTGGGTTACCAATCACCTTGATGGTATGGTAGTAGTCTTTGTTGTCGACGGTGCCTTTTTTGGTTTTCTCTGAATAGATGTAGTTGAGGCGTACGTTGCTGTTGGGTTGGTTCATGGCTTCGTTGCGCCGTTGCTTCACTTCAACAAGGTCTTCCAATCGGATGTCCAGGTTGTTGATTTCAGGCCAAATGGCCTCGTCATTTGTGTATGGCGTTCCCCAAGCCGTCACTTTCAGAGGCACTTCGTATTCGTAATAGTTCTCTGTGAAGTCGGTACCGATACGCATGAATACAGTGAGGTCTTGGTCGTCGAGTGGCATGTCTTCATGGGCCGCCTCGGCGTGTACGAACATTTTCAGGTATTTGTATTGTCGCAGGTCGAAATCAGCGGTCTTGTAAATGGCGCGACCATCGCCGTCAACGAGGTTCTGGACGGTCATTTGCAGTGACTGCTCGTTGATGCGGGTGGTTTGTGTCATACCGATGACACGTTCTTGTTGGATGCCTGGTGGAATGACGTATGGCACTGGTTGACGACGGCTGTTTTCGTCAACACTGACGGCTGAGATGTCGAAAGTGGTCTCGTTGCTGATGTCGTTGGGTTCATATTCGCCTGGGGCCTGGATGCTCTGCGAATAGGTGCGCCATTCGCCTTTCACGAGGTCGAGAGTGGCAAAACGCAGCACGATAGGCTTCTGGAACTCGGTCAGGAACATACGCATGAAGCGGATGCTGGAATAATCGTCGATGCGGCCAATGACGCGGTCGGGCTGCCTGATGGGGATGCGGAATTGGTACCATGTCACGCCGCTGATTTGTCCGTTGGGCAGTGCCACACCGCCGGATTGGAAGATGTCGGCGATATGGTTTTGGCCGACGACCATCTTGGCGGGGTTGAGGTCGATTTCATATTGGTAGTAGCGTTCCGACTCGCTCAGGGTGTTGTCGCCGTTGATGTCCTCGGCATTGGGCAAGGTGGAGTTGCTGCTCATATAGCCTTCGGTCTGTTGGTAGTCGGCAGGTGAGTTGCCGTCGGGACCATTGAACTCTTTGTAACGCGCCAATATACTTCTGTGGACTTCATCGTCAGGCGAATCCCAATCGTTGGAGCGGAAGTAGTGGTAGTTGTCGCCCGAAGGGTCATCATAAGCTTTGGTGTAGGCTGTTGAGCCTTCGCCAAAACGATCCCTGACGATATTTAAGTATGTGTTTTCGAAGAAGTTACGTTCGTCCTCGTCACGCAATCCGTCGTAACCCACGTCTTGGTATTGTCGGGCTTCAGATGAATTGTTGAAGGTACCTACAAGGTCTTGCAAGGTGGGCACGCGACCCCAAATTGTAGTGTCTACGTTTTCCACCGTCGAAGTGGCGGGCAAGCCATTTTCGTAGAACTTGCGTCCGTCGCGAAGAATGTCTTCCGATACATCACCCAGGTTGATGTAGAGCTTACCTGGATTGTCGGCAAATTCCTCATCGGCGAAGGGGTCCATCAACCAGAATTCTATGTATTCGATGTTGGTCGCTTCAAAGTCGGTCGACTCCATCTTGCGCATAATGCCGCCCCAACGGCTCTTTGGGTCTTTCAGTTTTCCGTCTTCGGTGATACCGGCAGAGTAGGGTGTAGGATCGACATCGAAGTTGTAGGGGCCACGTTCTTCTGGATAGTAGGCCAAGTTAAGTACAGAGATATTGGTCTGTGTGCCGGTCTCAATGTCTTTGTTGGGGAAGAGTTCGGTCTCAAGCACCTGACGGACTGAGTTTTTTGAGAGTTCTTCGTTGTCTACATTGGCAGGGCGGTAATTAGAGTTACGGTCGTAGAAGATGGAGTTGTCGATGACGTACCACGATAGCTTTGCGCGGTTTTTGCCGTAGTTGAGGCCGGTGTTGGCAGCCGCCTCAGGGAAGAGGTCGGTCTGATTCTGTGGTGTGCTGGCCATGTACCATAAGGTGGGCAGGCGCAGGTCGATGGTCGACTTGGCACCTTCGAAGTCATCGATGTAAGAGGTGCCAGGTTCACTGGCTGACTTGGAGAGGCCTGGGATGAAACGAGCAAATTCACCGTCAACGTTGATGCGTGAAGGAGCCTTGGTGCTGATTCCCGGCAGTGCGTTGATGAAGCTCGTCAGCCAGCGGGCTTGGGTATGGTAACTGAGGTCGGCACCATAGATGGTGTTGGCAATGGCTTCCTCGCCATAGTTGATTTTTTGGGTGTATGATTTCTCGCCCAAATAGAGTATGGTGGCTCCCGCATGGAAGTCTTGGCTGAACTCCTGCTCCACACGGGTACCAAGGAAGGTCTTTCGTATGGCACTGAAACTGGAGTTTGACTCCAAGGAGATGTTGATGGGCGTGCCCGAGTTGAGGATGCCTTCGTTGAGGATGGTGACACGGCCTAAAGTATAGTCGACGGTGTAGTCGACATTCTCTACGAGTTGCACGCCACCAGCAGTGACGGTTACCGAGCCTTGTGCCACATTCATGGCATTGAGGCTGATTTCACTGCCTGACTGCGACGAGTAATAGCCCTTCAAGCTGAACTTGTTCTTTTCCGAATACTGTTCAGCAGAGGTTTTCGTCATGGTGTAAAGCGAGTCAAAGGCGTATTTGTTGGCCAAGTTTGGCTCGTTGGGAAAGATCTTTTCGTGGATATGCTTGCCAAAAGGCTCCAACACGGGGAAGAAGATGCGTCCATTTGACGAGTTGATGGTACCGCCTTGCGTTGCGGCACGGTCCAAGAAGTCAAACACACCATCACCGCCCGCGATGGGGTTGTTTTGTGTGGTCAGGTTATCCAAACCCATCAGGTTGAGCAGCGAGACGCCTTTGACAGAACCTTCAGTGAAATAGCCATAAGGTGTGCTGTTGGAGTTGCCGTTGTAGAAGATGTTCAGCATAAAGTCCTGAGAACCAATCTGGTAGGCCCTGATGTTGTAGACGTTCTTCATCATCAGGTTCCAAATGGGCATCTTTGTGTTCACCGTAGTGCCTTTCAACAACTTAGCCACCAACACCTTGGGTGTGTTGATGCCTTGGTCGGAGAATTCACCGACTTGATAGACCTCGTCTGAGCCCACAATGGTATATTGGTAAGCCACTGCCAAGGTCTGGTTGGCGTTGAGGCTGACGTTCAAGGAGATGAAACCTAATTTTGAGTTGAGCGAGTATTCGGTGCTGCTCAGGCGGCGGGCGTTCTCCACTTTCTCGAAATCACGCCCCGAGACCATATAGCCCGACCGTCCAATGCGCATGGGGTCGTTGCTCATGTAGTTGGTCACAGAGCTGATGCTGCGGATTTGCGTCGTGTCCATGCGGGTGAGCAAGTTGTTGGCCGCATTGCGTGGAAACACCTTGCTGTTGGTCGGGGTAATTTCCGAATTGTAGATCCAATTGTCTTTGCCTTCTCCCAAGTCGTTCAACGCAAGGATGTTACGAGTGTTTTGTGTCGAAGTGTTGGTGTTGGTGATCCAGACTTCAATTTTGGTGATGTTGACGCTTGAGGTGACGGTAGGCAGGGTGGAGAGAGCGACCTCGTATTGGTCGCGGAAGTACTGGCTAAGGAAGAAGTGGCGGTTTTCTTCGTATTCCAAGCAGCTAAGCTCAAATTGGTTGGTTTGTGCACCACCTTGCACGGTGATGTTTTGTGACTCACTCTCTTGGTAGGAGACGATGGACGACACGGTGGTCTTGCCGAATTTGAGTTTCGACTTCACACCAAACAGCTGTTGTGTACCCGTGATAAGGGTGCTATTGAGCGGGAAGCTGACGTTACCGGCTTCCAGAAGTTGAATGATTTCGTCTTCCTTGCCTTGGTATTTCAGTGCGAGCTTGTCCTGGTAGTTGAAGGTCGCCTTGGTGTTCTTGTTGATGTTGAAGTTGATCTTGTCACCGATTTTGGCAATCACGTTGAGTTGGATGTCTTGTTCGAAGACGAAGTCATTGTGGCGTTTGCGGCGCTCGGTCATCGAAGGGTCGTCGCGGAAGCTGTGCTTGAAGCCGAAAGTGAGGTCGACGGAGCCTTGGGGGCGGATGTCGATGGTGTTGCTTCCGAAGATGGTTTCAAAGGCTTTGCCGCCAATGTAAAGCGGAGGGATGATGGAGCTGCCGTTGGTGGTTGACCGGGCGTTTTGGCTGCGGCGTTCCTTCCAGTATTCCTGTATGCCTTTTTTGTTCTGATACTCAAAGTATTCGCTTTGCGAAAGGGTGGTGGGGGTGTCGTAGTAGAACTGGCCGATACGGCGCTTGAAGGTGTATTGACCCGTCAGCGGATCGTAGATGATTTCCGTATTGAAGTTGTCGGGGTCGTTGAGGTAGAGAGGCGACTTGTTGTTGAGGTCTTGCAAAGGATTGCCTGTGTTGACAGGGATGGGGTAGATGACCTTGGTCGTGTCGGGCTCCACGGTATAAGGGTTGGGGTAGAAGATGTCATACACTCCCGCCGAGGCCGTTCGGGCAATAAACAGTGCGAACAGCATCGGGAGTAGGGTGAGGAAGATATGTCGTCTCATTGAGTCTTACAAATACAGGTTTACAATATTTTAAGTGCTTCTTTAATCAGCGTTTCGACGGTGGCGTCAGGCATTTGTTTCAGCAGTTTGTCGAGTGCTTTGTCGACAGCGCCTTTGCTGAAGCCCAATATCGTCAATGCTGATAACGCTTCGGCTTTGATAGTATTGTTTGGAGCGGCGAAAATTTCCGTCGGGAAGTCGTTTTTCTTGAGTTTGTCCTTCAGGTCGATGACGATGCGTTGTGCGGTCTTGGCGCCGATGCCTTTCACGGCTTGAATGGTCTTTACGTCGTCGTTGGCGATGGCGTTGCTCAGTTCGTTGACAGTCAGTGAACTGAGAATGAGTCTGGCCGTGTTGCAGCCTACGCCCGACACGGAGATGAGCAGTTCGAAGAGGTCGCGCTCCTTGGCGGAATAGAAGCCAAAGAGGTTGTGGGCATCTTCGAGGATTTGCTCATGTGTGTAGAGCCGCACTTCTTCCTTCTCGCCGATGGCGGTGAAGGTGTTGAGCGTGATGTTGATGAGATAGCCGATGCCCTGGTTGTCCAAGACGACGTAGGTGGGCGATTTTTCGACTACTTTGCCAGTGATATAGGCGTACATTTGGGCGCAGTTTGGATTAAACTGCAAAAATACAAAAAATAAGGATTGAGGAAAGAAAATGTACAAAAAAAAGAGGACTTTTCAGCCCTCTTCTTTTGATGAAATGTGAATGAAACTTACTTGGCTTCGTTCTGGCACTGATGGCCTTCTTCACCTTCGTGCTTGCAGCAGGCCTTTTCTTCACCACCGCAGCCATTGAGGCGCTCCATGATGAGGTCCTTCTGCTCGTCGACGGTCAGGTTGGCAAAATTGTCCCACTTGGCCTTCATCTCGGCGCACTTCTTCTCGCATTCAGCCTTGGCTTCTTCGGTCATTTCGGCCATTTCCTTGCAGACTTGCTCGCCTTTGGCGTCCATCTCAGCCTTCTTGGCTTCCATTTCGGCGTCCATGGCGGTGAAAACGTCGGCGGCCTTCTTGTTCAGTTCGGCCTTGGCTTCGTCGGTCATCTCGTCCCACTTGGCAAATTCTTCCTTCAAGGCGTGCATGGGGCATTCGTGCTTTTCTTCAACGACTTCGGTCTTCTCTTCTTGAACGGGTTCAGCAGGCTGGACGGGTTCCTTGGGAGTGTTGTTGCAGGCCACCATGAAGAGGCTGGCCAGTCCGAGTGTAAGAACTAATTTCTTCATTTTCAATAAGTTTTAAATGTTGTTTAATGATGTTTTCTGTTTTTGAGCGCGCAAAAGTACAAATAATTTCAATAGCCTCTAAAAAAATGTTGTTTTTTTGTGAAAAAGAATTCTTTGATATGTAGTTGTTTATTTGATGGGGAATGCCTAATTTTGCGGCAAAATTTTGCAGTCGGGTTTTTTGACAGCAAAATATGTAATTGATTTTTAATCAACTAATTATAAATTCATTCTAAATCAAAAGAAATGGCAGAAAAGAAATTTTTGACATGCGATGGTAACCAGGCTGCTGCCCATGTTGCCTACATGTTCAGTGAAGTGGCCGCCATTTATCCTATCACTCCGTCGTCGCCGATGGCCGAGTATATCGATGAATGGGCCGCTAAAGGTCAGAAGAACATCTTTGGCGAGACCGTCAAAGTGGTCGAGATGCAATCCGAAGCCGGTGCTGCCGGTGCCGTCCACGGCTCGCTGCAGGCTGGCGCCCTCACCACCACCTACACCGCCTCGCAAGGCCTCTTGCTGATGATTCCCAATATGTACAAGATC